>CAYFPK010000018.1:0-16923 GCA_964344975.1 Candidatus Woesearchaeota archaeon
GCGTTAACATCTTTGTATGCACAGCCTGCTTCTTCAGCTAACCCTGACATTGATTTTGAACGTACATAAATGCCTTCTTTGAGCATCTCTTTTTGCAACTGTTCGCCGCGTACCATTTTTTTTGCTTTTGTTCGTGACATAGTTCGTCCTGAACCGTGTGCTGTTGAGCCAAAGGTTGTGTCCATTGCTTGTTGTGTGCCTACCAACAGATAAGATCCTGTTTGCATCGACCCGCCTAGAATAACTGGCTGGCCGTATTTTTGGAACTTTGGTATAAGTTCTTCATGACCTGGTCCAAACGCACGCGTTGATCCTTTTCTGTGTACCACGACTTCTTTTCTTTTGTTATCGATCACATGGTGTTCACGTTTTGCAATGTTGTGTGCCACATCGTACACAAGATCTAACCCTAAGTCGTCTTCTGGTTGTTTGAACGTGTCTAGAAAACCTTCACGGATTCTGTGCAGAATAACTTGCCTGTTTGCAAAGGCCATGTTTGCAGCACACGCCATTGCTTTGTAATAATCTTGCCCTTCGTCTGATGCGAACGGTGCACAGGATAACTCTTTATCTGGTACGCTTAGTTTATATTTTTGCATCGCGTTTTTGAACACTTTTAAATGATCTGTTGCTACTTGGTGGCCGAAGCCGCGTGAACCGCAGTGGACCATAACGACCACTTGGTTTTCAAACAAACCGTACGCTTTTGCAATTTTTTCGTCGTGTATATTTTCTTTTTTTACCACTTGCACTTCTAAGTAATGGTTGCCTGAACCCAACGTGCCAATTTGGTTAATGCCTCTTTTTTGTGCTTTCTCTGAAATTTTACTTGGGTCTGCCCAGTCAATTTTTCCGTGGCCTTCACAGTGGGTGATGTCTGCGTCTCTTCCATATCCATTATCAACGCACCATTTTACACCGTCAGTCATAACGTCTCGAAATTGGTCGTTGGTTACTTTAACAAACCCTTTACATCCCACGCCTGCTGGCACAGTTTCGAAAAATTTGTCTGTTAATTGTTTAATCTTTGGTTTAACTTGCTCCCACGTGAGTTTAGTTGTCACTAAACGCATACCGCAGTTATGGGTGACTATTGAGTTTGCTATGAAATTGTGGTCTTTGTGATTTACTGTGAAGTCGTATACATAATCGTTGTACTCTGAAATTTCTATACTTTTAATTGGATCTCTTACTAGTCCATCTGTGCCGTATGCTCTTTGCTCTTTGAATTCTTCAAATGATTGTAGTTGTTTATTTATTGTTCTTTCAAGTAGTACTCCACTTTTTGTGACATTTACTTTACTTTGTACTTCTATTGTTGTTACTTTTTCTTTAAGATAGCTTATTGCATAACACCCTAGGGCTTGTTTCTTTTTATTATATGTATAACCTATTTGTCCATAGAGTTTTAGAAGGTTTTCTGGTTTTCCGTTGATGAGTAATCTTAGTCCTTTTGTTTTTCCATATTTTCCTTGGTAATCATTACCCTCTACAAATACCGGTTCATTTGCTTTTATATCAAATTCTGCGAGTAGATCTTTTATATCTTTGAGAAACTCTATTCCGTTATTTACTATCTTTTCTGATTTGTTCATGTTGAGTTGTGGGCAATAAAAGTTTGTTCTACTTGATGTGTCAGGCTTTGCTAATTCTGCGCCGAAAAATGCTGAGAGAAACAATCTCTTTTGCCAGAGGGGTGCTTCTTTTATCCACATGGGAATTCTATACTCTGTGTGTGGTTTTTTCCCTGTTGGTGTGCCAAGAACTGCTAAAAGTGCTGCGAGTCCTGTTGATTTTTTAATTATGTTTTTTTCTTCATGTTCAAACTCTACAACTCCATAATTTGTTTTAATCTTATGTTCCCTGTTTCTTTTGAATATCTTTTGTGTTGTTATTCCAATCTTTTTGAGATCTTGCTTAATTTGGTTTAAGTCCTCTTCCTCTGCATAAAAATGAATAAATCCTTTTTTTCCTTTTACAAGTGTGAGTACACCATCGCCATAAATAAATCCCATTATTCTGATTATAGTTGGGAGTTGTGGTGAATTTTGTTTAAGTGGTAGTAGATTTGTTTCTTTTAATCTATTAATAATTTGTGTTTTTGCGTTTCCTTTATTTGTTATTCCTATCTTATCTAAATATCTTGAGATATCCTCGAGTGTGACTAGCGTTTTTTCTGCAGGTTCTTCATATCTTATTCCTTGAAAGGGGTATGTGATAACTGTGTCTTTACTTGTTACATCACACGCTAATTTCATACCTTGCGTTGTCAATATGGGATGATCCCCGCTTGCCTTGATTTCTAGGCCTGCTTGTGTTGTTATGGTGAAGATTGCTTTTTCTTTTTTCTTCATGAATCTGTTGATGTTGCTTGTTGTTAATTCTTTTTTGTTAAGTTCTACAAGAGAGATGTTTCTTTTCTTCCAGGAGTTCTCTAGTTCTTTAATAGAGCTCCAGCTACCGTGTTCGTCGAGGATTCTCGTGTTAGGGTGCAGGCAGTTTATATCAAACCCGACTAAGGACGCTTTATGCGTTTCCTCCGGGCGATATGATACCTGTTTTTGCATCAAATGCTGCAACGCCGCCGATAGGAAAGCCGTACCCCTTCCACTGCATAAGACGTATCTTATTGCATCAATGGCCATCCGGCATACAATATGCATGCTTTTGGATACCTGGTAGGCAGGCAACGTTGGTCACTTGATCAAACACACCCGCGTCCATGGCATTGAGTAATTCTTCTGATGCTACCATGCGCGCTGGTACGTTCATACCTTTCTTGTAGTCTTTTGGAATCTCCCAGACGAAATCGTTGATTTTTTTTATTTCTTTGGGTACATTAGACATGGGCCTTGGCTGATTGTGATAGGTTATAAACTTTATGTCGAAAGCTTTTTATTAGACTCTTTTTATTGCACTTGGTATGGCAACCACTTTTGAACGTCGTCGTGAAGAACGGCGCCGTAAACGTTTTGGCTACGCTGCTGTTTTTTTTATGTGTTTTTTGATGGCAACCTTGTCTTTTGGTTATATTCAGTTTGCTGATGAAGTGCCTGCTGGGGGTGTTGAAGAGGAAGGGTATGTGTTTATCCCTGTTGCTGGTGGCGGCTATGCTGCTGAAATTGGATCTGATTCTTTATCTTTTGATCATTTACCTTCTGAAGTTTCCACAATTTCTTCAGAACCTTTAGGTCTTAGCCCTGGACGTGTGTATCTTGCGTATGATCCGTCGTCTATGGCTTCGTCAGATTATGTGTATCAACGTGTTGCTGCGTACTTAACGTTTACAGGGTATGCTGTACAAGAAGCGTGCACACAAGAAGATGGATGTGGAGATGTACCTGTAGTTGCTTGTTCTGATGCTAAACAAATTGTTGCTTTTGCTTCTGGTAGTGATTCATCAATTTCTCGTGATCAGTCTTGTTTGTTGTTAACTGCTGCTAACGGCGATGAAGTCTCTGTTACGTCTTTGTTTATCTATAAGTTGTTAGGGGTACTGTAACCATGGAAGCTAAATCACAGTGGATCATTTTTGCTGTACTTGTTTTTGTTCTTGTTTGCGCTTCTCTTATTATTTATTCAGCTAAACAAAAGGAATATTCACATGTGCTTGAGTATGAAGCGCCTAACGGACAAGTGTTTCAAATTGATAATCGCTCTATTGGTGAAGTTGAACAATATTATGTGCATGCTATCGTTGATGATGTTGAATATATTTTGCCTCTTCGTTCTGATCCGTGGGCTGTTGCGGGTGTTGCATTTGAACCTCATATCGAAGATAAGATTAATCGTGTTGGTGGCATTTCACAACTGTATTTAACCCAAGATCCTTCTTTGCCTGAACAAACTGAGCAGAAATCCTTTATTGCCCTTTTAGATTTTGGTAAAATTTTAGGTACCAATGAGTATGGTATTTATAAAATTCCTACACGGACCGCTTTTACTAGTTCTACTGAGGAAAGTTTAGCGTATGGATTGCCTGTCATTAGTTGTGCTGATGTTTCTGATACTGTGTCTGTTATTGAGTTGCGCTTAGGTGATTCGAATAGGGTGTATTCAGAAGGGCGTTGTGTGATTGTGCAAGGTGAAGATACTGCAGGTTTAATCTTAGCTGCTGATCGTTTAGGGTATCACTTGCTTGGTGTGATGTAGAAAGCTTTATTATATCTTTATTTTTCTTTTTTGTCATGAAAGATGTTAAACTTTTGTGTGCTACTGGTTCTAACGATCCAGCAAAGACTGATCTTAAAGGTCTTACACGTTTAGTTGAGGCCCCCAAAGATGGTTTTCGTAGGTTACCCGGTCCCCGGCTTGTTAAATATTTTGATGGTCACGATGTTGTTTTTGGCGGTACGCCTCTGGCTGCTACTGCGTATCATGTGTATGAACAATTAGGTGATGAGGCTAAAGTCTATTTTTTTGCGCCTTCTCCTTGTCTGCCTTTTCGTAGTCAACACCCGATGAGTCCTAAAAGACCTTAATGGTCTTCGCGCACTTCGAAATTTCTTGCACAGTCTTCACAACAGAATCTGAAGTGCTTGCCTTCTAAATCTTCTTCGACGATGTTTTCATCAATAAGTACCTTGTTGCAGTTTGCACATGTTGCTTCATCTTGATTGTACCCTTGCATGATGCCCTCTTCAATATCGGTTATTTCATCATCTGCAACTAACTGTTCTTGCCCTTCTTCTGAATATACATCTTCATCTTTTGTTCCTTCTTCCATTTGTTGGATTATCTTTTCGTCTGTCATTGTATTTTCTTTCTCCCATTCATGTACGGTTGTAATACCAACGGTATTTTTACTGATCCGTCTTTTTGTTGATTGTTTTCTAAAATTGCAACTAAGATTCTTGATGTGGCAATCGCTGTGCTGTTGAGCGTGTGTGTTAGTGCTCGTGTTTTGTTATCGGTGTATTTGATGTTGAGTCTGCGTGCTTGGTAATCTGTACAGTTGGAGCAGGACATTGCTTCTCGATATTTTTTTTGTCTTGGCATCCACACCTCTATATCATATTTTTTTGCTGCAACGATGCCTAGATCGCCTGTACAGATGTTGACTACTCTGTACGGTAGTTTGAGTTTTTTAAGCATACTTTCTGCATTTTTTAAAAGCTCTTCGTGTAGTTTCCATGAATCTTTTGGTTCACACACAATAACCTGTTCGACTTTGTTGAACTGGTGTGTTCTAAATAAGCCCTTTGTATCAACACCTGTAGAGCCGACCTCTTTTCTAAAACACATAGAGTAGCCTACTAGTTTGATTGGTAAGCATGATTGTTGTATTGTTTGGTTTGCAAATTGGGCAACTAACGGGTGTTCTGAGGTTGCTATTAAGTGTAAATCTTGCCCTTCAATTTTGTACAATACATCGTTGAACGCCTCTAGGTCGGTTACACCCTTGTACGTCTTTGTGTTCATTATTAACGGCGGTTCGATGTAGCTGTAGCCTTTTTTGGTTAGATGACCTATTGCAAAGTGGATGATTGCTTGGTTAAGTAGGGCTAAATCGCCTTTAAGAAAATAAAATCCGTTACCTGCGATTTTTGCTGAACTCTCAAAGTCGAGTACGTTGAGTTTTTCACCTATCTCTTGGTGACTTTTTAACGGGAACTTCTTTTTTGTTGTTTTACCCCAGGTGTGTAATTGTACGTTGTCTTGGTCATCTTTACCATACGGCACGGACTTGTGCATGATGTTAGGCAGTTTGTACAGGTACGTGTCAATTTGCTTTTTGAGTTTTTCTTGCTTTTCTTCTAAGGCTTTAATCTTTTTGGGTAGTGCCTGTGCCTGCTTAATTTCCTTTTTAGTGTCCTCTTTTGCCTTTTTCTTTTTAACTATGGTTACTGTGAGTTGGTTTCTTTTTGCCCGAAGCTTCTCTACCTGCTGTGTTGCCTTTCTCCATGCCTCGTCTTTTTCTAACAAGTCTTTGACCCAGCCAATCTTTTCTGTATCTTTGCGTTTTTTTAAATCTTTGAGAAGAATCTTTGGATTTTCTCGTAAGAGATGGATGTCTAACATTTTAGCTTTGTTTTAGTTGCTTGTTTTATAAACTTTGTGGACTTTTTTAAACTGGTTGGTCTAACCTATAGCTTTAAAACCAAAGGTTTAAATAGCATCTTTGTACGCTTTGTATTACTTTGAGAGGTGTGTAGGGGAGGATTGTGAATGGTTAAAAATAAAGATATCTTTGAAGTGTTTTTTCGTAAAAAACCTGTCATGATTTTAGTTGCTTTGCGCGCTAGTTCAAAAAATCGGTATGGTTCTGTACTTGCAAAAGAGGTGGATTGTACGTATTCTCATGCAGTGAAAATTTTGCAAGAAATGGAGAAGGCGAAGCTTGTCACCTTTTCTAAACAAGGGCGTATCAAGACGATTACCTTAACGCCGACCGGTAATAAGATTGCTGAACATATTGAACATATTCAGTTGTTATTGTGAAATTCTTACGGGATTGTTTGTTTTTTTTGTTTTTTATGGGTAGTTGTTATTAATTTGTTTTGTTTACTTGTTTATATGGTATATAGTAAACGATTCCCTAAAGAAAAACAAGTTGTGTCGTGGAAGGAGGTTACTTTAACTCCGGAAGAAGAGCGTGCGGTTATTGTTGAGGCGCATGCTGAAAATGTCTTATTGCTGCGTACCTGTTTAGTTGATGCTGCTGAGTTAGTGTCAACTTCAGGGTGGGTTGCTGATGGGTATGTGGTTGATTTTAGTGCTTTAGCTCAACTTGCGTGTTCGTTGTTTGAGAAACGAGCTTCGCATGTTGTGTTTGCAAAAGAGCGTGCTTGTCGTGCGAAGTTAACTTGAATGCAAAGTTTTAAATACTCCTTTTTATAAAGAAAGTTACAGAGGTGTATCATTGGCAAAACGTAAACGTAAACAACAGTCGAACTTTTTAGTCAGTACGCTTGCTGCGTTAGGTGTACTTTTACTCTTAGTTGTCGTTTTTGCCGGTTATTTTTCTTTGCAGACTCCTCTTTGTGAGGATACGTGTTCTGCTTCGTCTTGTGTTGGTGCTGAACGTGTTGCTTGTGTGGAGCAAGCAAACGGTTGTTTAGCTGAAGAGCCGCAGGGTGTTGTTCTTGGGCAGTGTGGTGTTGCCTGTGTAGTTGATGCTGACTGTGGCGCTGATGAGATGTGTGGCAATGATTATCAGTGTTACGCTGAGTATTTAGCTGATATGCCTGTAGCTGATAGTTTTCCTGATTTAGATATTACCAGTGATGTGTTTTTACAACAAAGGGCTGCTCATCAGTGTGGTAACGGTGTTGCTGATGTGGGCGAGACTTGTGGTACTTGTCCTGAAGATGCAGGCTGCGATGAAGGCTATGCTTGTCGCTTTGGTTCCTGTGAATTTATCGGTTTAACTTCCACCACTGGTGTTGTTTATTGTGGGTATAACCGTGGTAGTTATCGTGAAGAAGATTATAGTGGGAATGCAGTAAGTGATCATGCTGTATCTTCATATGCTACCTGTGGTAATCCTGATGCGTTAATCGATCAGCGGTATGCTATGAGCAACACTCGTTGGACGTGTTATGATGTTGACTTCCCACAGTATGCTTCTGTTGAGCTTGCTGAAGAAACTATTGTGAACCGTTTGCGTTTACTTGCGTCGCACATGGGTAACAATGATTTTACCGTGAGTGGGCTTCGTGTGTACTTTTCAGCGGATTCTACTGATGGTGTTAACGGACACTGGATGCTTGTTGCTGATAACTTAGCTATGGGGCAAGGATATAAAGAGCCGCTAGATATCTTTACTGATCCTATTTCCACTAAGTGGGTACGTGTTGAAGTGTTAGGTACGCGTGGTGAAACTGGAGATCGCTTTGCTTTAGGCGAGCTTATCGTGTATGAAGCACCGTATGTATGTACAGGCAACTACGAAGATAATTAATTTTTTGAAAAATTAAGAAAAAATGTTCATGCTAGATAACCAGCCATGAACCCTGCTTCGCTGCCACTTATATGGTCTTGTTCGAGTAGTTTTTGGACGTTGCTTTCTTCGTAAATGTTTTCCATGCCGTTTCACCTCCTTTTTTGTGGGTAGTGAGCTTATCTTTTCTGCGAAAAGTCGCTCAACTAGTTGATGGTTTATGTTTGTTTGTCGTGGATTAATGTGCATCTGTTGTACCTCCTAATATCCCTTTTAGGAGAGTGTTTTAAAAAGCGTTACGCGCACTTGGCAAGTGTGTCAAGTGCGGCTATATTCTGTAAACTATGTTTTGTAGAATCTTCTTTTTTTTGGCTATAATCTTTAATATGTTCTTTTATGTTTCTTGCCTATGCCTTTGGATAGATATTATGTTGTTGCTCGACGAAACTCTGATGAATCTTTTCGCTTTGTATATCCTGGCTCTCGAGGATGTTCTGGTGGGTTTCCTAAAGGGATTGTTTCTCACTCATCGGATAAATATGCCATGAATGAAGATATTGCCTTGGATGTTCTTAGAGAGATTACTTCAATGGGTTATGAGGCTGAACTTGTTGCTCGACGTGGTTTTCAAGGCCATATTGATCTGGCCTCTAAAAAATTAGATGCTCTTGTTGCAGAGCTTCAGCGTGAGAAAGAAGGGCTTTCTTCTAAATAGCTTCTCTAACATATGCTTTTTTGTGCGCACTTGCCAACTGCGCGCAATGTTTAAAAATTAGTTTACTATTTTTGTTGTATGCAGATTCAATCTTTTACGCCGCGAGCATATCAAGAAGCAATTATTGCTACGTGTGTTGATAAAAATACGTTAGTTGTTTTGCCTACTGGCATGGGTAAGACGAAAATAGCCATTGCTGCTGCTGTTGCTCGTCTTGATACGTTAGGTGGCCAAGTGTTGTTTTTAACGCCGACGAAACCTTTAGCGGCACAAATCCACAAAGAGTTTGTTGCGTGTACTGATCTTACTGTAGAAGATGTTCTTCTTTTTTCAGGGGATGTTGCGCCTGCTGTACGTTCTTCTTCTTATGCTGGGGCTACTGTTGTTGTTTCTACTCCGCAAACTGTTGCGAATGATATTGTTACTGGGCGTTTAGATCTTAGCTCTGTTGTTGCTTTAGTTTTAGATGAAGCGCACCGTTGTGTTAAAGATTATGATTATACGTGGATTGCTAAACAATATATGCAAAAGGCGGCTGATGCGCGTATCATTGGTCTTACTGCATCACCTGGGTCTGATGTTGCTTCTATTACCACGGTGTGTAAAAATGCGTTTATTGCAGCTGTTGAAGTGCGCACGGAGACTGATAGTGATGTTGCGCCGTATGTGCAAGAGATGGCTGTGGATTGGATTAAGGTTGCGTTGCCACCGGGGTTTGTCACTATACAAGTTTTATTGCAGGAAGTGTATACTAAACGCATTTCTGAGCTTAAAGTTCTTGGGTTCTCTGTTAACGTTGCTATGAGTAAGACTGATCTGCTAAAAATGATGCGGCAGTTGCAAGGTAAGCTTGCTCGCGGTCCTAAATCATCTGCGCTTTTTTCCGGTATTAGTTTAGTTGCGCAGTTGCTTAAAGTGCAGCATGCGCAAGAGCAGCTTGAAACGCAAGGTGTACATGCTCTTGTCACCTATCTTGATTCTCTTAGTTCTTTGTCAAGTAAAGCTGTTAGGAGTTTACAAGGTGATCTTGCTTTTTGTGAGGCTGGAAATAAGGCTAGGTCTTTGGTTGAGCAAGGGGTGTTGCATCCGAAGATGAACCAACTTCTTGGCTTACTTCGTGATGAGTTTGCTGCTAACTCTTCCTTGAAAGTGATGATATTTAATCAGTATCGTGATAATGCCAAGCGTGTTGTGCAATTGTTGAGTTCTTTGCCTTGTGTACGTGCACAATTATTTGTTGGTCAAGCGAAAAAAAATGGAACGGGGATGAGTCAGAAAAAGCAGCTTGCTGCTATTGACGCATTTTCTTCTGGGGAAATTAACGTGTTAGTTTCAACGTCTATTGGTGAGGAAGGGCTTGACATTCCGCAAGTTGATTTGCTTATTTTTTATGAGCCTGTACCGTCTGCTATTCGTAGCATTCAACGTCGGGGACGGACTGCGCGTCAGGCTGCAGGGCGGATGGTTGTGCTTATGGCGAAGAATACGCGTGATGAAGCGTACCACTGGGTTGCGCATCATAAAGAAAAACGTATGCATAAAGCTTTAAGTCAAATTCAAGGCAAGTTGTCTGGTGTGGGTCAGCAAGAATTGTCTTCTTTTTCTTCAACTTTGCGTATCATGTGTGATACGCGTGAGAAAGGTTCTTCAATTTTAAAACATTTAGTTGACTTGGGTCTTAGCGTTGATTCTGTACAATTACCTGTTGCTGATTTTGTTTTGGCTGACGGACGTGTCGGTGTTGAACGGAAGTCAGCATCTGACTTTGTTAGTTCACTTTTAGATGGGCGTTTAATGTCGCAGGTGCGTGCGCTGCGTGAATCATTTGAGAAACCTCTTTTAGTTATTGAAGGTGCTGAAGATATTTATTCTGTGCGTAAAGTGCATCCTAACGCGATTCGTGGCGCGCTTGCTGCTGTTGCACTTTCTTTTCATGTGCCTATTGTGTTTACTACCAATGCTTTAGATACCGCTTCGTTTTTGTCCGTGGTTGCTAAACGTGAGGGTGATATGTCTAAAAAGGATGTGGGTGTGCGTTTAGAGCGTAAACCTTTGAGCACTTCTGACATGCAGTTGTTTGTTGTTGAGTCTTTGCCGGGTGTCGGTCCTGCTTTAGCTCGCAGTTTACTTGCTCATTTTGGTTCTGTCTATAACATCTTTTTAGCTTCTGTTGATGAGTTAACTTCTGTTGAAGGTGTGGGTGCAAAAAAGGCTGCAGAAATTTATGCGCTTATTCGTGAAGGTTACTCTTCGTCATAGGGTTCTTCTTCATAAAATGTGGCTATGTATGCGGATCGTCTAACGTGTCTTGATGGTATTTCTATGTTATTGTCGCTGAGCATGACATAATCTGAGCCTCTCAATCTTGCCCGCTCTAAAGCTTTTATCTGTGCTTGCCCGCTGGTTTCTACTTCAATGAATGCTGTTCCTGTCATTACCAAGTCGCCTAGCTCTACGTCCCCTAGTATCGGTTCAACCAATTCTTCTTCGTCCAGCTCTAAGATCTGATACTTATTCCTTCTTACTCTTCTGATTAATGCTGGTTCCATATTTTTCTAAGTCTCTTTTAATTAATAAAGTTACTCTAGTCTGTACTCTTCTAGCACTTTATACACGGGGCCTGATGCTTTAGGTTGTGAGGTCATTAACTGAAATTTGTCTACGGTGAAGCTAAGTTGTTGTACTTGTAATGATTCTACTTTCTTTTTGAAATCTTTGGGAAATTTCATTTGTTTTATTCTACCAATAGTTATGTGAGATAAAAATGCGTGGTCTGCTGGGATGTGCATGGTTTGCTCATCTACCTTAAATGCTAGCTTTTTTAATTCTTCAGCAGGTTCTACGCTTACGTACAATACCCGGGGTTCTTTTTTTGGTATAGTTTCAAATGTGCCCAAATGTACCTGAATTTTTTTAGTTTTTATTTTTTTAAGTGCTTCTTGGATTTTTTTTGGATCTTTTATATTTCCTAAGTACTTTAATGTGAGGTGTAAGTTTTTTTTTGCAACCCAGGCAACTTTTGCATCAGAGCTGCCGATATGTTGCTGTAATTGTATAAGATGTTCTTTAATTTCTTTTTCTAAAGGTATTGCTACAAAGAGACGCATGTCCCTTGTTTATCTTGTTGTTTTATAAAGGTTGTACTTTTTTTAGCACAATGTTTATAAGGGACTTTTTTTAGGGTTCGTTTAATGGGTCGTGCACGTTGGTCTTCTCGGACTATTTTTTTGTTTGCTGCTATAGGTTCTGCAGTTGGTCTTGGTAACGTTTGGCGGTTTCCGTTTTTAGCGCATAAGTTTGGCGGTGGTGCGTTTTTAGTTCCCTACTTAATCGCTTTATTTGTTTTAGGTATTCCTTTGTTGCTTTTAGAGTTCGCTATTGGACAAAAATTGCAAAAAGGGGCTGTTGATGCGTTTGCAACCATTAACCATCGTTTACGTGGTATTGGCATTGGAGCCATTTTCTCCGGGTTTGTTGTTGTTGTCTATTACGCTGTCGTTATGGCGTGGGCTTTACTGTTTTTCTTTCATTCGTTTTCTGCCACCTTACCGTGGTCAGAAGATGCTAAAGGCTACTTTTTTGGTTCTATCTTACAAATCTCTGACAGTGTTAGTGTTATCGGTGGTATTGCCTGGCCGGTGTTTTTTGCTTTATTGGCTGTCTGGGTTATGATTTATTTTTGTGTGCGTCACGGCGTGAAAAGTGTTGGGCGTGTGGTTGCTATCACTATGCCTTTACCTCTTATTTTGCTCGGTGTACTGTTTGTTCGTGCTATAACTCTTGATGGTGCTATGAGTGGTATCGTGGAGTACTTGCGTCCTGACTTTACGGCACTTTTGAGTTCTGAAATATGGCTTGCCGCTGTTTCGCAAATCTTCTTTACGCTGAGTTTAGCGTTTGGTATTATGATCGCGTATGCGAGTTTTAACCGCGAAACGCAAGATGTTACTGGTGATGCGTACATTACTTCTGTTGTTAACACTTTGATTAGCCTCTTTTCTGGTTTTGTGGTCTTTGGTGTCTTAGGGTACATGGCAACCTCGACGGGTTCTGCTGTTGCTGATGTGGTTGCTTCAGGTCCTGGTCTTGCCTTTGTTGTGTTCCCGCAAGCTTTATCTTTAATGCCTCTGGGTTGGTTCTTTTCTGCGCTGTTCTTTTTGATGTTACTTGCGTTGGGTATCGATTCAGCGTTTTCTTTAGTTGAAGCGGTGAATACCGTGTTTGTTGATCGTATGAAAAAGGCTGTGCAGCAACGGGTCGCGTTTGCTGTGTGTGCTGTCGCCTTTTTGATGGGTATCATTTTTACGACCCATGCTGGGTTGTATTTTTTAGATATCTTTGATCATTTTGTTACTAACTTCGGGTTGGTCTTAGTTGGTATCTTTGAGTGTGTCGCTATCGGTTGGGTGTATGGTGCAGACAAATTACGTGCGTATATTAACAGTGTGAGTCGCTTTAAAGTTGGTGTGTGGTGGGAGTATGCTATCAAGTATGTTATTCCTCTTGCTTTGAGTGTTTTGCTGGTTATGCAGTTAATCACTGAGTTTAAAGGAAACTATGAAGGGTATCCAGATTGGGCGATTTCTCTTGGTTGGCTTGCTGTGGTTATACCGTTGTTAATTGGGTTGAAATTGGCTCTTTCTAAGAAAGCTACTCTGCCTGCTGTTGAGTAATTGTTTTAGGATTATGTCGTCACTTGTTTTGTTTAATGTTGAGTTGAATGAGAAGAACCTTAGGAGGCGTGATTATCTTCTAAAGAAGTTAAGGTCCTATATTACTACTGAAACATCAGAGTTGTTGGAAATTGGTGTCGGTAATGGTCGGTTTGGAAAGCTGTTAGCACCTTATTTTCAGAATTATTTTGGCATAGATCCTTCTAAAGAATATATTGAGCTTGCAAGAGAAACCGCGAAGGGAATGGCGAATGTTACCTACCTTGTTGGTGCTGCTGAGAAAATTCCTTTTAAGAAAACTTTTGATGTTGTTTTTTTTGCACATTCCTGGCACTTTGTTGCATTTGGTAAAGCAATTCAAGAAGTTACACGAATCTTGTTGAGAGGTGGCCTTTTAGTTATTATGGAGCCTTCACCTAGATTAAAAAAATGGGCCTCACCTAAGCTTAGAAAAGATAGTCCTGAGTTTGATCAAGATCTTTTTGATGAGAAAATTGCTGATTTAAAAGAAGGCATTTTTTTCTTAAAACAGTTGGATTCTTTTGAGTTGGTTGCCTCTGACTTTACAGAAACTTATAATTTTTGGTTGTTTAGAAAACTTTGACCTTTTTTTCTGAAAGTTAGCGGTTATTTTATAATTTCAAAAATTCTTTTTATTACTCTTTTGTGTGTTCTTTTATTTACCTTTGCGATCTTTTTGATTAGTAGGTCTTTTTTTACTTTTAATATGCTTTCGGCCTTAATATTGGATTTTTTGAATAAGATCCCTTCTTCTAAATCTTTTTTTTGCACTTCTATTTCGTTTATATCTTGTGAAGTAACCCCGCATACAATTACATCTTGCGATTTTTTGTTAAATTCATTATTGGAAACTACTAGAACCGGTCTTACCTTTGTCCCGCTAAAGTCTGAAAAAGGAAACGGTACCAAATGGATTTCTCTTTGGCTTATTTCTTTAAATATTGTTGCCATTCTTTTTCATCCTCTTTATTATCCCATAATTCCTTGAGATTTTCTTCTGCTAGTGCTAGCCAACCGACCTCTTCTTTTTCAATTTCTAGCCTTTTAATTCTTCTTAGAAAGTCCTCTTCTGCTTCGAGGATTATTCTTTTACCTTTTTCTTGTAATATGAGCTTTGTTCCTTCTTTTATTTTTAGATGATTTCTGATGTATTCTGGAATTACTATTTGTCCTCTTGAAGAGACTTTTATTGTTTCAATCATGGTAAGTAGAATAAGTTTAAACTTATTTATATGTTTTTTGGTCTTTTTTTCGTAAATCTTTTAGGGTAATTAGCTTAGAATCTGCGAAAACCTTATTATTCTTGTGTCTTTAAATATTCTATGAGTTTTGAAGAAGCTAATAAGGAGTTTATAGATCATTCAACCATCTGTGCGCTTGCAGGTTTAACGTTTCTTCATCTTGTTGATGTTGATGCTGTTGTTGCTAGGCTTCACTTTGCAAATGCTAAGGCTGCAGCTCGAGCAATTCTTGGTCGTGATTTAGAACAGGCAGGGTCTGTGAAAACTATAGAGTATATTCTTGGTGCATATAGTATGGCAGGAGTTAGAAAAAAATTCTATCAGGATTTTGGAGTAACAAAGGATACTAACTTTCATGCTTATTTTTTCTAAGGGTTTTACAATAACTCTTTGGCTAACTTTGCTGCTAGCTTTACTGTTGTGTTGTTGATGTCTTTTGTTGGATTGACTTCTACCAAATCTGCCACATGTAAGTTTTTTAGTTTTTTTATTCTTTGCACTGCGCTAATCATTTGTCTTGAGGTAATGCCGCCTGGTTCAGGATATCCTGTTCCTGGTGCGAAGGCAGGGTCTACCACGTCAATATCTATAGACACGTAGGTTCTTTTGTTGTTGTAGCTTTGCTCCATGGCAACGTCTATGACTTCGTCAAAGCCTAACTTTTCAATTTTTTGCATGGTGAAACAATTGATGTTGTGTTTTTTGAGAAACGCTTTCTCGTTTGGGCTTTGGTTTCTTATGCCTATCAAAATTATCTTCTTAGGGTCAATCTTATCTTCTTCTATAAGCGCTCTTAAGTAATCTTCATGGGTTGGTATGTTGGTTGTCTCTTCACAATCAGGATGTGCGTCGAAAATAATTAGCCCATCTTCTTTTGTGCATGTTGCCTTCATTGCACTGTAACTTAATGCGTGGTTGCCGCCAAGAATTATTATGTTGCTTTTATTTTTTGTTGCTTGTACTACTTGCTCGTGTGCTTTGTTGATGTCCTCGTTGTTTATTTCTACTAACTCTTGCGTAAATGAACTAGGATATCCTTGCTCGTTGCACGTTAATTTCTTTAACTGCTCAACTATTTTTTCTGGTGCCTCTTCTACACCTTTCGTTTTGTTCATACCGCCGGCTGCAAAAGGGATCTTGAGAATGTGCATTTATCCAAACATAGCCACGTGGCTTTTATCTTCGTTATCTTGCAAGATTTTTTCAACTGCTTCAAAAAAATCTGCTTGCTTTACTTTTGTTCTTTCTTCACGGATGGCAAAGTAGCCTGCCTCGGTACATACTGTTTTTAATTCAGCGCCGGAGAAGTTTTCAGTTTTTTCCGCTAATTTGTTGAAGTCAATTTTTTGTAAACTCATTTTATTTGCGTGGATTTTTAAAATTTCTTCTCTGCCTTCTTTTTCTGGCAATGGAATCTCTATAATTCTGTCAAATCTTCCTGGGCGTAAGATTGCCTGGTCTAAGATATCTACTCTGTTTGTTGCGGCGATTACTTTTACCCCATCTAGGCTTTTGAAGCCGTCCATCTCGGTTAAGAGTTGCATGAATGTTCGTTGTACTTCACGCTCGCCAGATGTACCTAACTCGATACGTTCTGCTGCTAAAGCGTCAATTTCGTCAATGAAAATAATTGAAGGGGATTTTTCTTTTGCCAGCTGGAAAATGTCTTTGACCAACTTTGCTCCTTCGCCGATGAACTTTTGTACCAATTCTGACGCGACGATTTCAATGAAGGTTGCATTTGTTGCATTAGCTACCGCTTTTGCGAGCATAGTTTTACCTGTTCCCGGTGCGCCGTGCAGTAGAATTCCTTTTGGTGGTTCAATACCAATCTTTTTGAATAGTTCTGGTTTGGTTAGAGGCAATTCAATGACTTCTTTGATTTCTCGCACTTGCTCGTGCAACCCGCCGATGTTGTCCCAATCTACGCTTGGTTTAGACATACACACAAAACTTTCTACATCAAAGCTTTTTACTTTGTCAAGCTTGTTAATTACTGTTAATGACTTTTGTTCAACGACAACCACATCGCCAGGTTCAAGTTGTAATGTGCCTGAGCGGTTTACCAAGAATTGATTGCCGTTTGGTACACGAATAATCGTTTTGTTTTCTTGAACGTTTTTTACTTCACAAATTAATAATGGTGGTTCTTTGAATTTGTTCAGCTCGTTTTTCATGTAGCCTAAAGATGCCTTTAAAAGTTGGTTCTCCTCTTGCATGCTGAGGTCCCTTTTTGCTGGTTCTTCCATCTTTTCCTCTTTTGGCTTTGTCTTGCTTAAAATACCCATGGTGCTGTTTATAAAGTAGTTCTTATAAACTTTTCTGCTGACAACAAGCTTTAAATAGCGTTTCGGCGACTGGCCACAACCCTTGTGTTGGGTAGCTCTCGGG
>CAYFPK010000019.1:0-16406 GCA_964344975.1 Candidatus Woesearchaeota archaeon
TTGATTAGGTCTTTGGCCTTTTGTCATCCCAACTGTCAAATCTCCCAATACCCAGTCCCCCCTAGGATCATTGTCTGGATTTTTATACTGTTTATAGGACTTAGGAATGCCAAGAAATCCCTTAAAATTTCCTTTATGGTAACATAGAACATATTCATGATCTACAGAAACATTGAAATCAGCAAGAGCTGATGAAGCCCTTCTTTTCCAAATAAATTTTCCAACAAAATTCTCCTCGCCAAAAATCTCATCCATCACCTTTCTAAGATTGTGGATTTCATTATCATCAATACTTACAAAAATAACCCCATCATCTCTCAATAGATTTCTTGCAACAAATAATCTGGGGTATATCATTGAAATCCAATCTGAGTGGAAGCGTCCATTTGTTTCCACGTTTGTGGTTAGTTTAACTCCATTACCATTTAATTGCCCTGTTTGTTCCAAATAAGCATTAATACTATTCTTGAAGTTATCTTTATACACAAAGTCTTTTCCAGTATTATAGGGTGGATCAATATAAATCATCTTGATTTTATTGAAATATGCTTTTTGTAATAATTTTAAGACTTCAAGATTGTCACCTTCAATAAACAGGTTCTTTGTAGAATCCCAGTTTATTGATTCATTTTCAGCGGGTTTTAATGTCCCTTTAGCTGTCGTTTGGATATTTTTGAAAGTCTCTTTTCTTCCAGCCCAATTGAAAGAATATTTTTCGTCTTTTCCATTGATTTCTTTTCCTAATGTTCTTTGTAATTTTTCAAAATCAATTTTTCCTTCTGTAAAAACCTCAGGAATAACTTTCCTTAATTTTTTGATTTTTTCTTCAGAGATAGTTAATGATTCTTTTGAAACTTTTTTAGTCATATTTCCTGACCCCTCTTCTTTAATTCCGCTTCCATACACTTCTCAAATTGGCGAGATACTATCCACCCCTCCTTTTTACAAAGTTCTCTATAAGTATCATATAACTTAGAATTAACTTTCAGTGTAATATTTTTGCTCTCTTCCATTCTCGCCACCTCAATAACAGGTTAAATAACAAATAATCACACATATTTATAAATATTGCTGTTGCTCATTAAGTATCCTTTCTCAGAAAAATTGTCCTTTATAAATGTCAGTGAACTAAAAGTTCACAAAATGGACACCCAATGTATATATCTGACCTTTACCACGTAATATCTTATGGAGGAGTGGTGTTGTATACAGGAGATAAAGCAGGACATTGCTAGAATAAGGGAAACACAAAAAGATATTCTTAACCAATTAGAGTGGATTTCCCTCCATGTTATTCCAGAAGAGAGGGTAAAGGATGAGAAAAGAGGTTGAATGTCCAGAGTGTTTCACAACTAAAACGAGAATTATTCAAGGTGAAGTTATCTGCACGCAATGTGGGTTAGTTATCGAACAAGTCTTCGCCTCATCTTCTGTTATTCAGGATATTTACACAGACAATAACATCATAGGAGGGTTGCCAGTTGCACCAAAACGGATCAGCCTTGGATACATCTATTCGAGAAAAGAACGCCAATATTTGTCGGGGAAAAAAGATATTGAACTCCTAGCTGATTATGTATGTTTACCAGTTATTATTAAATCTGAAGCTTTGCAATTATGGAAGAGATGTGTAGAAGAAAAGTGTTTTGTAGGTCGAAATTATGATCTCACCATCATAAGTTGTCTTTATTTAGCCCTTCTTATTCATAAACAGCCCGTAAATAAATTCGGAGCTTTCGCCCCCATCCAAACCATTGAAAAAACAGCGCAAAGACTAAGTGAAGTTCTCAACTTACATCTTCTTCTACCCCAAAGTACAGGGGCAAAGATAATGATGTATGCTACAAGATTACAGCTACCTAAAGACATACTTCAAGAAGCATTATTTCTTCAAAAAAGAGTAAATATAAAACACAAAACAAAGCATGTGATTAGCTTAGGTATTCTGTACTTTCTTGCTAAAAAACATGATTTGAAAATCACACTTCTAGACATTTGTCGACTAGAAGAAAGTTCTCCTGAATCGGTTCGTTTAGTTTACAGGACTCTCAGAGGTGAAAAGCATGGCAAAAATTGAAAGATTACAACTACGCATAAAATCCCAAGAAAGGCAAGAAATTGAAGCAATTGCAGAAGAAATGGGTTATGCTAATATCTCTGATTATGCTAGAGATTTTCTCTTACGCAAGAAGTCACATAAAAGAATTGATCCGAAAGAAATAGATTACATTATTCTTAGACTTACTGAAATTAGAAAGTTATTGTGAATAGTACCAGTTTTCTTTGCTTGTTTCCAGAAAAAGTCAAATTATGGTTCAAAAATATTATAGAAACCTCTTTTTCACAAAAACCACTTTTTCCTCTGTCCGATGTTAACTGAAACACGAGGTGGAGTACAAAAGGAGTACAAATGGAGTACATTTGTACTCACGATTCTATACCAAATGGATGACATATACTTCTATGGGTGATACATTATGGCTTTGACATACAAGCGAGAACCATTAGAAGACAACGAAGTAAGAGATTTGCGAAGTAAGTGCCACAACTTTTTGGAACACTTTGTCATTAACGTCTTGCTGGAAACAGGGATGAGAATCTCTGAACTAACAAGCCTTGCTGCCGATCAAGTGAGTTGGCAACGAGACTGCATCGTGGTTTGGGGAAAAGGAAACAAGCGAAGGGTGATTCCTTTGTCGCCAATTGCACGAAAATATTTGATGCAATATTTCCATAGAAGACAAAAAGTAAAATTAACACCACGATGGGCACAAGAAATTGTCAAAAGGGTTGCAGAGAGGGCACAAATACGAAAAAAAGTAACACCACATGTCTTGAGGCACACGTTTGCTGTTATGTATTTACATCGCGGCGGCAACTTAAGAGCATTACAAGGGATTTTAGGTCATTCGAGTATTCAAACAACTGACGTGTACCTAAACTATTCTGGGGCTCGTGTACTTGAAGATTTCAAGCGTGTGTGGGTCACACCAGACTCACACACTGGTTAAGTAATTCAAGCCGTTCGAGATATTCGTGCTTATCTATCTGTCCGTCTGCAAGTTTCAATTGCAAGAGCTGGAGGGGATCTATTATGGAATTGAACTCCTTTTTCTTCTCTCGTCGTGAACCAAACGCCATATTGATCTTATTTTGTAGATCTTTCTGGCTGATGTACGCATAAACTTGTGTCGTGTGAATATCAGAGTGTCCCAAACTACGCTGGACATAGTACAAATCAACACCCTTCTCCAGCAAAAATGTCGCGTAAGTGTGTCGTAATGTATGAAAACTATACGCATGTCGTTGTTGTCCATGGCTTGTCTTTTCTGTTTTAATAAGCAAATCAGCTTTCTCTAAATATTTTCTAAATTTTAAGCTCAGAACTCCAGTGCTATAACTCCCTCTCTTTGGCGAGCTAACAACATACTCACTTTCTGTATTGACACGATACCATTGTTTTAACAATGGTATAAATTTCTGCGGAAGCATAACATATCTATCTTTACTCCCTTTTCCTTGCACGATTTTGATACGTTCACTGTCCATATCAACGTCTTCTTTTTTGAGATTACAGACTTCACTAATTCTTAAGCCACAAAATAATGCGAGTAAACATCCCATGAATACATCTGTCTCTCGAATCACACAAAATAAATCGAGTAATTGTTTTTTGCTGAAGACATTAGGAAGTTTTCTTTCCCGTGCCTTCACTCTTCTAATATTTACCATCCTTACATCCCCCGAATGAGGACTAAACCTCGTTTTCTCACATCTATCTGCAAGCTTGATTCTGTATCTCGACGTCGCCTCATACTCAGTTTACTTGCTCGTTTTTGTCCAATAAAGCCATGTTTGAGTTGATATTTTACATCTTCTGGGACACGTTCTAATAAGCTCCATTTGTAGACCGTATTGGGGTTGTAGCTATTTTCTATCAAAGTGTTGTAGATCTGCTTTTCTTTACCTAAGAGCATACAATTTCTCTTATAGTGGTATTGTCCAAGTTGTCCTAAGAATAAGGAAAATCTACTCATATCAAATTCAGAGTCTATAGCAAGAAAGATTTTTCTGACTTTCTCCAGCTCTGCAAAAATATTTTTACGCATTCTTGGCATTTTTACGAATCCTCCGTTTCTTCGTGTTTTAAAACGCCAATATTTTCGTGCTAGAGAAGCCCAGTCGCAAAAATTCGCAGTTTATAAACTTTAGAAAGTTTACCCCCGAAAAGAGACAACAACTAGTGCAAAAGAGCTTGTAGTTTAGCTTTGTCCACAGCACCCATAACGCGATTAACTTCTTTGCCGTTTGCAAAAACAACAAAGGTAGGAATACTCATCACATTATAGGTACGAGCAACAGCACCCACATCATCAACATTGAGTTTAGCAAACACAACATCAGACATCTCAGCAGCTAAAGCTGCAAAAGTCGGCGCAACCATTTTACACGGTCCACACCAAGGCGCCCAAAAGTCAACAATCACTTTTTTGTCAGATTGTAACACTTCCTTCTCAAAATTTTCAGCAGTTAAGTTTAACATGAAGAGCCAAAAAACAACCAGTTAATAAAAGTAACGAAAAAAAAGAAAAAAAGGGTTAGCTGCACTCAGCATAACCACAATCAAAGCAGGTGGGGCCAGAACATCCAGAAAGATATTTAATGTTTGGGCTATAACATTTCGGGCAATGTCCAGACTTCACTTCGACAGAAATTTCATCCTCTTTCATGGTAACTACAGCAAGCTTATCTGTTTTCTCAAGATGTCGCTTCAAAGCTATAGCCATCGC
This sequence comes from Candidatus Woesearchaeota archaeon, assembly GCA_964344975.1. Taxonomy (GTDB): domain Archaea; phylum Nanobdellota; class Nanobdellia; order SCGC-AAA011-G17; family GW2011-AR18; genus CAYFPK01. Next base: position 4,791 of record CAYFPK010000019.1, read on the forward strand.
ATGCGGAATAGAATCAACACGGTTAGGTCCATACCCAAACGGCTTGTCACCTTTAACAGAGTTGAGATGTTTAATCGCACGTCGCGGATCATACCCAGACTGAAACGCCTTAGACATAAAGATACCTAAGATGGAAGCAAGTCCAGAAATCTCTGTACCAATCGGCGGCAATGAAACAAACATTCTAAACGGTCCTTGTTCATCATACACAATGTTCACATGCAACGTACCATACCCGGTAGCAATTTCATAGTAGTCAGATTTAGACCCGCCAGACAAATCAACGTCACGACGCAAATTAACCATCACCGTTTGCTCTTCTTCCTGTGCAACTTCAGTCTTACCGGTGCTCAACACCTGCACACTTTTACAACCATCTCGATACACTGTCACACCTTTACACCCAGCGTTATAGGCATAGAGGTACGCATCTTTAATATCTTGTACCGTGACATCGTGCGCCATGTTAATGGTTTTAGACACAGCATTGTTAATGTGTCGCTGAAACGCTGCTTGATGATCAATGTGCCGTTTCCAACTAACGTCATGCGACGAGATAAACAACTTTTGCACATCTAAAGGCACAGCAGAGATACCTTGTACAGATCCATGGTTATCAGAAATTTGCGCAAGCAACTCGTCTTTGTCAACACCGAACCAATTTCGTGACTCAGCAACAGCCAAAAATGATGACACAGCTTCATAATACACATATTGGGAGTCAGGTTCCTCTCCACGTTTCAAAGCATCAACAGCTTCCGCTTGAAAGCGTTTATACGCGATGGCAAAAAACGGTTCAATACCGCTACCTTGCAAACCTGCAGTAACAGCAATAGTACCTGTCGGTGCAATAGTTGTCCGTGCAGAGTTGCGCGGGCGATGCGCAATATTTCTATAATGTTCTGAAGACTCATCATAGACAGAACCTTTCCAGTTAAAAAACAGTCCACGCGTTGCAGCCATTTGCTCTGAGGCTTGCATGGCACGTTTATTGATAAAGCCCATAACTTGCTCACCTAAAGCAACAGCCTCATCAGTATCATAACCAACACCTAAGCCAACAAGCATCTCAGCCCAACCCATGACACCTAAACCGATACGACGGTTCCCTTTAGCCATAACTTCAATTTGTGCTAAAGGATAATTGTTCATGTCAATAACGTTGTCTAAAAAATGCACACAGGAATCAACAACAGAGCCTAATCGCTCCCAGTCAACAGCACCAGCAACAACAAAACGAGACAAGTTGATACTACCTAAGTTACACGGCTCGTAACTTAAAAGTGGCTGCTCACCACAATTGTGAACAACCAGACCGTTAGCAATAAACGAATGTGTCAAAGGTTCTTGCAAATCATACACCTGCTCACGACCAACATACTCTCGCGATACAAACGCATCATAAAACTTGGTCGAGTAATAATTACGAGAAGCAAGCACATCAACTTTAGTACTATGTTTATCCAACAAGAAGCCGACAGTAGAAAGATACGCTGGAATCTGGTCACGTCCAATATGCAGTTCATAACAAACACCATCACTAGTGTACGACTTCTCCTTACCGCTAACTGTTGTATACGTAAAACAGATCCGCTCAGCTCGACAACGGTCATAAACTTTCGCCTTTATACCCAGCTGCAACAGCAACAACTGCACACCCTCAAGCAATTCACGAGATTTAGCAGTAAGACGAACATAATACGTGTCATTTTGGGTATGCGTCGAGATAGTTCCATCTGCTGTAAACAATGCCTGTAAAAACCCAACAACAGCTTCTCGTGGCGCACCAAACAAACTCCAAGGAACAGCTTTAGAACCAGCTTTCACAGCCTTCACCCCTAACCGCTCAAAAAAGTCTACAAAATATTTTGAGTGATACGACAAATGAGTCGTTCCATTCTCACGGCGCACATCTTTAATATCAGAGCCATAATATGAATTTAAAATATCCTTTAAATGGGCCAAGATATGATCTTCTTCACGGTTAAAGACAAATCCTACACGACAGTTTTTATCTCCACTACGCAACCATCCATCACCAACAAGCCAACCAAGGGCAGTCCCAAGATCAAAAGACCATTCAGTGGGAAAATTATACGTATAAGTGCGTCCATTGCCCCCAACAAAAGAGCGCTCAACAACACAAGGAAGAGCAAGCTCCTCACCAAAAAACCCTTCAGCACTCTGAATAAAAAGTGTATCCTGTCCATCAAGATCCGCAACAGTCTTCCAACCAGAATCAGTAAAAACTTTATGATCAGCAGTTGCCTTCAGTGAATACCCTGACGCCGTGGTAATCTTAAAAACATCTTTTACACCAGTAGAAAATGCAGCACAAAGAGGTCGCCGCACAACACCTACAGATTCTTGCTGCAACAAACTTACCGTACCATCAGAGTGCAAGACTTCAACAGGAACACGAGTATCAGTAGCAACATCCACACCACCAGAACAATATTCTGCAGCAAGCACATCCATACGCACAAGACCCTGAGAAGTAGAGACTAAAGTATCTCCTGTAACACACGGGTTAGTACTCTCAATCCGACCTACATGCGGCGTCGTGTTAGAGTCAGAGTTATTGATACGGTCAATCACGACAAAACCTGGATCACCACTCTTCCACGCACAATCAGCCATAAGATCAAACAATTCACCAGCATTATCTGTACCTAAAACTTCACCGGTACGCGGGTTGACTAAATCCACATCACGTCGTGCTGCAGCTGCCTGCATAAACTCATCATCTAGTGCGACAGAGACATTAAAATTGGTCAAAATAGAATCATCTTCTGATTTCAAAGTAATAAACTGTCGAATGTCAGGATGTTTCCAATGCATGATACCCATGTTAGCACCACGCCGCGTGCCACCTTGCTTAACCACATCAGTAGACGTGTCAAAGATCCGCATAAAACTCATCGGCCCAGAAGCGATACCTTTGGTAGACTTAACCGTATCACCAGCGGGACGTAAGTTAGAAAAGCAAAACCCAGTACCTCCACCAGACTGGTGGATAATCGCCATATGTTTGACTGAATCATAAATACCTTCAATAGAATCATCTACAGGCAGAACATAACAGGCAGACAATTGCTGTAAATCTCGACCAGCGTTCATAAGTGTAGGCGAGTTCGGCAAAAAGTCAAAGTCGGTAAGCAACTGGTAAAACTTCTCTTCAGTCGCACGTAAAGCTTGTAAAGCTACAGGGTTCGTTGCAGCAACACGATCTAAATTTTCAAGAAAGGTCCTAAAATTTTTGGTACGCTCCCCCATGGTAGCTATACCTTTATGTAACAAAAATAACCTCGTGCGAGCATCAAAATCACTTTGCACAATATTGTGAGAAACTCCTGCAAAGATTTGCGACAAAGAAACACCATCTAAGTACAGCAAATCAGCATAAGCAATATTACGAGCAACACGTCGTGCCCATAAGCGAGGATCATCACCTCGTAAATATTTATTTTCCATAACCTTAAGTTGGTTAGGTGTTATGTTCAGTGGAGTACTTGTCCCAGCAAGCTCCTGTATAGTTGGCAAGCGTTCTTGCACAGTTTTTGTTCCATCAATAGGAATATCCATTTTTCACCTCTATCTCCTTTTATTTTTTTGAGCAATCAATCGTTCAACTTCCATGTGGAAATCTTCAAGATCTGCAAACTCTCGATACACTGACGCAAACCGGATATACGCAATTTTATCTTTAGATTTGAGATACTGCATCGCTAAAGATCCAATACGTTTACTCGTCACATCAGTACTTGCAAGCCCTCGTAAACGCAACTCAACTTTATCCATGATCTCTTCAACATCACTAGGCATAAGAGACGTCTTTTCACACGCCCGCATAAGACCTCGACAAAGTTTTGCACGATCAAAAGGCTCACGTTTACCATTCTTTTTACAAACAGTCAAAGGAACACCTTCAACACGTTCATACGTTGTAAAACGTTTTTCACAAGAGACACATTCACGCCGTCTACGCGTACCGCCCTCTGTTTCTCGCGAATCTATAACACGCGTATCCGAACATCGACAATACAAACACTCCATGAATCACTCTCCAGTGAACACAACATATAGGGGGTGAAAACCCTCTCAACCACTATATCTTGTGGCACTAAAAACAGCTTGACAATTCCATCTTTATATACTTTTCGCAACTTTAGACGTTATGTAACTATTTTGCAAAGAACTAGATTTAAAAAGATAAAACACTTGCAAATAAAGAAGAGAGGCGTGAGCTAAAAAAGTTCACAAATATGTATCCTATGGAGGCCAGAAAAATAGATAAAGATCCATCAAGAGTTGAAGATCCTGCAGCAAACAGTGGAAAGTCAGCAACAGTTCCAGAAGTAATTTCTCCAAAGCTAGATTGGAAAAAAAGAAGAAGCCTCACAAAAGTAATTGAAAAATACGCATGGTCCTATGAAAGTGATTTTGACGATGAAGGCAACCATATAGAAGGCATCCTTCCGATGGGACAACAAAAAAAAGCCTTTGTATTTTCAATAGATGGTATAAAAGGCGGCGGAAAAACAAGACTGTTTAACAACCTAGCACAGAGGTTTTTAGAAGAACACAGTATAGATTTTCAATTATTTAGAGAATCGAATGAAGAAGCAAACTTTACTCAAGCAAGACATGCATACGAAGCATCAGGAGAACCAAACCAAAGAGTGATGCTACACGCAGTTACAGCAGCAAGAATTGCTGCAATAGAAAGCAAACTAGTTCGTTCATTAACAGATCCCCACGTGATAGGCTGGATGCGATCATGGGTAACAACTTTAGCAATGGATTATCTTGAAACAGATGAAGTAAAACATAGACCAAAAGAAGTGTACGCTTTCAGACAAAGAACAAATCCACCCGTAACCATACGAAGCATTGCAGGATCATACCCTTTAGCAGATTTAGCAATTATTTTATTAATAGATCCATGGGAGGCAAAAAGAAGAATCATTGAAAGGTCCCGAGACACAGGTAGAGAAGAAAAACTCACCCACACACTAGACAAATTAGTACAACTCAACGAGGCATATAAAATTCTTGCACCCTGTGTGCCAAACAGTTGTGTGATAGACACAACAAAGTACTCTGAAGAAGAGGTGCGAGAACTAGCCAGCCAAGCTATATATCAAAGAATGAAACTAACAGGAACATACCCAAAAATAGATCTTAGTGATGTAGAATAACCCGCTCTTTAGGAAGCACGTCACTATCCTTGGTACGGTGCGCAACAACATAGGTTTTCATATATTGTACCCCATCGATACGTTTAACTTCACGAAGTAATTCATTGACATCTTCAGGGCGGTTGGATTTAACTTTAAAAAGTAAGTCATATTCACCAAAAACAAGATGAATTTTATTTAAGGCAGAACCTGCAAGAACAACAACACGATCACGTACATACTCTAAAGCATCCTTTTCCACAGCAAGAAGTACAAATGTTAACATAGAAAAAGCAAGAGACTACAGACATTTAAAGATTACGACACATAATAAAACGTACCATGTGCCCGTTGCTCCCGGTCAAGCTGCGAACCAGGCTTATTAATTCGTGGCCTGCCAGTATCCTTGTCCCGTCTATAGGTAATATCTAAAGAGCAAAGTAAAGCATTCATACCATCCACCTTACCACACGGCGAAGAAACTAAACCACGCACACCAGGCTGTCCAGAAAAAACAAGCAACCGGTCACTGACCACATCAATAAACGAGATATCATGATCAATAACAATGGCACAAATGTCTTTTTGTGCAACAAAATCACGAATAACTGACGCAAGAACTAACCTATCCTCAACATCAACAAACGCTGAAGGCTCATCTAACAACAACACATCCATCTCTCCTGCAAGACACGCAGCAACATGCACTTTTTGCAACTCCCCACCAGAAAGGTGAGCAAACGCGTTTTGGAGTAAAGAAGTAAGACCAAGCCTTTCAAGTACAGCTGATTTATACCAGGAAGTTTCAAGAGCAGAACCGATACGGGAAAACAAGTATTCGTACACAGTAACTTCATCATCCTGAGTTAAATACTGTGGTTTATACAGATAAGAAATAACAGGAACTTCACCAGAATCAGACGCAACAACACCGGCAAGCAATTTCATAAATGTACTTTTACCAAGACCGTTCGCACCAACAATAGCAAGCACTTCACCTTTATGCACATCACCCGCGGCAACAGACAAAGAAAAAGAACCTAACGATTTTTTCAAAGCAGGGTACGAGAACGCAACAAGAGAACTCACAACACGTTCACCACCAGTAACCATAAAATTCAAAGCAGAAGATCTAAAACGCACATTATCATCATCAAGATACCCGTCAAGATACGCATTAATACCTCGCCGTACAGACTTAGGCTGTGAAAAAATACCGTAACAACCAGGCTCACCATACACGATTTGCACTTCATCAGAAATATAGTCTAAAATAGCAAGATCATGTTCAACAACTAAAACAGCAGCATCAAGTTCACGAAGCAAACGAGCAACAGCAACTCGGTGTGTAATGTCACAAAACGACGTAGGCTCATCAAAATAATACACATCAGCCTTGCGAGAAACACAAGCAATGATGGCAAGCAACTGCAACTCTCCGCCAGAAAGTTGAGCAATATCACGATCTAAAAGAGGAGTTAAACCAAACCGGTCAACTAAAGAAAAAGCAACACCACGCTCATCACTACGAGTAAGCAACTCCCGCATCGTCCCCTGGTAATGCGTTGTTAAACGTTCCACACGTTGTGGTTTGTAAGCAACCTTCGCAGAAGACAAATGACGAAAGTATTCACCAATGTGAGAATTTGAATACGCAGCAACCACAGCTGCAGTAGAACCTTCCTCAGCATAGTTACCAAGGTTAGGTGTAACAAACCCACTTAGTAAAGATAACGCGGTACTTTTACCTATACCGTTACGCCCGATGATACCTAAAACAACACCAGGCTTTACCAAGGGCAGTCCAAAAAGTTCAAAAGAGTTAATACCGTAGCGATGGATAGGCTCAGCAGTTAACTTCTCAGGTAAATTCACAATGGAGATGGCCCCAAATGGGCAGCGCACAGGACAAATCCCACAGCCGATACAGGTGTTTTCATAAATGAGAGCTTTACCGTCATCAGATTCAACAATACATTCGGTACCCGCTTTGTTAACAGGGCACAAGCGCACACACAAAAAGTTCCCACAACCAATAGGATTACACTTATCTTTTTCAATAATCGCAACACGTTTCGTCATAAGTAAGGTAGCAAAAATTGCACATATAAAGCTTTGCACATAGAGTCAAAAACAACTAAATGTTTAAAAAAAGAAAGTAAAAAAACAAAACACATGAGCAGTCTCGATGTACGTAATGCAAGAGGACAATTAATTATAGAGACAGGTTGCATGCGCGGCGGAAAAACCGAGCGCCTCATTACTGTTGCAAAAAGAATCGAAGCAAGTCCCTACCGAGTGAGACTTTTCACACCAACAACAGACACAAGGTGCGGTCCAGGAATAGTTGAGTCAAATGGCACATGGAGTTTTCCAGCAACAACAATCGACCCAAACAATCCAAAAAAAGTTTTTGAGGAGTTAGAAAAAGCAGACGCGCAAGGGTATGTCGACGTAGTTGGTTTTGACGAGGGCAACTTTCACAACTATAAATTGGTAGGTGTTATTGAAAGACTCAGAGAAGATCGTAGAAGAATTATTGTAATTGCAGGGCTTAATTTAGACTTTCGCGGCGAACCGTTTGGCATCATGGGAAACCTTATTGCACGTGCAGACCAAGTACATATGCACCAACCGTATTGTGAATTTGCAAGCCCAGATGGCAGACAATGCGGCCAAGTCGCAACAAACACGGTACGCGCACTAAGTCAAAGAGTAAGTAGCAAAAGAATAGAGCTAGAACCGGTACAATTTTACAGATACGGGCAAGAAGAACCCACAGAAGGATATTTTTTTGCGCCATATTGGGATAAAACAATTCGTCCAGAGCAAAAAGATGGCAAAGACAAAGACGAAGAATACGCTGTTTTTTGCGCACAACACTTTAGAAGCCCAAGAAAAAGACAGACCAATTTAGTGCATAAAAGAATTCAAGAAGCAAGAGGCGGCATATCAAGGCAAAGGCTAGAGGACAGTTTCGGCGACATACCTGACCTTGAAGAAATCATAGAATTTCTCGTTACAGAAAAAAAGGTTCGTCAAGCAGGAACCAGATACAAAGCAATGGAATACAAACAAGATCCAATCTCAAAGATATTCATCCCAAAATATTAAAAAGAAAGACAAATCACGCAAGATCATGAAATGTGACACGTGTAACGAGAAAATCCAAACCACGTTCTTAGAAAAGATCCAAGGAACCTACATGGGGTCCGGAAAAAACAAAAAAGCGATCTGTGCAAGCTGTCAATCCGCCTCCGTGGCTTAACGGTAGAGCAGCTGCCTCGTAAGCAGCAGGTTAAGGGTTCAAATCCCTTCGGAGGCTTATCATTTATAAAGAGCTGAGAGAACCCTTTATAATCTTTCTCACACCCGCAAGAACATGCGATTAAGTGAAATCCTCGAGTCAGAAGAATTAACAATAAAAGAAAAAGCAGATACGGTCATTGAAAACGCAAATGAAGATTCTGCACTCCAAACAATACTTGGCCAAATAGACAATCCAAGCCCATACATGCGTTGTGCGGTAGCAAATGCGTTAGCAACAAGAGGATCTCGAGCATGCTTTGAACCACTCAAACAACTTATTGATGATCCAGACGATTCAGTAAGAACATGTGCAACACTTTTTTTAGGAATAAGCAAAGACAGTAGAGCAATTTTCTGCTACGCAAACCTTTGGCAAACAAGACCAGATTTACAGCAGCGCATAGTTTTAGGATTAAAGGAGCTTAAAGACCCACGAGCTCCAGAGTTTATTCAAAAGATCTATCCAGAAATAAAAAACAGTTTACTACAAGATCTTGCTTTAGAAGCAAGAGAAGCAAGTGAAAAGAACAAAGACTTCGTGTACACATTTCACGGTATTGAACAAAGAAGAAAACAGGCAAGTAGAACAACTGGACAAGTCCAACTAAGGTCTCCAGAAGATTTAGACCGTATAGCAAACATACTAGAACAAAGAAAAAAAGAAATGCCAGACCGTCCACAAACTTACATCATCGCACAAGGTGAAAGGTTCATGACTGTTGGAGGCAACATTGATGAACATGTAGATGTAGCAAAAGGAAGAAATGTTATCGCCGCTGGAGAGATTACATTTCAAAAAAGAGGAGACCTCTGGGTGATAGATTACGTTAACAACAGATCAAACGGCTATTACCCTGGAACAGACTTCACAAGAGTTGCAAAAGCATTAGAACGAGCAAATATTGCCCATCCTGATAAATTTTCTGAAACATTTCCAAAAGATGGTTACTTCACAGATGATTTTCTAAGACACCAACCATTCTATGTTGAAGGGTAATCAATAACAACTTCAACAAGTGTATTCCCATCAACAATTCCCATAATATAACGGCGATACAATTCATGTAAACGATGATGACCTTGACGAACAACAATAAACGACCCCGGGTAACGACTAGAATCCTCAGGACGGTGAATACGATGTGCAGCAATGGGATCAGCAGCAAAGAAAGAAAGAAGCTTTTCAGTTGGTAAACGAGCAACAGCTTTTCTTTGAGCAAGAGTAAGAGGATGCCGAAAATCCACACGATCCGGTGCAAGTTCTCCAACCATAAGATAAAAACGAGAAGGGTCCTCATGTTGAGCAAGGTTCGCCAAATGAGAATTATCTCGAGGCAATTCAGCATTTTTTTCAGCAACAAGATCCTGCCATTGTACAAGTGCATGTAAAATAAAATCCAGATGAGAGTTAACAGCAGAAGAAGTATCATCAGGAAGACGACTTAACCATAAACGCCATTTATGCTTTCCCTGAAAACCCAATTCAATTTTTTCAAGAAAAGCTTCTAAATCTCTTGCTGTATCTAAAGCACTTTGTAAAAAAGAGTTAAGGTATTCCACCTCTTGCAAATCATGTAAAAACACAATAAGATCTCGAACAACACGACGTTCTTCACGAGAAAAGCTAGAGAAATTAAGCTCTGCTAAACGTAAAGGTACAAGAGCAAGAACATAAGATTTGGCAGTTGAGGCAGAATACATAAAAAAACTCACAAAAAGAGGCTTATAAATCTTACCAAAATCCTTATAAAACAACCAAAAATCCACTAAACATGCCAAAATTACACACACGCCAAAAGCGTCAAAGAGGAATTGCATCCCACACCAAGGGAAAAAGAAAACTCCTTTTACGAAAAAAGCGACCAAAAACATTCTTAACAGAAGAAAAGGCAAAAGCCTACGCAGAAAAAAACAACATGCAAAACTACGAGATTAAACGGCTCAAATTTGGCCTTTCTAAAAAGCTCAAAATAGTGCAAAAGCTTTAAAATACACAAAAGTACAACCCCCACATGAAAGGGTTCATCATCTACGCAACATACAGAAGCCACCAGCAAAAAACCTACATCTACTTGCACGGGAGGTTACAAAACGGCCAAACCTTCGTCACGATAAACCAAACAGATCCCTATTTCTATATTAAAACAAAAGATAGCAAAAAGGCAAAAAAAATACAAGACACAACCTACCAAAAAACAAAAAAAACAACATTCAAAAAACAACCCGTAACAAAAGTAATTCTAGAAAACCCAAAAGATATACCGCCTGTCAGAAAAGTCTTTGAAGAGCAAGGCATAGAATGTTTTGAAGCAGATATTAGATTTACGCAAAGATTTCTCATAGACAACAACATAAATGCCGCAATAGACATACAAGGAGACTACCAAAGCACAGACAACATTGACCGAATATACAAAGAGCCAGAACTCAAACCAGCAGAATTTGATCCAAAACTAAAAATTCTCTCGTTTGACATTGAGACATCCGCAGACACAAAAGAGCTGTACGCAATTTCACTATACACGGACAACTACAAAAAAGTATTACTCAAAGCAAAAAAGAGATACAAAAATGCAATATCCTACAAAACTGAAGAAGAACTTTTAGAAGCATTCATAAAAAAAATACAAGAAATAGACCCAGATATCATCACCGGATGGAACTGCATTGATTTTGACTTGGTGATGCTTAAAAAATACCACCAAAAAAACAAAGTTCCCTTCACATACGGCAGAGACAACACGCCAAACAGACTCAGAATAGAGTCAAGTTTTTTTAGAGATTCAAAAGCAAACATTACAGGCAGAGTAATCTTAGATGGTATACATCTATTAAAATCTTCATTCATAAAATTAGACAACTACAAACTCAACACCGCAGCAAAAGTAATTCTTAACGATACAAAATTAATAGAAAAAGAAAACAGGTGGCAAGATATTGAAAAGTTATACAAAAAAGATAAGCAAGGGTTAGTCAATTACAACCTCAAAGACGCAGAGTTAGTGTACAAGATCTTACAAAAAGAAAAGTTAATTGAATTGTGCATTGAACGCAGCCAAATAACCGGCATGTTACTCGACAAAGTCAATGCATCGATTGCATCACTGGACAGCATGTACTTACAAGA
>CAYFPK010000020.1:0-16003 GCA_964344975.1 Candidatus Woesearchaeota archaeon
AAAATATTAAAGACTTAGCATTTTGTGAAAAATCAAAAACGCAAAAGTTTAGGTTTAGCAACATTTAAAAGCTGCTTTTGTTTTGCAGAGTTACTTGGGGCTGTAGCTCAGCCTGGGAGAGCACTAGACTGAAGATCTAGGTGTCGTCGGTTCAAATCCGGCCAGCCCCATGTTTTTTAATACTGTTCAAATCCCAAAAATCCCATACCGTAGAATAGACCAATATGTCTCCTTTGTGGAGAGTCAAAACCTTTCTAAACACCAAATGGAAGCACTTACAAAAGCTATTAGGATTGTTTATGTCGAGAAATATAAGAAAAAGTCTCGCATTTATCGCGGTGTTGACAGAACGCCTAGTGATAGCGAAGTTCTTAGACTCATTTCAGTGTGTGAAAATCTCAAGTATAAGACCATTTTTTACTTGCTTGCCTTTTCTGGTTTGCGCATAGGCGAATGTGTTCAATTAAAACTAAAAGATATTGACTTTCAAAAAAGGACTCTGCGAGTTAATACTGAGAAGCAGAAGAAAGACTACATCGACATACAACCTTTACCGAAGAGCATTCTGCCGCACCTTGAACTTTACACAAGGAGGTACAAAGAAAGAATTGAACGGAGTAGCGGGTGGCTTTTTCCTCAACGCGTGCACACTGGTCGACCTGTTACTCATGCAACCGTGCGAAAGAAGTTTGCACAATGTCGAGAAGACTGCAATCTAAACAAATCGTATGCTATTGCAAACGATGCGGCAAACCCTGTGCAAAAAAGAATAGGTCAACGGAACCTGCATGAGTTTACCCTCCATTCCTTTAGACATTGGTACAAGTATAAGTTGGATAAAGCAGGCACACCCTACGGCCTCATTCGCACACTTATGCGGCATAAAGGCGGGTCTGTGACTGATGGCTACGGTCATTATGGGTTTAAGGAGAAAAGGGATGTAGTTGATAAAGTGTTTAAAGATTTTTTGATTTAAGCTTCAAGACCTGCATCTATAAAGAGATGGGTAGTATCAGCACCAACAATAGAGTTGATGATACTAACAAATTCAGACACCGTTACTGGCCTATCATAGGCGTCCAAGCGTTCAAAAAATTCAGGCAAATCATCGTAATCAAAACCATATATTTGACAAAGCTCAAAAAACAATTGTCTCCCAGTTCCATGCGGGTCATGGGGGTTATTTACTACATCACCAAACCAATCATTACCTTCCCAGCAGAAACTGTCTTTCCGACTCCCTTTTAGAAAAAATGAGTCCATCATTTCTGCCATACCTTCGCGAAGGGCTCTTGCACTGCCTTTATATCTTGGAAAGCGTTCTTGTTGAAAAAGATGTGTAACCTCATGAACAGAAGTACTATAGGGAAACTTTGAACGGTCATAGTTTATTTCATCATAAAAAAAACAAAGAAGGCCTCTACGCACTCCATTTGTATCTGTAAATTTTTTTGCATAGGCAATTCCCTTCTCATGTGGCGGACAAACTTTATCCTCAGACGCATGAACTTCAAAAGGCATAGAATTTGGATGAATGTCTGTTTGTGTAATACCCCTCAATGTAGCGAGAGAATAAGAAATTGCCGAAAATTCTTGGTCAAGAATATTTTTAGAAACAGGACAAGGGGCACTACAGACAAGCCTAAAATCAGCTGTCCTTTCATCGTAAGCGTAATTACCTTCTGCAAAAGGCCGATTCTCAGATGCCAAGGAATCTTTCAATGGCATATTTGAGTTAGCATAAACTATTTGTGGCCCTCTTAATTCTGCTCCAACTTGTTCCAAATCTGGTGAGAGAATGGAATTTATACCAAATATAAGGCCAACAACTAAAACAAAAGCTAAAATAAAAAAATGATGTTTATGACTCATATTCTCCAAGGTCTCTAAATTTAACAATTGGCTTAAAACCAAAAAGCCAGTTAACTTCTTTATACATTGTTTTTTGGACTGTATTCTCAACAGGGCGATACCTTGTCTCATCCCTGTATTTTGTCACATCTCTAACCTTTACTGTTGACTTATACTCTGTGACTAATCTTGTTTGTGTATGCTCATTACACCTTTCAATCATTGGAGGATGAACACGGCAGTAAGAATACATTTGGCCACTACCAACATCAAATGTTGTACTTACAGTTTCCGTTTGATAAGGGCCAACCGTCACAAATTTCATTCCAGAATAGTAATCTGCCGAAAGGGCATCTTGCACACTGTTTGATGCGTCTGCATAAAGCTGATAACTATATTGAAGAGATTTATCTTCCTCGTTGGTGATTTCACATGTTATTATAAGGTTTTGATTAAAGAATCCAGACCTTTCTGAACTCCCTTCCTTAGAATAATCTGCAAAATAATCACTACAAATGGTAGTCTCGTATTCTTCTTCCTCTTGCACAGGGATTTCTTCCACATATTCTTCTGTTGTTTGATATGGAACGCTCACAGTGTATTCTTCAAGGTCTTCAACCATTTCATTTACTTGGTAGGAAACAACTTTAGTTGGGAGTAGAGCAATAGCTGAAATTATTAAAAATGCATAAATCACATACCAAGGGCTAAATTTAATTTTTTTTGGGGTTTTAGTCCTTTCAAGAGCTTCGTTTTTTTTAAATTTCCTGTTCCCAAGCGGATTTTTTATTCTTACTTTCATCTTAAAAATAGTAACTAGTCCGATTCAAGCAAACAAAAACTGGTCTGTTTGACACTCCCATAATTACTTGGATAGACAATCCTTTTCTCGTCTAGGATACTACAATCCGTACCATATTCTCGAATGTAATCAACTAACATCACCGATTGTTCACCACATCTTTTGCTCTCTCTTTCATAGCTGAAGAGGAGTGATTGGTATGAATTTCCACTCTCTTCTAGGGAAGCCTGTAATTCTTGAATGTACTCCCCTTGTTCAAAATAATAGGACCTATACTTCCCCCACATGTATCCAGGGGTAACGATAGCGGCAATGATAATTAGACACAGCAATATTCTCAAAATTAGTTTTTTGTTGACATCTAAGACAATTTCACCTTTGGCCATTTTAGCTACTTGCTCCATAAATCTCTTCTCTGCAATTTTCATATTCCTCTGTGAGACGTGCGTCAAGAATGTCCGACAATTCCTCTAGTTCTCCAACCCTGCTCTGCAAAAAGCCTATGCGCCCACTTTGCTCTACATATTCTTCACGTAATTCGTCATATGCCTTGTTAGCATGATGCCACATGATAGATGGGACTACAACTACAGCAATCATAGCAAGGCAGAATAAACCCTTCAGAAATGATTTTAACTTAAAGTCGAGGACAATTTCGGACTCACCCATATGGTACGTATGTGGTACCTAAGTATATTTAAGTATTTCTATGTTTTTAAAGGATGTCAACTAAGTGGGATTTAGTGAGTTTTGTCAAGGCAAGCTCATATCGCCAGAAGGTTCTTGAGAATCTGGATAAACCAGCTACACCAACAGAGTTAGCTAAGGGGCTAAACCTCAATAGGTCCCATGTCAGCAGAGCCCTAATTGACCTTGTTGAAAAAAGACTGGTTATCTGTTTAACGCCCAGTGCTAAAAGGGCAAGGTTATATCAAAGAACAAAGGTAGGTAAAGATATCTTAGAGAAACTGTGAAATTGTGGGTGCCCTTAGTTTTTTATAGTAAGAAAAAAGGTTATGAGTTATGTCATCTGAGCAAATTGAACAGATAAAAAAAAGGCTTTCAAAGTATTCTCGTAGAGAGGTTATCTTTTCCGAGCATGCCCAGGAACAAATCATACTTAGAAATGGAGACCTACAGGAGGTGGTCAAGAATTTAATTGACCCTAGAAAACTTGTGGATTTTTCTATCGAAGAAGGAACAAAGGGTGACAAAAAATACAATTTAATCTTTCAGATAAGCAATACCCGACATCTCAAAATACCGGTAATTTTTGACCCAAAAAAAAGGAAAAGTAAATCTTTATATATCCTCACCTATATCGATAGACCAAGGAGATGGCATAAAGCAAAGAGGTTTAAAAATGGGTAGAGAAGCTAGAATGGTCTCTTATGATGCTGAAAATGATGTTCTTCTAGTTCATAACGGATTCTCAAAAAATGAAACATTTAAAGGGAATCTTGACGCAGGGCAGATAATATTAGACATATCGTCTGCTTTGAAAGTAAGGGGGATAGAGGTATGGGATGCAAGCAAATTTTTTGAACAGTTTGGGATTAGAAAGGCCCACCTAAAAAGTATAAAATCTGCAAGATTCAGTGCAGCTATTCGTCCAAGTGGAGTGACGGCGTTTCTTATATTAAAGATTAGCAATATCGAGGAGCAGAAAATCCCTCTTGCTATCCCTACAGAAAGCTTATACCAAAAAAAGAAAAGAAATAGGTGAGGGAGCATTTCCTGAAAAACGTCCGTTTATTTGTCTCTTGATTTGTTTATAAAAAATGGAACGCCTTCGAAGGCAGATTTAGCGTTCCATCATCCCCTTTGACGAGATAATTTTGCAAAGTACCCAATAACGATACTTTCTGGGGACAAAGTTGGTAGTTTTCTGTGCTGTGTACCACAAACAATGTGAAAAGGAGCGCAAAATGGGCTACGTTTATACCACCATCAGGAAGAATTTGTAGGGGTGGGGTCTTTGATTAAAAAGAAGGGTTTATTTTTTTGCTTGGTTCCAAAGACTTTCAAAAAAAGAAAGGTAGGAGGCTACCAAGGCTGTGCTCTGTATACAGTAAAGGATGGGTTCGCTCTTATCCCAAACGAAGATAAGAACTGTATCTCCTGCCACTGTGGTGTCTGCGGGTAATGGGAATTGTACATATGCCATTTTATAACCCAGCCTCTTGTATTTCTTTTCATACACCTTCCGTTCATTTTCATGTGCCAAGCCGTTGATTTGAATAGACCTTTTTCTTAGCTCTCTTGCAACTTGTGCAAAAAACCGTTGTAAGTAAGGGTCTTCTCCAAACCCTTGAGAAAAAAAGTAATATTTACCTCCACTTGGAATGCGTTCAATAGCTTCAAGCCAGCCTGTCTTTAAACCTGCATACCCTTTGTATATTTTTGCTCCTTCACGAACTTTTTTTTGTGCAATTAACTTTGTGAGGTCACCAGTCACAATAGTGACCTCTTCTTTTGTTGCCTGTAATTCTTTTTCTTTTTGATGTACGTAGTCCAGGAGAGCAGTTGGTTTTGATGCTTGGAAATATTTTGTTTTATTCTTTGTAATGTAACTCACTAAACCTTTACGCAACAGACGTTCAAGTATTATGTAGACTTTTGAACTTGAAACTTCTGCCTTCTCAACAATGGGGCCGACCGTAACTTGTCCCAGGCTTAATAGTGCAATGTACACCTTTGCTTCCCCATCAGTTAGCCCAAGTTTGGAGAGGGTGAGTTCTACTTTTTTCATACTTCAGATTATACCCCAAATTATTTAAACATTTCGACCCCTTAAAGGGGAGACAATCTTTATTATTCTATGAAGAATGCGTTTTTTATGGCTACAGACTCAATCAGACCTTTTCTACAGGCGGTTGCAGAAATCAGAAGGTTGCCCCTTGATGAACAAGAAGCACAGATAGGAGCACTGACGGTTGCATACGGAACAAAGTTAAAGGGCCTCCCTGAAGCTGCTTATTTGTATGCGCTTAATCAAGAGTATGCTACTCTCGGCGGCATTCCGGTTAGTGTATTGAATGAGCGTATTGAAGGAAGAGGTTTATCGACACGGGTTAATGGTGCACTCTGTCGCCCAAGGAATGTTGGTTTCATTGGTGAACTAGTACATATTGGTAACCTTGTACAACGAAGCGAGGCGGATTTACTCAAACTAAAAAATTTTGGCAGAGGCTCCCTTGCAGAAGTTAAGGAATCTTTAGAAGAACTTTACACGGGACTTGGACTTGGCTTAAAGATACCTTATGTGCACCCAACAGAGATTCCCAAAGTTAAGGGGCTAGGTGAAGTTGTTATTCAAAGCAAACGTGGCTTTGGAAATAGAGCGGAAGAAAATGAACTAGTCAAAGAGCTTTTGTTAATGGAACGGAACGCGAGAGGGTGGTGGTCTCAATATGATTTGTGGTCCCTCCATCCAGCTTTAACAATGGGCGTAGGTTTAGACATTGATAGCCTGTAGTTTTCAATCACCCCACTTCCTTCTCTTCGTATGTGGTACACTACTATACTTGCCCTGCAACATAGAGTGCCAGTACGCTATGAGCTCGTCTGGGTATTCAGTATCAAACCTGTGTGCCGTGTAAAACAAGGCAAAACGTAGAGCCATTGCATCAGCGCCATGGTGGGCTTCGTCAATCTTTAACTTTAGTTGTATTTTACGAAGTAAATGTTCGTGTTCTTTATCTAACCTTGCTACATACTTCTTGTTTGCCATGTTTTATTTTTTGTCTTTTGCCCCCTCTAAATTCCCTTAAATATATAATATATTATGGTTAAAAATTTTTCATACAACATTGAATAACATTCAACGTTTTTAACCGGCAAATAACCCACAAAGTATTTAAATTCCAGAGTCTTGGAATCTGTTGACAGATTCCAAGGCTTAGAGAATGGCAGACTGAAAATCCTCTCTCCAGTATAATCTGCATCAACATGTTCTTCGTAAAACAAGTCTAAAGCAACAGCAGAAATCACCATACGTATACACTTCCCATAGTTTTATATATTATTTGCAGACATTGGTAAATCCCTACCAATGTCTGTTTTTTCTCAGGAGACCTCCTTTTGTATCCTATTTTTTATCTTCTCCAGTTTTTTAGTGAAAATAATAACATCAGAAGGAGTACATTTCTTAGGGTCTATATCGAACGTATAGAATGGCTTTCCATGGCTGCTAATCCCGAATGTTATTCTGCTAGCCTTACCATCTTCGCTAAGTATATTCTTTCCAGACATATTCTCACTTCTTCTCCTTCTTTTTCTTATCTCTTTTCTCACGCTTCTTCAAAAAGCGAAGGAATTTTTCTTTTCTAGTCATTGTTTTTCTCTCCTATTTTCTCATTTCTAACCGCTCTAGTCTGAACGGGTCTAGAACGTTAATGTGCCCCTTCTTCATGCCTAATCCATATACAAAGTTCTTGACTATATAGGGGTCTGATTGCATTAAGTTAAACTTCTTTGTGATTAATTCAAAGTATGTTTTGTCGTCTAACTTTCTTGCAATGTCGTCAAGAATATTCCATATGTGACTCCACTCCGATATACTCATTTCAATCTTCACATTATGTTTTGTTCGTTTGATTCTCATGTTTGCACCTCCACCATGTTTTTTTCTTGAATGATACACTGTTCGTCTTCATATCCAGATGAAGTGTCTTTATGTCGAATCGGTGATTCGAGGCAATCTTTTGTATTACACGTTAGAAACTTTGTTTTCTTGCCTTGGTACACAATCCGCACTTTTTCGATACCTTGCGCAGTTAAAAAATCAAGAATTGCTTTTGAGATGCCGTACCCCTGGTGTTTTCTAAAATAATGTTGCGAGGTTCGCTTTGTGATAAAAGTGCCATCATAAATGCGGCCAACTCTAACATTATTCAGATAAATGTTGTTTGAGCCATCAACATACACTTCAGAGACTGCAGGTGTGTCAAGGGTGTCCAGCTTTCCGCACAAATTAACCCTCCCAATCTCTTCTTTTTTACATCTCTTCTCTTCCTCTTTGTTTACATTCCCTCTCAGCTTTAACTGTGAAGAATGGTTGACACCCTTGACATTCTCTCTTATCTTCTGTTGTTCGTCAACCTTGTCAAGGGTTTTTGAAGAATTTTCCTGAAAAATGTACCGAATCCCTCTCCAACAATTAACTCTTACACCATCAATGGTAGCCTTGTAATCATAAATTTCAGCCTCCTGGCGCAATAATTCAACAAATTTTTTCTCACTAAACGGCACATAATTCTGTTTTTTGCAGTAAGTCGCATAGCGACTGTACAGCACCTTCTTCTGTTCGAATGAATCTGGTGAGATTTCCATGCAGTCCATGAAGAAAGCAGCAGTGCTGTTAGATTTGCGTAAGTATTCCTCACGCACTTCTTCAAGACTGACATTCTCTGAAAAGTGCCCATTCATCAGCAGACGCTTTAACCCATCAAGCGCATAATTGAGAAGACCAGATAACTCTTCTGGTGTTGTTAATTTATCTAAGATGTTCGGGTCACAATATTCCTTCTCAAACTCATTAGGACAGTTAACCAAAAGGATTCGACGATAAAAAGCGTCTGAATCGTCTGGGGTCTGTGGAACCTGGTTTGCAGAGAAGATAAGCTTAGCATAATTTACAAAAACAAAACCATCCTTGAACTTGCGCTCACAGGTAACCAAATCATTGCCTGTGATTGCTTTAAAGTTTGACGTCGAAGTCATTTTATCGCTAGGTATATCCGCATACATGTTCACTAACTTACCGTAAAGAGATGCTATTGCAAATCTGTTTTTGTCTAGGCTTTGCAGCGAAACACTTGCACAGTTCATTTGTCCAATGAATGTTTTGATAAGGTTGATTAAGGTTGACTTACCGTTGCGTCCAGAACCGATAAGCAACATAATCTTTGCAAATGGATAGCCTTTATACAAACAGTAACCTAAGAACTCTTGAAAGACTAGAATGTCTTTTTCAAGCAGAACTTCATTCAAGAATTTTTTAATTTGTGGACAATCTGCAGTAGATTCATAATTTACCAGAACTTTGTTAAGAAAAATCTTTTCTGGCGTATGTTCACTTATCTCCCCTGTCGTGATATTAAGGATGCCATTCAGAACACAGATTTCAGTTACAGGTGTTGCCTCAAACTCTTCGGGCTCAGTGTATGTACTCCGTTTAATGTGCCCTATAACTTCAGAGACTGCTTTATTATTAGCAGATTGTTTGAAATCGTTTTGTGTTTCACGAGCAATAATACGTTCGCCGCCATGCTTGTAAATGCCTTCTTCATAGAAAAAGGTCTCGTTGTTATCTTGTCGCGTTAAGAAATATTGCTCTTCAAGTAACTTTAATGCTTGATTGTAAATCTTCTCCTGCGGGTCTGATGCGTTGATTTGAGGTTCATTGAGTCGTTTGAAAACCACTACGGGATGCAGCGCTCTATTACATATTTTCTCCTTCGTGCAAACGCCAATGTCTTTAAGCCCCCTGCAAGGGAAACCACTGTCTTCATTTCGAATAACGCTACACTTTGGAGGCCAAATACCTTTTGAGTAAATATTTGTGACAATTGAGAAAATTTCTTTCTCTTCACCCTGCTCACGATAAGGCTGCCTCAATGCCCATTGTTGAATAATTTGTGTGGCTTTTTCCTGCGAGAGTTTTATGCTTAAAAAAAATGAAGCAAGATAACTAACTATACGCAGCCAACCCCTTGCATCCTTATGTTCATATACCGTTAAAAGATTTCTTACACAAGGAGGTAACTTTTGAAAGTCGATATCATCCACGGGCTCCCCATCATAAACAGGAATCTCTTGTGCTTTTAGAGAAATGATACCTTCACGAAGCTTTTTATCTTCCTTGCGTTTTATGCTTTTGCTCAGAACTGTGACGAGGCGATGAGGTCTTTCTTTCGTGGCGCTCCCCTTTATGTTGTATGTTCCCCAAACTTTAATGATGCGTGCTAAGTCACCAATTTTATCAACAGAATCATCTTCATCATACTCCTGCCAAATTATTTCCTGGAATAAATGAAGCTTTTCCTTAACGTGCTCGCGGTTTAAGTCATCAACTTTTATTTTAGGAATAGCGCACCAAAGCTGGTACCCATTACCTGTTGCAATTTCAATAGGTGGTTTAAAACCAACTTTTTTCATTCCAACAATGATGTTGTCTGTTATTTTTCTGGCTGGTTTTAGTTCCTCCTCTGATGCAGGACATTTTTCAAAACCTTCAGCACGTTTTTTTGCATCGATGTCAAGGCAAATTGTTTTGACTGATATAACGTCGTCATTTCCTTTGCCCTTACCTTTTCGTTGGTTGATAGCGATGTAAATGTTTTCTCTGCCATTATGTTTACGACACCACTCAATGAACTCTTTCTTACCCCGAATAAATTCAGACTTCATTCGCTTCTTCGGGTCTGGTTCGTTATAGTCAAGACGCCGCACTTCACTGTAAAGCGGTTCTTCGTCTGTCCCCAGCTCATGAGCAAGAAAATCGTAACACGCGCCAACAAGTTTTTCATCAAAAGGTTTAGAAGGTACCACCACTTCTTTTTTAGTTTTAGTCACGCAAGAGATTGGTTGGTTTCGTGGCGGTTGTTGCGTCTGTGTTTGTTGTTGGTTTGCATTTTGATAGTATCCATTCATTTTTCATTTTCTCCGAGATTTTTCTCCAAAATTTTTCTCAAAATTTGTGAACGACTTCTTGCCTCTGATGATTCAGTAAGAATTGTCAGCGTCTCCCACTGGGAAGGCTTCAACATAACTGTATATTGCCTAAGTTTTGGTGGTTGTTTCAATTTCATTTTGCTCGTGTAAATTTTTTAAACCGAAGAACTTAGAACTTTTTCCAACTTTGCCGTTACCTCCTAAGAATGGCTTTTGGCTGGGGCTCTTTGCCTCAGTTTTTATTCTTCCCCTCCTTTTCGCTGTTAATCAACCCCTCAAACTTCTTTTCTGCTTCGTCCTTATTTTGATAAGACCAGGCAAAAGTCCCAAACTGAGAATTGTATGCTAAGATTTCTTTTGATGGAAGCTCGCTTGTGATTGAAGTGCCCCACCTTTGTGGGAAAATCTTCTTAGAAGGACTTCTTTTTCTTATTTTGTGAACTTCATAGGCAATAACCCTTCCTGTATTATTTTCTTGTGCATAAATTGCTACTTCTAAACCCCTCTTGATTAATCTAAATGTATGAGTGCCCTTGTGAAATTTCCTTGGAATCTTTTCAGTCTTCTGGACAATCATTTTTTCCATTTGACCAAACTCCTACCGCTCTCGCCTCGGACCATTTCAATTTTTTCAAGATAGTCTAAGATTTCCAGACAATTTTTGGCTGAACGAGAGTTTAACGATATATCACGACAAATTTGCCATGGCGAAACAGCCTCTTCTCTCTTTAAAAGGTAGTCAGAGATTTTGATAAGAGCAGTTTTGCTTACCATGATACTTTAGAGCATTTTCTCCTTAAAGTAGCTTTTTTAGATTGCAGAATTACGTGTTCTTTGCAATACTTACAGCTAACACAACCTTTTTATACATGTAGAGCAACGCTTTTGCATTATGAGTTTTTTATTGCAAAACCAAAAGAGTGAATTGTCTAGTATGCTCCGTGGAAAAGGAGATTTACGTAAAATTGTTTTAATATTACTTAATCTTGAGAAAAATGAGAGCTACCCTGTAAGAATGGCCCAAATTCTTTCCGAAACCCATCCTTCAACAATTCTACGCAGGTTAGATAAACTAACCCCTCTCCTCGATAAAGATAAACACCTCCGCCTCGAGAACAATAAAACAGAGTATTCACTCAAAGAAGACATAAGTACCTTTGTTTTTCTTGCCCGGACTTTCTCCGATGATTTTGAAACATTCGTCTCATCGAGGTACTTTTCAACGTGTTTTCCCACACATTTCAAAAAAATCTTTGATAAAGGGTTCAAACACATCCGAAAATTAAACCCACCAAATGAAGAAGAGCTAAAAATAATTGAATTTATTCTCTACATCAGCCCCACAGCATTCAAACTTTTTTTTGATTTGTACGAGAACTCTGCGAGAGGAATATGGTGGGGTTCTTCTACACTTGTTTGTCGTGAATTACGACCAGACTTCAGAAACCTCTTAGATGACGGCCTTGTGCGAAAGGAACACGTGAGAAGTATGCTTGAGTTAATTATAGAAAGAAATCTTGACAGTGAGCAATGTGAAGATATCGAAGATGCAGTAGAGATGATTGATGAAGCCAAAGATTCCTTAAGACACTTTATGGATTTATCTTTGAAGCAAGAATCTATCGTAAAATCAAAGAGGTCGTCAGAATTAACCAACATTCTCATGTGTGCAATGGTTTTGGACTATCTCGCCCCAAGTGCCCGTACAAGAAATATAGTGGATAATTTGTTTAATGAGCGAAGAATCGAAGAAGCTATTTCAGATAATAATTTTTGCGAACTTAGAGAACAAATAAAAGAACAAAACAAAGCCTACAGAGAAGACCTCAAGGTTGCGAAGAAAATGGCAGCCCAAGGAGGTATAATCTCATGAATACTCGACCTTCAAATCCGGCCAGCCCCATGCCATAACCTTTAAATAAGCACAATTCTGTGAAAACGTATGCAATCAAAAAGGGGTGCTATTGAGCTTTCTATGACTACGATCATTGTGATCGTTTTGGGTGTTACTCTGCTTATTCTCGGTCTTGCTTTTTTGCAAGGGACGTTTAAAAAAATTGGTGAGTTAACAGATAAAACCTTTGAAGAAGGAGAGTCAGCTTTACAAAATTTGGGAACGATAACTGAGCCCCTTACCCTAACAAGTTCACGTGTTGCTTTAGAGCAAGGTGGTTCTAAAGGGATTGGTGTCGTGGTGCTTAACGATCAAACCAGTCAAGGATCTTACACGCTCACTGCGTCTCGAGGAGCTAAGACTATGTCTTCGGGCATCGAATGTTATTTTGCTTCGACAGAAACTACAACTGTAGGGCCGGTTACGTTGGGCTCAGGTGCCACTGAAGATTTTGTTTTAGCTATCGTTGATTCAGGAAGTGACCTTGGCACGTATGCTTGTAGTGTAGCTTTAACTGACTCTTCAGGGGTGCAAGTTTCACAAGAGTCGCTACTTATCCAAATTGAAACAGACTAATGGTTTCGTCGCTGGATCTTTATTACCTTGTTGTAGACCTTCAACCGTTTGTAGGGTCTCGCATAGGTAAAATCTACGCACCTATCTGGAACGAGTTTTACCTGGAGCTACAAAAAAAAGATACAGGTAAACAGTTTTTATACGTGCAGGTGGGAGAATCTTTATCTGTTGTTGATGTTAAAGAAAAAGTTGATGCGCCCTCACCTTTTGTGATGTTTCTGCGTAAATACATTTCGCAAGGGTTCATTAAGGCTATTTATCAGCATGAGTTTGAACGAATATGTGTGCTTGTTATTCAAAGCAAGGGGGTTGTGTATAACTTAGTTTTAGAATTTTTTTCTAAAGGTAACTTAATTTTATGTGATGAGAAGTTTGTTGTCATGCAATGTTTACACCATCAACAGTTTCGGGACCGTACGATTAAGCCGCATGAGCCCTACCAGTTCCCTGATCCGCCCCGTGTTGTTCCGTTTAACCTTGCTTTAGCTGAATTTGAAACCATGATTACTATGAGTACTAAAGAAAATTTGGTTAAAACGTTAGCCCTTGATTTTTCTTTTGGTGGTGCGTATGCTGAGTACATTTGTGCGCAAGCTGATGTGAATAAAAATTTAACCTCAGTGAGTTCGACTGAAATTGAGCGGCTCTATAACGTTATTTTATCTTTTGTTGATGTACGCCCTGAGATTACTCGTATGCAATCTGTTGTTGCTGATAAAAAAGAAGATGCGTGGAAGCAGTTAATTGCAAAGTGGGAGCGACGTGTCGCTAAGCAAGAAGCGTATGTTGCTGAACTTGAACAAACTGCGGTTTTAGCACAACGTCGAGGTGATATTTTGTATGCGCATTATACTGACGTTGAGCAAGCGATCCTTTCTCGCACGCCTACGATTAGTTTAGAAGGTGTTGAGTTTCGTCTTGACCCTAACCGATCGGTGTCTTGGCATGCGTCACAATACTATGCGCAGGCAAAAAAAGCTAAGCGTAAAGTGGATACCGCTCGTGCTGTTACTGCAGCGAGTCGCGCGAAGTTAACTGAAATATCTGCAGCGCCACCGGAACCAAAGCAAAAACCGGTGAAACGTGTCCGTGCGTGGTATGAGAAGTTTCATTGGTTTTACTCTTCAGGTGGTTTTTTAGTGGTTGGTGGGCGTGATGCTGCAACAAACGATGTTGTTATGCATAAACATCGCCGTCATGATGATTTAGTGTTTCACACTGAAGCGCCGGGTAGCCCGTTTTTTGTTGTGCAAACTGACGGGCGTGAAGTAGATTCCGGCACTATCGCTGAAGCGGCGCAGGCAGCTGCGTCATACTCACAACAGTGGAAGGCCGGAAAAAAACAAGCGTATGTGTTTTATGCGACCGGTGCACAGTGTTCTAAACAAAAAGGTGATGCTGTAGGTACCTTTCACATTTCAGGCGATCGTACTCAAGTTAAAGTTGCTTTGCAAATTGCGATTGGTACAAGTGATATAGTTATCGGCGGTCCTGTTGGTGCGATCTCTTCAGTTACCCGTGATTTTGTTGTACTTGTCCCAGGTGGACTTAAGAAGGGTGAGCTTGCTAAAAAGGTTGCGCAACGGTTAGGTGTCTCTGCTGAACATGTGTTACGTTTTATCCCCAGTGGGTTTGCTAAAATTCAAAGTTAAATTCTTCGTCGAGCTCTTCAAGCTCGTCCATTGCTAATTCATCCTCAAAATCTGCTACCGCGTCTTCAAAACTTTCTTCTTGCGGCTCTTCTTGTGTAGGTTGCTCTGTTGTGCATGCAGTGAGTAACACTAGAAATATTAATGTAAGTGCTAGGAGCGTTTTCATTCTTCTTGTTCCTCATCTTCTTCTTCAATATCTACATATTTATCTGCGATGTCTATTGCTATATCTGCATTTTTTATCGCATCAGCGTAGTTGCCCGCTTCAAAATCCATCTCTGCTTGTTCTCTTAAATCTCTTGCTGAATCTTGCAACTGTTCGGCTTCAGCAATCGC
Organism: Candidatus Woesearchaeota archaeon; assembly: GCA_964344975.1. Classification (GTDB taxonomy): domain Archaea; phylum Nanobdellota; class Nanobdellia; order SCGC-AAA011-G17; family GW2011-AR18; genus CAYFPK01. Next base: position 14,789 of record CAYFPK010000020.1, read on the forward strand.
ATCATCAAAATCACCGTTTCTTTGTTTAAGTTCAGTGATGTAGTCGCGTAAATCTTTGAATACATCTTTCATGTCGTCCATTTTATCTTCTGCTTGATCTTGCATGTCATCTTCTTTGACTTCCCCTTCATCGTCTTCGATTTCAACTTCTTCTTCAGTTTCTTCTTCGTCGCTGTCTTCGCCATCATCTTCAATATCTTCAATAGTTACCTCGAACGGTTCTTCAACAAGTTCTGTGCCTGCTGGCTCTTCGATGGTTACTTCAGATTTGCAGCCAACAATGAGCAGAGTTGCTAAAAGTGCTAGAAAGACTATGTACTTATTCATGCCCTTCTCTTTTTTTGTGATTTTATAAAGCTTGTTGTTGCCCACAATTTTTATATAGGCCCCCACTTAGATTGTCGCATGGTAAAACTCGCTGGTTTCGATGACGCGGGTAGAGTAGTTTAGCGTTGCTAACTGCGCCCTGAGGACCTGTCATCGGACCTATGGTTATAGCTGGCGTTGTCATAGACGAAGCTAAAAAGCAAGCGCTGTGGGATTTGGGTGTTAAAGATTCTAAATTGCTTACGCCTTTACAGCGGGAGCGTTTATATGAGAAAATTATAGCATTTGTTGATGATCATGTTATCATTGTTATTACACCTGCTGAGATTGATGCTGCACTTGCTGATGAAAATACCAACTTGAATTGGCTTGAAGCGGAAAAGTTTGCTGAAGCCATTCAGTCATTGCGTCCGCAACGTGCTGTTGTTGACTGCCCGTCGAACAATATTGAAGCGTATGCAAACTACGTCAAAAAGTATATAGCTGCTGACATTGAACTGATTTGTGTGCATCGCGCGGATGCTACCTATGCGACTGCTGCTGCTGGTTCTATTTTAGCCAAAGTTACGCGAGACCGTGCAGTTGCTGAGATACAGAAAAAGATTGGTAAGCGATTTGGAAGTGGTTATCCTTCGGATCCAACTACTCAAGCATTTTTGAAAAAGCATTGGCAGGATTATCCTGAGATCTTTCGTAAAAGTTGGGCGTCGTATAAAAAAGTTGCCGGGCAAAGCGGTCTTGATGAGTTTTAAAGAAGCCCTTCGAGATTTCTGATAACAAAGGAAGTAGCCCAGGTGGCTGCAAAAACGTCAACAGTTTTCATTGCCTCAAATACCTAAACTTTTGCGTTTTTGATTTTTCACAAAATGCTAAGTCTTTAATATTTTA
>CAYFPK010000021.1:0-13436 GCA_964344975.1 Candidatus Woesearchaeota archaeon
ACACCCAACTATCTTCGCGGGCTACACTCAGAGTTAGTAATGCATCGAGAAAATATGTATCCTTCTTTGCAATACCCTCGATTTGGTCGCTAGAGTAAAGAAAACATTTTAAACTCAATCTAAAAAAACAACACTATGCCCTGGAAAAAAAAGTTAGATAAAAAAACGCAAGAAAATGTAACAGAACAAATTAGAGGCACACTCAAGCATAAAAACGCATATAAAAAAGCAAAAGATCCCAGCATCGCGCAACTCTGGATCGCTATAGCAAATCTCACACAAGAACTACAAGCAACACAAGAGAAACTAAAAAAACTCCAACCCAAAGAAAAGAAAAAAGCAACCAAACAAAACAAAAAAGAACTCCTAGAATCTTTAGAAAACCTCTAGAAACACTTATAAAGCATATCCAGCATCCCCAAAATAATGACTGGCGAAACAAAACAAACGCACGCAGGTTCTCTAAAACCAGGCAGTTATGTGATTATGAATGACGCTGCTTGCGTAGTCAAGAGTGTCCAGACGTCAAGACCAGGTAAACACGGCCACGCAAAATGTCGTATTGAAGCGGTAGGTATTCTTGATGGTAAACGAAGAATTGACGTTTTTCCAGCACACGACAACGTATCGGTACCAATTATCGGCAAAAAAAACGCACAAGTAGTTTCTATTTCAGGCAACAAAGCAATGGTGATGGACATGGAAAGCTTTGAAACATTCGAGGTAGAGATTCCTGATGAGTTCAAAGATAAAATCACTGAAGGTGTACAAATCATGTACTGGGAAGTGCTTGATTCAAAAATAATTAAACAGGTGCGCAGCTAAATGGCAAGATTCAATGAAGCAGTAGCAAGACTGTTCGGTCGTGTCTACGTATGTCGCAAATGTAAACGTAAAAAACGCTGCGATCCAAGCAAAGTCCGTTTAGGCAAAGCAATGTGTCGTAAATGCGGCTCAAAAGCGCTAAGACCTATCAAGCGTGGCAAGTGAATAGATCTTAGAAGCAATTTTTTTAGCAACGTCTTTTTCTTTACACTTCTTAATTAACAACCGCCCGTCCCGACGACACGTCACTTCGTATTCGAGTTGGACAATAACTAAAGTTGGTGTAGAAATTAAAGTTTCATACGTGGCACTAATTGTATCCAAATCCAACACAACTTTCTTTTCAGGCAAGACTTCAAACGCGCCACCTTCACAACACAGACGAACAATCATCCTAAATACTGTGCACACAATGACTGTGCACGCTCCTTGGTCGCTGCGCGAACAAACACGCGCCCATCAGAAAAAACGCTTAAAGGTCCAAAGAATACGCAGTGTGCAGTAACACGCGCATCTTCACCCAAACGAGAAGCAATTTCTGCAAGATCAAAAGAATTCTTAGCATGAATCTGATACATCCCTCGCCCACAGAGTGAAACGATCTCTGGCTCTTTTGACAAATACCTATACTCTTTTTTACAAGCTAAACAATCTGCACGACGAGAAACTTTTGTCAACCGCAACTTTTGCTTCCAAATGTCATAATGTAACAAAGAGCGAACCGGTAACTGTTTGGTTAAAATTTTCAACACTTCAGTCACTTGCATAGACGAAATTAACGGTGGCGCTGTAGCAATAACACCCTCGGTATCACAACTACCCAGCAAAGCGGTAGGCTCAGAAAAGATGCAACTAAAACATGCACCACGAGATAACACTGGGTAGACAAACCCTTGCGAACCTACAACCGACGAAAACACCCAAGGCTTCTTCTCACGCTTACAATAATCATTAAGCAAAAACCGTACAGAAAAATTATCGCTACAATCAACAACGACATCACACTCTTGTAACAAATCTATGTTACGTGAGGTTAGGTCTACAACATGAGAAACAACAGACAACGAAGAATTAATCGCAAGTAACTTTTCACGACAAACATCTGCTTTCATTCGCAACAGGTCTTTCTCTGTGTACAACGTTTGCCGAGCTAAATTATGCTCTTCAATATAATCGCGGTCAATCAATACTAACGATCCAACACCAGCACGACAAAGTAGCTCAGCAGCACAACTACCTAAAGCACCACAGCCAACCACGCCAACAGTTGCAGCTGCAAGCATGGCTTGACGTTTCGGGCCAATCTGCTCAAAAATAATTTGACGCATATACCGTTCCATGAGTTATGAAAACAGCCAAAAGCATATAAAATAGTGCTCTTTAACGTCTAAAATGCGTCTCAAGAACTTGTTAGACAATCTTGCAGAGTACAATAAAGGGTCTGATGCTAGGCGTATCAGAAGAGCTTACAAATATGCAGAGCGCATCTATCAAGAGCAAACAAGAGCGTCTGGTAACACCCAACTACATCACACATTAGCAGCGGCACTTCACCTAAGTGAACTTAAAGCAGACGACGACGCCATTATTGCCTGCCTGCTACATCACGCGAAACCGGTCCATTATGATGAAATAGAAGAAAAGTTTGGCGCAAAAGTAAAACAACTCCTAGAAGGTCTTGAAACATTAAGCGTATTAAGAAAAAAAGGAAGCGCACTCACTACAGGCGAGAATGTGCGAAAGGTACTCCTAGCAAGCATAAAAGATATCAGAATTCTTTTTATAAAACTCTGTGAAAAGCTGCACAACATGCAAACATTAGAACATCTCAGTCTAAAAGAACAAAAAGATGTTGCAAAGGAATGTTTAGATATTTATGCTCCGCTTGCATATAGGTTAGGGTTAGGTAAACTCAAAAGTGAATTAGAAGACGCAGCGTTCAAATACGTAGACAAAAAAAATTATGAAAAAATTGTCACGTCCCTTGAACAGACTAAAGAAAAACGTCAACAGATTTTAAAGCAAGTACTAAAACAAACAAACAAAGGTTTAGGTGCAACAAAAATTGAGTATGAGGTGTATGGAAGGACAAAACATCTCTACAGCATCTACAAAAAAATAGAAAACAGAAATTACGCAGTCGAACACATGTTTGATTTAGTTGCGCTAAGAATTATTACAAAAAGCATTGAAGAATGTTACCTTGCCATCAAAGTTATCCATGGATTGTACAAACCAATTCCCACTCGGTTCAAAGATTACATCGCATCACCCAAACCAAATGGCTACCAATCTTTACATACAGTTGTATATGGCCCGACAAACACGCCTATCGAGTTTCAAGTACGTACAAAAGAGATGCACCTAGACGCAGAGGAGGGCGGAGCAATCCATTGGGGGTACAAAGGCGTCGGGCATAACGACAAAAAGTTTGACAAAAAATTATCTTGGCTTAAACAATCCTTACAACAAGATGCACCACAGATTGACTTTTTCGCAGAACACATCTTTGTGTTCACACCCAAAGGTGAAGTGATTCAATTGCCCAAACGAGCAACACCACTCGATTTTGCCTACGCGGTACACACAAAAGTAGGTGACACGTGCGACAGCGCCATTGTCAATGGTAAGATCGCGCCCTTCAAGCAAGAGTTACGCAACGGTGATGTAGTAAAAATAAACACCAAAAAAACAGCAACGCCATCAAGAGAGTGGTTGCGTGCCGTAAAAACAACTAAAGCAAGACAAAAGATTCGAGCAGCGATTCGCGCAAAAGGAAAGATCCCTCCACGAACAATACAAAAAACGCAAGAAAGCACTGAAGAAGTGCGTATGCAACTTTTAAACATTAAAAACATGCACAACCCTACAATCCTATTTGCAAAATGCTGTACGTTGCTCCCTGGGGATAAGATAGTGGCAAACATCCGCGGCAAAGAAAAAGTGGTAGTACACAAAAAAGATTGTGCAACCTATAAAGAAAAAAAGGCAAAAAAGAAAGTGCAAGCAGAATGGAAACAAACCTTTTCACCTCCTGTACTCCTATACATTAACGGAAGAGATCGCATTGGGTTTTTTGCAGAAGTCTTAAATATGGTCGCCGCACAAAACGTAGGTATTAATAATGCGCAAGGCAAGTCCCTTGAAAAAGATGTCCAACTCCACTTTGAAGTTGACATTGACAACATCCACGCGCTGATGAACTTAATTGAAAGGATAAAAAAAATCGAGGGAGTTAAAACGGTACGCCTAGGAGAAATCAAATGACGCCCAAAGACATGCTCAAAAAATTATGGTTTTACTTATGGCACGATGATAGCTTAACAGGGTGGATCATTACCGTCATTGTTTCCTTCATTTTTGTTAAATTTATTTTTCTACCTGGTTTAGGTCTTTTGTTAGGAACACCTTTTCCGGTAGTCGCGGTAGTCTCCTCAAGCATGGAACACAACGGCCTTGACCAAGATACCTGGTGGCAACAAAAACAAGCTGAATACGAGAAGTACGATATCACCTCATTTAACAAATTCCCACTCAAAAACGGGTTCAACAAAGGCGATGTGATCGTGCTGTACCGTCCCAACGGGTTAGAAATAGGTGACATAATTGTGTTCCAAGGCCAAGCAGCGTATCCGATTATCCATAGGGTGGTAGACATCAACGAGCAAACCTACACGACGAAGGGTGATAATAATAAGGCTTCAAGGCCGGACGAAACAAATATTGGCAAAGAACGTATTTATGGCAAAGCGATTTTCAAACTGCCGTACCTTGGCTGGTTCAAAATAGGATTCGTTAAGCTTTTAAGTTTATCCGGTATCGCAAACTAATGTTTTGTAACAAGTGCGGATCACTGTTAGTACCGATTGAAGGAAAAATGGGCTGTAGCGCATGTAACACAGTCTCTGACAGCGACGGTTGTATTAAAGAAAAAAAGATCGAGCAAAAAGAGCTCGAAGTTATGGAAAAATCTAACGAAAGCATGCCGCAAACAGACGCCGATTGTGGTAAGTGTAAAAACACCAAAGCATACTTTTGGACTGCACAAACAAGAAGCTCAGACGAGCCGGAAACTATTTTTTTAAAATGTACCAAATGCGACCATCAATGGCGCCAGTATTAGTTTGCAAAAACTTTAAATAACTAAAAATAAAAGCAGACCTATGGCAGTAGCAGCAGAGGCAAGCTTATTTTTATTACCCATCCTCCCACTAGGACTAATCCTTGGCCTATACGAACTCATTTTAATTCACAAAGATACAAATTTCAGAGGTAGCCACTGGTTAGGTCACGGCTTACATTCTGTCGTATTTATGTTCATAGCCATTTTTGCGGTGATGAACACTGAATACTTTCTCACAATAACAGGTTTGATCAACTCTAACATTCCGTTAATCAACAACGTCTGGGTGGTACGCGTAGCAATTGGTTTAATTTTAAACATTAAAATGCACGCAACCTCAGCGGTAATTAAAGGACGGGCATTCAGTGGCGGTGTATCGGGACGTATGGCTGAACACTGGACACATACCACTCTTGTAAGTGTGTTAGTAGTACTTACACCATTGTACTGGCCATTCTTAGCACCATTCTTACCTGCCTGGCTTGGCGGTACAGCCTAGACCTATATGTTCTAGGAGCGGTATGTTAAAAAACTAAAAACAAACGCAAAGCATCTATGAAGTTAACACTCGTCGATCCAAGATTTTTAAAAGATAGTTTAAGTATCATCTCAGAACTGGTCAACGAGATTACATTCAACGTGTCAACAAACATGGTCAAAGCCATCGCAATTGACCCTGCAAACGTTGCAATGGTAGAATTCAAACTTCTTAATTCTGCATTTAGCGAATATGAACTCTCTGGGGAAAAAGAAATAACGGTGAATCTTGAAAGACTAAAACAAATTGTTAGAAGGGCAAAGCCCTCTGACATGTTGTCTTTGGAGCTTGACGAAGAAACAAGCAGACTCGCAGTAAAGTTGCAAGGAGAGACAACCAGAAAATTCGATCTCAGTCTACTAGACACACCGCAAGGTGAACAAAAAATTCCACAACTAGACTTCCCGGTACACATTGAAGGTAACGCTTTATTTTTCAATGAAGCTATTGAAGATATGAGTGTGATTGGCGATTCATTATCTTTAGAAGCAGACGCAGATAAATTGACGGTGGCATGTTCAGGAAACTTATCTTCAGCAAAAGTTACTATTAGCTCCGACCAAGACACCTCAATTAACAATCCAAACGGTACAGCGGTTAAAGCAAAATATTCCATTGAGTATTTAAAAAAATTAATAAAAGGTGCAAAATTATCTAACACTGTACACGTAAGCTTCGGCCAAGACTATCCACTACGTTTAGAGTACAAAGTCATTGATAGGCTTTCTTTAGCATTTGTGTTAGCCCCGCGTGTAGCGAACGATTAATGATGGCACAACTTCCTCTTTTCCATGCTTTACCTGCAAGGTTACTCTTTGAACAACCCTGCGGTCTGTACAACGACAATGGTGGAAACCAATACTTCAATGATGAGTGTACACAACAAGCAAGCATTCTAGCAATTCAGTTTTGTATGGGTCACTATAACAAAGATGACAAAGTTGCAGCCCAACTTGTCGGTTTTGATTGTCCTTTTGATGACTCACCCCTTTTATATGGATGTCCAACACATATGGTTGATTTAGTTGCACAAGCAAGAGAATATGATGAGTTTCACCCGGAAATTGTAATTGACCCGAGAGGTGAGATTGTTCGCAAGGTTTGGCAAGAGGTTTCCCTTTCTTGTTTCGGTGAAAGCTTAGAAGCTGACCCTTTGCAAAGGCCATACTCGCAAGCAAGAGAAACACTCAAAGTGTTTTGGCAACGAGAAAGATGGCGTTGGGTCTAAAGCACACCAAAACTTTATAAATTCACTTCGGGTGCCAGGTCTATTCTAAGCCCCCGTAGCTTAGACGCGTAAGGATAGGTCCTGCGTGGAGCAATAGGTAGAGCGCGTGGCTGTTAACCACGAGGTCGCAAGTTCGAGTCTTGCCGGGGGCGTGGAACAATAATCTTTATATATAACATATGAACTCAAGATCATATGAATTGTGAGACATATAAACAATTTTTCGGAACGCTTGCAGATGAAACTAAATTAACGATTTTAAAATCCTTAGAAAAAGAGCCAAAAACCGTTTCAGAAATTTGCAACGATCTCGACTTAGAACAAAGCCGAGTTAGCCACAACCTACGCAAACTCAAAGAGTTGGGCTTTGTAACTAACGTAGTTGAAGGAAGATCAAGAAGGTATAATCTAGACACAAAAACAATAAAACCACTTCTAGGCCTTATACAAGGCCATGTAGATACCTACTACAAACATTACTGTAAATGTCAAGGAAAACAAAAAAAGCAGAGGTGGAAAAAATGAAATACCTTTTACTCCTAGGAGTTTTACTTTTAGTTGCAGGGTGCACAAACAACTTAACGGGAGAATCAGTAACGTTAGTAAACGGCGCACAATCAATCGACGAAGACACACAAATTGTTAAAGCAAGCATAAACCCGCAAACAGGCGAGTACATTTTCACTCCCGACACCATCCAAGCAAACAAAAAAACAGTAATAGTTAACGATGGGCTGCAAGGCTGTGCAGTGGCTATGCAACAAAAAGAGTTAGGAATTAACGTAAACTTTGCAACGCAAGATACCTACGAGTTCACGCCAACAACTCCTGGAAAGTATTTGGTTGCATGCTCAATGAACATGTGGCGGGGGTATTTAACCATACAATGAAATTCACAATAAAAGGCATGCACTGTCCAAGTTGTAAACTTTTAGTAGAAGATATTTTAGAAGATCTCAACATAAAAGTAAACAGCTTAACAGTTGATGAAAAAAAACAAATAGGAATTTTAGACGCACCGACAAATAATCCACAAGCACTCATCAAAGAGATAGAAGCAGAGACAGGCTACGAGGTTTCCTATGAAAACTAAAATCTATTGTCCGGATATTGAATGCGGCAGTTGCATAAAAGTACTCAATAGAGTGCTAAAAAAATTACAAGGTATACAAAAATACACCATTAGCAAAACATACCTTGACATTGAATACGACGAATCTCTCATCCAACCAAAACATATTATTCAAGCAATCAAGGATAAAGGGTACAGAGCTGCAACAGAACCGTTTACAAGAAAATTACTCAAAGAAAGGGCCAGAGAGTTCGTACAAAACAAAACAAAGTATGAAACAGAATATACGTTACTCAAATACATTGCAGCGACACTACTTATCTTTTTAATCGTAGATTATGCTATCATCTACAACACGGGCGCAGACCAATACACATGGTGGTTCATTTACTTAACAATTGCAGTCGTTGCACTCGGTGCAGCATTATTACACTTTAAAACATACAAAACAGAGTACACATGCATGGTGGGCATGATGGTGGGTATGACGTTAGGCATGCAGACAGGTATGCTTATTGGCGCAGTTTTAGGTGTAACTAACGGCTTTTTCACAGGCGCTCTTGTAGGTATGCTGCTTGCAAGCGCAGTAGGCGCATACACAGGCTCATGTTGCGGCATCATGGGCATCATGGAAGGAATTATGGCAGGCATTATGGGGGGAACCATGGGCGCAATGATCACCGTTATGATGGCAAACAACAATTTACTGTATTTCATGCCCCCGTACGTTGTACTCAATCTGATTGTCTTAGCGGGGCTTTCGTACATGATCTTTGAAGAAGTAGTTGAAGACAACAGCAAGGTAACAAAAAAGCCGGTAAGTTTTAACAAATTTTTAACAGTCTGCGCAGTAACACTCGCAATATTATTAGCAATTATGGTATACACACCAGCATCAGTGTTCATGGGAATATGAAAAAGATACAACTCAGCATAGAAGGCATGCATTGTGCAAGTTGCGTAAACATTATAGAGCGATCTTTAAAAAAACAAAAAGGCATCGCAGGCGCCACCGTAAACTTTTCAACAGAAAAAGCAACAATAACTTTCGATCCAAAAAACATTTCCACAAAAAAAATCCTCCGCACAGTAGAAAAGAAAGGGTATCGAGCAACAATCTTGGGGGAAAAAACTTCGTACAATAAACAAACGCAGAGAAGAAAACAAGAAATTAAACATTTACGCAACAAGTTCTTCTTAAGCCTAGTCTTCGCATTACCTGCATTTACGATTGCGATGATTCTACCCCTCTTCAAAATCCACTTACCTTTCGAAGGCTACATCCTCTGGGCCCTAGCAACACCCGTACAATTCTTTGTAGGCTGGCAATTTTACCAAGGAACCTGGGCGGCATTAAAAAATAAAAGTGCAAACATGGACACACTCATCGCGCTAGGCACAAGCGCTGCTTACTTCTTTAGCATCTATGCCGTCTTATTTGCCCCACACCAAGGCCAATACTTTGAAACTTCTGCAGTGTTAATTACATTCATAATCCTCGGAAAATTACTCGAAGCAATAGCAAAAGGAAAAACGTCACAAGCAATTAGCAAACTCATGAGCCTTTCGCCAAAAATCGCAACAGTGATAAGAAATAAAAAAGAGATAAAGATCCCCGTCGATGAAGTAAAGGTCGGCGACATCATCATAGTAAAACCTGGAGAAAAAATCCCTGTAGACGGTGTAATCATCAAAGGTCGCACCTCAATTAATGAAAGTATGGTGACAGGAGAAAGCCTACCTGTTGAAAAGAAGGTTGGTGATACCGTCATCGGCGCAACCATAAACAAAACAGGTAACATTCACTTCAAAGCAACAAAAGTGGGCAAAGATACAACTCTTGCACAAATAATCAAACTTATTGAAGAAGCACAAACAAAAAAAGCACCCATTCAACGTTTCGCTGATGCAGTCTCTGCATACTTTGTACCCATTGTTATAATCATTGCCGCAATAACGTTCTTAATTTGGTATTTAGCACTAAACGCTATTTTCGCAACAGCACTTATTGTATGTGTAGCGGTTTTAGTTATTGCATGCCCGTGCGCGTTAGGCCTCGCAACACCAACAGCAATTATGGTGGGTACAGGTAAGGGTGCAAGAAAAGGCATTTTAATCAAAGGCGGCGACGCGCTTGAAACAGCACATAAACTCAAATACGTTATTTTTGATAAAACAGGAACCATTACCAAGGGGGTACCTGAAGTTACCGAAGTTATTGCCCTAACAGGATCTAAAAAAAGATTTTTACAAATCACAGCATCTATTGAAAAGCTTTCAGAACACTCGCTTGCAGAAGCCATTGTAAAAAAAGCAAAAAAAGAAAATATTTCGCTAAAAAAAGCAACAAATTTTTCGGCAATTCCCGGACACGGGGTTACAGCAAAAATAGCAAAACAAACATATTACTTTGGCAACGAAAGACTCATGCAAAAGCATCACATCAACGTCTTAGCAATCACGCCCGAAGTGCGCAAATTAGAATCAGAGGGTAAAACAGTCATGATTCTCGCCTCAGACAAAAAAACTTTAGGCTTCATTGCCGTTGCAGATACCATTAAACCAACATCACATCAAGCGGTAAAAGCATTACAAAAGATGAAGATACAGGTATTCATGATTACAGGTGACAACGAACGTACAGCAGAAGCGATTGCCAAGCAGGCAGGGATAAATCATGTCTTTGCGCAAGTACTTCCACAAGATAAAGCAAATTATGTCAAAAAGTTGCAAAGAAAAGGAAAAGTTGCCATGGTGGGTGACGGCATCAACGACGCACCTGCACTCGCACAAGCAGACATAGGTATCGCCATGGGTGCTGGAACCGACGTCGCTATGGAAACAGGTAACATCGTGTTGATGAGAAACGATTTAAGAGATGTCGCTAAATCCATTCGATTAAGCCGCATGACTATGAGTAAAATTAAACAGAACATGTTCTGGGCCTTATTTTACAATTCGTTAGGCATTCCAATTGCAGCTGTAGGGTTACTTAATCCGATGATCGCAGGAGCTGCTATGGCCCTAAGTTCGGTATCAGTCGTTTCAAATTCACTATTGTTAAAAATGAAGAAATTATAGGAGGAATGGACATGATGCACTGGAATCAAGCAATGGCGAGCACAGGGTGGTGGAATGTTTGGTCTTTTTTGTACCTTTTACTTGTTCTTGGTCTTGTAATTCTTGTATATCTCTGGGCACTAAAGCTATACCGAGAGTTGCCAAAAAAAAGAAGGTAGAGGGTTATTTACGTGTCCTCATGCCAAAGCCCTGGACTTTAGTCCGGGGAGGACGTCACAAAACCTTTAAGAACTTCTACAAACCAAAGAGAGCATGAAACAAATCCTTATATTTCTTGTATGTATGTCCCTTTTACTAACAGGCTGCGCGCAACCGCCAGAAGAGGTAGCACACGCAGAGTTGGTAACAGAACCAGCTGTGCAAGAAGAGGTACAGCCACCCGTACAACAAACACAACCAGTAGTACAAGAAGCAACTCCAAAAGAAGAAACTACACAAACAAAAAGGCTACAAGGTACTTTAGAATTCGAAGGCTACGGTCCTGGAAAATCACACAAAGGCAAATTTACACAAGTAAACGCAAAAGCAACACTGGCTAATCAAAAAATAGAAAAGTTAGAAGCAACAATCCAAGCAGACTCTGTTGACACAGGAATAGAAAGTTTAGATAAACACCTCAAAAACGATGATTTCTTCGATGTAGAAAAATATCCGACAATTACTGTTGAATCAACAAGTGTGACAAACAATAAAATTACAGCGAACCTTAACTTCCACGGCGTAGAAAAAGAAATAAGTTTTCCAGCAACCGTAACAGATACAAGCGTGCAAGCAGATTTCTTACTAGATACAACAGATTTCAATTTTAAGTATACAGCAATAAACAAAGACGTAAGAATTCTGTTTACTTATCAGATTTAAGTAAAGGGACTTTTGCAAGTACAGTTATTCCACCAGAAAAATCAGTCTGTAAAGGGGAATATAAGAAACAAACATCACCTAAGATTTCTAGCTGTTCAATTGGCGTTGTGACAATGCGAACAAAACCGCCATTCTGTTGCCCGGCCACAAAACCAATATCAAAATGAATGTCTCGTGGGCGAATACTTGCACCACTGCGCACAGACCACTGTGGTTGTTCAGCAAGTAAAGGGTCATAAGTTACTTGCGCATCGGCAAAAAACCGTAACCATTCTGTCCGACCAGGCAAAGCAACAACAGGGCCAAGCGACGCAGTTAAAGAAGCACCTTGGTCTTCTCCTGCAAACAAATTAAAACGACCTGTCGTATGTACACCGACAGGTACAGCAAACTGACCTTGCCAAGTCGTTGCACCAGAAAAAACCCATACGGGGTAATGTAATGCATTTTGTTGACGCACAAACCCAACCTCTGTACGTATATCTAAATCTGCATCATACCCTAACCCTAGGAAACGAAAACCCGCACCGGTACTTTCTAAATCTTCCGGGTGCGTTCTATTAAATGAATACCAACCCAAGACACCAATGTCCACACGCCCATGCTCACCAATGTAACCAATAACAGGAGAAACAAAACCGGTACCTAAAGCACCGTGCTGCACAGAACCTTCCAAAGAAAAACCTGCCTGTGCACCACCCAAAAAGAAGTGATCGTGGTCAGCAACAAGACGTCTTGGTGCAACTTCCTTTTGCGGCTCATCTTCTTTGATAGGACTTGGCGAGCCTAAAATGTCTCCTTGAATAATATCCTCATCAATGAGTGCAAGAGCAAAATCCGCATCACCACCATAGGAACGTAGAAGCAATGAGTAAGCAACAACATCTTCTGCATAAGGAATTGAAAAATCGTGATAGATCGCAAAAGGGTCATCAATATCTAAAGAAGGTGAAAACACGCTAACACCTGATGGAGCACCCCGTGCATCATAGAGTTGCAATGTTGCTTCAAGATACGACGCATCAGGGTTAATCAAGCGAACACGGTAGTGACCATCAGCAAACAAATTCGCAGAAGCCACATCACGTCCTGACGCATCAGTTGCATCTAAGTTAACCTTAACACTTGCAGAACCATTCATACCATACAAGCTTACACTCAGCTCCTCTGGCACAAGGGTGGGCTCTTCAGCTTGAGCACTTGCAGCTAGAACAAGGGTCGCTAATGGACTAATATAACGCGATTTCATAACTAATAACAACCCCAAAAAACATATAAAGATTCTTCACGATTCACTCATCTTCAGTGGGCTCTTCAGGCACAGCACGTCGCTTAAAAGGTAAATGCACATCTGCACCTAACCGTACAGAGGCATCAACGTACCCATCAGGACCAACTAAAGCTTCAGCAGAACCAGTAAGGCTCAGATAAGGCAAAGCAACACTTGCACTGAGATATCCCCCATAATTACGACCGAAAAGTGCAGCAGCAGCAAGCTCTCCACGCACAAAGTCAAAAGCAACACCTGTGGTACCATGGAGAGGAACTTGTCCCTCAAAACGCTCAGCAGCATAATGTCCGCCAACACCCGTATGCACTTCAATGTCAACAGCAGCAAGATCAAACGTGTAAGCAGCAGCAATTTCACCGCGCACATCACCAACCAGAGAAGCAAGGTCTCTTCCACGGACATCAACAACTCCGTGAG
>CAYFPK010000022.1:0-12925 GCA_964344975.1 Candidatus Woesearchaeota archaeon
CGTTCCTCAACCCATATAAACTTATCGATTCTGCCGTAAGCTTTATAAATGAATCGCAGTTGCCAGAGCTCATGTGTTGCTGTTTTGCTGTTATTAATACCTCTTATTCGTATTTGACCGCTAGACAGTGCGCTATGCCCTGGTAGTGTAGCCCGGTCTAGCACGCGGCCCTGTCGAGGCCGCAACTCGGGTTCAAATCCCGGCCAGGGCGCCATGGGCTGGTAGCTCAGTTTGGTAGAGCACCTGACTTTTACCAAAGCTGGGAGACATCAGGTGGTCGCGGGTTCAAATCCCGTCCGGCCCGCTACAGAGGAAACCGAGAAACGCATGACAGAGTTTAACATCCAAGATCATCATCTAGTGCCTGAGCACATTTTGCTTACTGACGAGCAGAGACAAGATGTTCTTGGTACCTATAATGCTTCTCTTCGTCAGTTTCCGATTATTCGGGATTCTGACCCTGGTATTGCACATTTATCTGCAAAGCCAGGTGATGTTATTATGGTTAAACGAAATAGTGATGTTACCGGTGTTGCTGTTTCGTATAGGGTGGTGATTCATGATTGAGCACTATCGTGAGTTTGTCGCGTGTTATTTTCGTGACAATCCACTAAACTTTGCTAATATTGACAGTTTTAATCGTTTTGTCTCTACTGGTTTGCAAAACCTGATTAATGAAATTGGTGATGTTATTCCTACCATTATTCCGCAAGAGGTTGAGAGTTATGTTATTCGTTTGCGTAATGTTAGTGTGGGTAAACCTGTTATTATTGAAGCGGATGGTTCTGAGCGTATCATTTATCCAGCTGAAGCACGTTTGCGAAGTTTAACGTATTCTGCGCCGATTCACCTTGAAGTGTGTGCGTATGTTGATGGCGTTCAGCGTGAAACTTTTACCACTGTTGTTGGTAAGTTGCCTATCATGCTTAAGTCAACACAATGTCACCTGCATGGTCTTAAACGTGAAGAGTTAATTGCTAAAGGTGAAGATCCTGATGATCCTGGTGGTTACTTTATCATTAATGGTAATGAGCGTGTGTTAATTTCTATTGAAGATCTTGCTAGCAATAGGCTTTTCATCAATAAAGATTCTTTAGGTGCTTTATCTGGACGTTTGTTTTCAAGCGCGAACAGTTTTCGGATTCCTCATTTGATTGAACGTCTTAAGGATGGTATCTATTACCTTTCTTTTACTCGCTTTAAACGTGTGCCTTTGTTTGCTGTTATTAAAGCGCTTGGTCTTATTCGTGACCAAAAAATCTTAGAGCTGGTTAACGCTGGGCGTGAAGCTAACGATGATGCTATGTATGTTAATTTGTATGAACTTGTTGATGTGAAAACCCAAGATGATGCACTTGAGTATCTTGCTAAAAAAATGGGTGTAACGCAGCCTCGTGAGATAAAAATTGAACGTGCACGGGATCAGCTTGATAAGTATCTTCTTCCTCATTTAGGTACCACTGCTGATGATCGTATGAAAAAGGCGTATAATCTTTGTAAGTATCTTCGCCGTTATTTACTTGTTGTCGAAGATGGTTATCCTTTAATTGATAAAGATCATTATGGAAATAAACGCTTACATCTTTCTGGGGACCTTTTAGCTGACTTGTTTCGTACAGGATTTAGGTCTCTTGTACAGGATATCATGTACAACTTTCAACGTTTGGTTAAACGTGGTAAGTTTCAGTCTATCAAAATTATTATTCGTGATGAGTTGCTTTCTTCTAACATTAAAAGTGCGCTGGCAACAGGTGCTTGGCCTGCAGGGCGTAAAGGTGTTAGCCAAAATATGGAGCGGGCAAATGCGCTTGCAACCACGTCACATTTACAACGGGTGAACTCTCTTTTAACTTCAACACAAGAAAATTTTGCTGCACGTGCATTACACTCAACACACTGGGGATTTTTATGTCCTATTGAAACTCCTGAAGGTACGCCTATCGGGTTGCGTAAAAACTTTTCATTGCTTTGTTCTGTTTCAAAAGGTGGTGTTGATGATGAGAAGTTGCTTAAACAATTAGAGGGGGCAGGACTGCGGTCTTTTTAGTGCTATGGTTGTTGATGTGTTTTTAGATGATGTGTTTGTTGGTTCTGTTGATGATGCTAAGTCTTTTTTAAAACAGGTTCGTTCTGAGCGACGTCTTGGTAATGTTACTACTGAGTTGAATGTTTCTTTTAATGATACGTTTAATGAAATTCATTTGGCTACTGTTCGCGGTCGTGCTCGACGTCCTTTAATTGTTGTTGAAAGTGGTAAGTCTAAGTTAACCTCTAAATATTTTGACGGGCTTTTAGATGGTAGTATTCGTTGGGATTCGTTGGTTAAGTCTGGTGTTGTAGAATATCTTGATGCGCTTGAGGAAGAAGATGCCTACATTGCTTTGGATGCAGATGAGTTGACTAATGAACATACGCATCTTGAAATTACACCTGTTGCACTGCTTGGTTTGTGTACTTCCTTAATCCCTTATGCGAATTTTGGTGGAAGTTCTCGTCTTATTCGTGGGAGTAAAATCCAAAAACAATCTTTAGGTTTGTATGCTGCTAATTATCTTGTTCGTATGGATACTGATGTTAATGTTTTAAGTTATCCGCAGCGGCCTATCACTAAAAGTTTTATGCATGATGTGTTTGATTATGATAAGCATCCTTGTGGGATGAATGTTACCATTGCTGTTATGAGTTATGAAGGGTATAACATGGATGATGCGATTATCTTAAACAAAGGCTCTGTCCAGCGTGGTCTTGCTCGTTCAACGTACTTTAAACCATTTTCAGCTGAAGAAAAGCGCTACCAAGGTGGTCTTGTTGATGAAATTGCTATTCCTGACCGGGAAGTTAAAGGTTATCGTCTTGAAAAGGATTATCGTTTATTAGAAGATGATGGTATTGTCTACACTGGTGCTAAGGTTGCTGAAGGGGATGTTGTTGTCGGTCGTAGTAGCCCGCCACGTTTCTTAGGTGAGTTTGAAGAGTTTAGCCTTGCTTCTAATGTTAAACGGGAAAGTTCTATTTGTGTGAAACAACGTAGTAAAGGAACCGTTGATATGACGCTTCTTACTGAAAATGATGAGGGGAACCGTTTAGTTCGTGTTCGTCTTCGTGAACAACGTATCCCTGAAGTGGGTGATAAGTTTGCGTCACGTCATGGGCAAAAAGGTATCATTAGTATTTTAGTTCCGCATGAAGATATGCCTTTTTCAGCTAGCGGTATTGTTCCTGATTTGTTATTTTCTCCTCACGGTGTTCCGAGTCGTATGACTATCTCTCACTTAATTGAAATAATTGCAGGTAAAGCTGGTGCTTTAACTGGAGATTATATTGATGGTACTATTTTTGATTCTATGCCTGAAAAGCAGTTGCGAAAGATGTTACACTCCGTTGGTTTTCGTGAAAATGGTGTTGAAACTTTTTACAACGGTGTTACCGGTAAACAGTTTACTGCGCGGATTTACACAGGTAACACATACTACTTACGTTTAAAGCATATGGTTGCAAATAAATTACACGCTCGTGCTACTGGTAAAATCCAGTTGCTTACTCGTCAACCTATTGAAGGACGTGCTGAGGGTGGTGGGCTTCGTTTAGGTGAAATGGAAAAAGATTGTTTAGTTGCACACGGAGCGAGTTTACTTCTTAAAGAACGATTCGATTCTGACCGTGTTATTATTCCTATCTGTGAGCAGAGTGGTCTTGTTGGGTATTATGATGCTCGAAAAAATAAAGCAATTTCTCCTGTGTACGGGGATAATGCGAAAATGACTGATGTTGAAGTGAGTTACGCCTTTAAACTTTTACTTGATGAGTTGTTTAGTTTAGGTGTCTATCCGAAGTTGGGGGTTCATAAGAAGTTTTAACATGGCTGTTCGAGAATTGTATAAAAAAATCGATTCGATTGTCTTTGGTATGATTTCACCTGATCTTGTACGAAAGATCTCTGTTGCAAAAATTGTTACTCCGGAACTCTATGATAAGGAGGGGTATCCTGTTGACGGTGGTTTGATGGATACGCGCTTAGGTGTTATTGACCCTGGACTTGTTTGTAAGATTGATGGACAAAAGCTTAAAGAAGGTCTTGGTCATTTTGGTTATATTGAGCTTGCTCGTCCTGTCTTGCATGTGAAGTTTGTTCCTGTTATTTTGAGTTTTTTACGTAGTACGTGTCGTGAGTGTGGCTCTATTTTAGCTAGTGATGCTAAAGTTGCTGAGCATCTTGAATCTTTACGTATTGTTCAGTCTGAAGAAGGTACTGCTGCTGTTCGTCGTTATAATACAAAGTTTGTTAATTCACTTAAAAATCTTAAAAAGTGTGCACATTGTGGTGTTGCACAGAAGAAAATTAAAATTGAAAAGCCAACTACCTTTTTAGAAGATGAAAAGCGGTTGAGTTCTATTGAGTTGCGTACTCGTCTTGAGCGCGTGAGTGACCGTGATGTTGAGTTGCTTGGTCTTAACCCTAAGCTTGCTCGGCCAGAATGGGCAATTTTAACTGTGTTGCCTGTACCACCAGTTACCATTCGTCCTTCTATTACTCTTGAAACAGGTGAGCGGTCAGAGGATGATTTAACGCATAAACTTGGTGACATTGTTCGTATTAACCAACGTTTGTTTGAAAATATTAACGCAGGTGCTCCTGAGATTATTGTTGAAGATTTATGGGATTTGTTACAATATCACATTACGACCTATTTTGACAATTCTATTTCTATGATTCCGCCTGCGCGGCATCGTAGTGGTCAAGCTTTGAAAACGCTTGCTGAACGTATCAAAAGTAAGCAAGGGCGATTCCGTCAAAATTTGGCTGGTAAACGTGTAAACTTTTCTGCGCGTACGGTGATTTCTCCGGATTCTCGTATTGAGCTTAATGAAATTGGTGTTCCGAAAAAAATTGCTATGACCTTAACTGTACCTGAACGCGTCACTGAGTGGAACATGGCGTACTTGCGTAAGTTTGTTGAGGCGGGCCCTAAATCGTATCCTGGTTGTAATTATGTTGTTCGTCCTGACGGACGTAAAAAGAAGATTACTGAAGAAACGCATGAACAGTTGCTTGAAGAGTTGCAGCCTGGGTATGTTGTTGAGCGTCATTTGCTTGACTCTGACATTGTTATTTTTAACCGACAACCTTCTTTGCACCGGATGAGTATCATGGGGCACCGTGTACGTGTTTTGCCCGGTAAATCGTTTCGTTTAAACCCGTCGGTTTGTCATCCCTATAACGCAGACTTTGATGGGGATGAAATGAACTTGCACGTTCCACAGACTGAAGAGGCGCGTGCTGAAGCGGAAGTGCTTATGGAGGTGCAAACGCAAATGATTTCACCAAAGGATGGTTTGAATGTAGTTGGTTGCGATGCGGATTCTATTACTGGTAACTTTATTTTAACTAAATGGGTGCATATGCCTCGTGAGGAAGCTATACAAATGCTTGACTCTATTGGTGTGTGGCGACCTAAACGCTTTGCTAAGTTTGGTGCTACTGTTTCTGGTAAAGAAATTTTCTCTGCATTGTTGCCTGATGATTTTACCTTTATTGGTCAAACTAAAAGTAAAGAAAAGTTTGTTGTTAAAGATGGACATCTTGTTGAAGGGTTTGTTGACAAGGCAACTATCGGTCAGGATAAAGGTGATCTTATCCGTGCTTTGTTTGCGCAGTATTCATCAGATGTTGGTATCGATTTGCTTGGGAAAATTTTCCGTTTAGGTATTGCTTCTCTTGCCGCGTATGGGTTTAGTACCAGTGTTTCTGATACTGATCTTCCTGCAGAAATTGCAACGAAATGTCGTGAAGTGTTGTATAATGCTGAGCGGCGTGTTGCTGAATATATTAACCGTTTTGAATCAGGGGATCTTGAAGCTTTGCCTGGTATGACGCATGATGAAACTTTAGAACTTAAAATTATGGAAGTGTTGAATAAAGCACGTAACCGTGTCGGTGAAATTTTAGCTGAAGTTGTTGATGAGCATAACCCTACTATTACTATGGCTATCAGCGGTGCTAAGGGAAACATCTTGAATTTAGCTCAAATGGCTGCATGTGTTGGCCAGCAGGCTTTACGTGGAAAGCGTATTGAAAATGGATTTGCTTTGCGGACCTTGCCTGTCTTTAAAAAACAGGAACTTAGTCCTAAATCTAAGGGCTTTGTTCGTAACGGTTATAAGTCTGGTCTTTGCCCTGAGGAGTTTTACATGCACTCTATGACTGGTCGGGATTCTTTGATGGATACTGCACTGCGAACGCCTAAGTCTGGTTATTTGTATAGACGTTTATCAAGCGCATTACAAGATCTTAAGATTGCTTATGATGCCACTGTGCGTGATGCGTCGGATAATATTATTCAGTTTACGTATGGTGATGATGGTCTTGATGTGTCTAAGACTGAAGGTGGACGTGTTAACGTTGACCGTATTATCTCGGAGGTTCTTGGCAAATGACGTTACCTGAACATTTAGAAAAAGAAATTGCAGCTAAACTTAAAGGAAAGCGTTTGACTGATGCGCAGAAAAAAGAGATTCGTAAACGTGTGCTTGCGGCGCACACTGTTGCTTGTGTTGCTCCCGGTGAGGCTATTGGTATTGTTACAGCGGAATGTTTTGGTGAGCCTTCCACACAGATGTCTTTATCTTATTTTGAGAAAGTTATTGTGAAAATTGACGGTGTTATTCAAATTGTTCGTATTGGTGAATTTGTTGATTCTTTTATGCAGAAGTTTGGCAATTTAACCATTGATGCTGCTGATATTTTGCCTTTGCGAGATGTGGATGTTCTGGTACCTAGTCTAGATAAAGATGAGAAAATTGTTTGGAAGAAGGTTGTTGAGTTGAGCCGTCATGCTTCTCCGAAAAAATTGTTACGTTTAGTTACTCGTTCTGGACGCAAAATTGTTGCTACTGATAATCATTCTTTTGTCACTCGTTTGCATAATGCGGTTGTTCCTGTTCTTGGTAAGGACCTTACTGTCGGTTCCCGTATTCCTGTGTTGAAGTATTTGCCTGAACATTGTGTTGCTTCTATTGCTGTTGCTGATTATATTTCTGTTCCTGGAAAGGATCATTTTTTAGTTACTAAGAGTTATAATCCTTTGAAATTGCTTCCGGAATCTTTTGTTCTTGATTGGGATTTTGGTTGGTTTGTTGGTGCGTATCTTGCTGAAGGTGGTGCTTCTGCTGGACAAGTGGGTATTTCTAACCTTGATGAGGATTTTATCTCTCATGCGCGACGTTTTGTAGGCAGCATTGGCCTTGACTTTGTTGAAAAAGCTCATCAAAGGGGTTTTGCAAACTCTCGTGATTTTATCGTAAATTCTTCTTTACTCGCTCGTTTTATGCGCGCTACTTGTGGTACCGGTTCTGATTCTAAATTTGTTCCGGTGTTTGCTTATAGTGCGAAGGAGAAATTTGTTGCTGGACTTTTACGTGGTTATTTTGATGGCGATGGTAATGTTAGTGTTGCAAGAGGGATGATTCGTGTTTCTTCTGACTCTGAAGATCTTGTTGATGGTATTAAGTTGTTACTTACTCGATTTGATATTTTTGCCTCTAAGTCTTTTCATGGAGGACAGTATTGGTTGACTGTCGCGTATAAGTATGCGCCTGTGTTCTTAGCACAGATTGGTCTTGATATTGCTTACAAGCGTGAGGATCTTGTGCGTTTGGCTGCTCTTGCTGAGAAAAATGTGCCTGTTAGCTATAGGGATCATGTTGATATGATTTCAGGGTTTGATGATGTTCTTGTTTGTCTTTCGCGTAAGCTAGGTTTACCCACACGTTACGTGAACAGTGCTACGAAACGGCAAAAGATTGGTAGATGTGCTTTACAGCGACATATTGACCGATTTAGTGCTGTTGCTGCTGAAAAGCGTGTTGATGTTTCTTCAGAGTTAGCTTTGTTACAGCGAATGGTTGCGTCTGATGTGGTGTGGGATGAAATTGTTGCTGTGGAATATGTGGATTCGCCGCATGTACATGTTTATGATTTTTCTGTGCCTGGTCTTGAAACTTTTACAACGTTTGATGGTGTGGTTACGCATAATACGCTGAACACGTTCCACTTTGCCGGTGTAGCTGAAATGAGCGTCACTGTTGGTCTTCCTCGTTTAATTGAAATTTTTGATGCACGTAAAAATCCTAGCACGCCTTTAATGCAAATTTATCTTAAACCAAAGTATTGTCGAACCACAGCTATGGTTACGTCTGTTGCACAACGTATCCGCGAAACTCGTATTGAACATTTATCTAAATCAATTTCTATTAATGTTGCAAAAAACTCTGTTGAGATTGAACTTGATAAGGCTAAGTTGAAGGAGTATGCACTTAAACCTGGTGAGGTTTTTGAAGCTCTTCGTAAATTACCCAAAACTATTGAAGTTGAAGAAGCTGGAGGTAAAATTCAGATCTATCGAAAAACAAAAGATATCCTTCTTCCTGATGTTTTCAAATTGAAAGAGAAGGTTAAGAAGTTACCTCTCTTTGGTCTTAAAGGTGTTACGCAAGTTCTTCCTGTGAAAGAAGATGGTGAATTTGTTATTCATTGTGCTGGTTCTAATCTTAAAGATGCGCTTGCTCTTGAAGAAGTTGATCCGCTACGGACTACCACTAACAATCTTTTTGAAATTGCTGAAGTGCTTGGTATTGAGGCTGCTCGCGCGGCAGTTATCCATGAAGCGCAAAGTGTTATTGCTTCACAAGGTTTGAGTGTTGATGTTCGTCACATTATGTTTTTAGCTGATGTTATGACTCGAGGTGGGCAATTACGTGGTATCACGCGAACTGGTATTACCGGTGAAAAAGAAAGTGTACTTGCGCGTGCTTCTTTTGAAACACCTCTTAAACATATTATTCATGCAAGTCTTATTGGTGAGCGGGATGATTTATCTAGCGTTGTTGAGAATGTTATTTTGAATCAACCTATCCCTGTCGGTACTGGTTTGCCAGGGCTTGTTGCAAAGGATGGAGATAAAAAATAATGGTTGATGTGCGAAAGTTATTACAAGAGAAAACAGTTTGTGTCGGTCGTGATCTCTGTTTGAAAAAGTTGCGTAGTGGTGAGGCGACACAGGTGTATGTTGCTTCTAACTGTCCTGATCTATTAGAGTTACAACATCTTGCTGAGTTGCATAATGCTTCTGTTGAGCAGCTTGATGTAACTAATAAAGAGCTTGGCGCTTTATGCCGTAAGCCTTTTTCTGTGAGTGCAATCTGTGTCGTATGAAGTTTACTGTTGAAAAAATTGGACATATGCAACTCTTTTCTTCTGTTTGCCGCGCTACGGCGAAAGATGTCTTGTATGAGGCTTCAGGAATTACTTTTATAGTAGCTCAAGGGCAGGTACAGAAGGCTCTAGGTAAGGATGGTGCCAACTTACGTAAGCTTGAGCGTCTTTTGAAAAAGCCTGTACGTTTTATCAGCTATCATGACGATCCCGTTAAATTTATAAAGAATCTGCTGTATCCTCTGCGTGTTGCGTCGGTGACTCGAGAAGATGATGTGGTCACTATCGAAAGCGGCGATGCACGTATCAAAGGTAAGATCTTTGGGCGAGAGAAAAGTAACCTTTCGCGCATACAAGAGCTTGTCAAAAAATACCATGGTATTACCAAGGTTGTGGTTAGTTAATGGGAAAGAAAAGTAACGGTATGATGGCGGGGAAGAAGCTTGCAAGTAGACGGAAGTCTTCTCGTTGGAAAGAACGTTCGTACGCTCGTCGTGTCTTAAATCTGCGTGCTAAGTCTGATCCTTTGAAAGGGAGTTCTCAAGCAAAAGCTATTGTTCTTGAAAAAGTTCAATTAGAGGCTAAGCAACCTAATTCTGCTATGCGAAAGGCAGTGAAAGTACAGTTAATTAAAAATGGTAAACAAGTTACCGCGTTTTTACCTGGTGATGGTGCACAAAAACAAATTGCTGAGCACGATGAAGTTATGATCGAGTGTATCGGTGGTAAGATGGGTCGTGCTAAAGGTGATATTCCTTGTGTGCGTTGGCAAGTGATCAAGGTTAATGATCAGAGTCTTAATGCTCTACTTTCAGGTAAGATTGAGAAAGGGCGGCGTTAGCAACCTTTATTTACTTGGCTTTTTAGGTTCTTCTTATGATTGTTGTAGATGTAGAAACTAGTGGTACCAACCCTGAGACGTGTTCTTTGCTCAGTATCGGTGCTGTTGATTTTTCTGATCCCCGTAACACGTTTTATGCTGAGTGTCGACTCTTTGATGGGGCTGAAGTTTCTGAAAAAGCTCTTGAAGTGAATGGATTTACTCATGCACAAATTACTGATGTATCTAAGCCCAGTGAAGCTGAAATTATGAAACAGTTTGTGTTTTGGGTCTCTAGAATTTCTGATCGCACTGTTGCTGGGCAAAATGTAGGCTTTGATCTGGGTTTTTTGTCTGCTGCTGCTGCACGAGCTGGCATTGAAATTTCGTTTGGGCATCGTAGTGTTGATTTACACTCGCTATGTTATGCTCGCCATTTAACTTTAAAAAAGCAAGTTGTTTTGAAAGGTTCGCGATCAAACCTTTCTTTAGATGCGGTTTTAGTTTTTGTAGGGTTGCCTGAAGAGCCCAAACCGCATCATGGTTTAGTTGGTGCAAAAATGGAAGCTGAAGCGTTTTCTCGTTTGTTGTTTGCTCGGGGGTTGTTTTCTGAGTTTGCTTCGTATGCTGTGCCTTCTTACTTAGAGTAGTTATAATTGCTCTACTTTGTATGGTAGGTCGTCTATCATAAAGACACAGTCGCAGTCGTAACAAAACCTGTACCCTTGCCAATTACTTCCTGGTGGCTTGTCTTCGCTGACTCTATGATACTCTCTTTCTGAACATTGCTCTCTTCTGGATTCTAGTAACCTTGCTTGCTGTTTAACTGTCCCAAAGGATTGTATCCATGCGTTTTCTAATAATTCTGTTAATATATCTTCTCTGTACATATTTCTTTTCATGTTTTTTTGATTAATAAAAGTAGTTATCTTTATATGTTGTTTCTTCTTTGCTGGTTTTGTTGGGCCCGTGGTCTAGTGAGGTGCTCTTTTAGATTCGCCCTAGAAGCTATGATGCCGCCTTGACTTGGCGGATATCGCAGGTTCGAGTCCTGCCGGGCCCATACGTTTATATACCTCTTGTTCGCTTTGCGCTCTTATGCAACTTTTACAAGGTGTAGGGTCTTCGCTTGATTCTGCGTATGCTAACCTCTTTTGTGTTGCTGCTTTAGAAGCTCAGCGACGAGGTGCTTCTACTTTAGAAATCCTTTCTTCTATTGATAGGGATGCTTTAGAAGTCCAAGTGGAATTGCTGCATACAAGCGGATCTTGTTTTGGGGTGCCTCGCTCTGCTTATTGTGATGCGTATGCTTCTGCTCGTACAACTCTTCGTTCGCGCACCTTTGCTGCCTTGCCTACTGGTAAGCAGATTGTCTATGTGCAGGTTCCCTACCAGTTATCTGAAGCATAAAGTTTAATAACTCTACATCTTCTATTTGTGTATGAGTAAGGATATCTGGCAACAAGCACCGCAGCATAAGCAACGTTCTACTAAGCCGTTTAATTGGTTTTCTTTTATTTTGCTTGCCGGTGTTATTTTTCTAGTTGCTCGTTTACTCATTACTTACGTTCTCACTGGCGTATTTTTGTCTTGGCATGCGCTTTTACTTTTAATCTTTTTTGCACTTCTTCCTTGTGTAATCTTGCTTTTGAAGGGTAACAAAGGGTGGGATACTCTGGTGGATAAATTTTTTGTTGCTTTTTGTGTGTATCTATTCTTATCTTTAGTTGCCTTAATAGCCACTCTTCTTGCGTAATGCTTTTAAATATCATATAGACCGGTTTTGTATGGATTCCTTAGGCCATCTTATCGGTAAAAGTGCTACCAATCAATTTCGTTTTTTGGTAACTGGCGATGCACGTAAATTTATGTATGTGCAAGTTACCCATCAAGAAGGGTATGCTGTTTTAGCTTTAATTGTTGATGTGGAAAAATCTAAAGAGACTACCACTGCACAGTGTAACATTATTGGCTATCGTGGCACGAACGGTCTTTTGAAAACGTTGCGTGTGCCTGTTGATCCTGACACGCATGTATATGCTGCTGACGATGATTTTGTGCAAAATGTTTTAGGGTTAACTAAATCTGCACGTAGTGCGTATATTGGTACGCTTGAGGGACGTGAAGGGTTGTCGGTCTATCTTGATTTAAATAAATTGTTAACTCGGCATGTTTCTATCCTTGCTAAATCTGGTTCTGGGAAAAGTTATTGTTCTGGTGTTCTTTTGGAAGAAATTATGGAACGTAACGTGCCTGTGGTGGTTATCGATCCACACGGTGAGTATGGTAGTTTAAAACATGCTGGTGATGTGAGTGATAAATTAACTCATTATGGTCTTGATGTCAAAGGATATGGGGAGCGGGTTGTTGAGTTTTCGCCTGACATTCGTAAAAACCCTGGGGCACGTCCACTCCATTTATCTGCACGGGATTTGTCTGCGCAAGAATTGATGCATCTTTTGCCTGCAAAACTTTCTAGTTTTCAAGTGGGTACGTTGTATTCAGCGTTTCAATCGATGGGCTCATCGGGCGATTTTGACTCGGTTATTGCTGCGTTATCTGCTGAGGAGGGTAATGCAAAGTGGCAACTTATTTCTGTGATTGAATATGTGAAAGAGTTAGGTATCTTTGGTGATATGCCTACTGATTTGTTATCTTTAGTTCGTCCTGCACAGTGTTCTATAATTAATTTACGTGGTGTGCCTAAAGAAGTGCAAGAAGTTATTGTGTATAAGATTGTGTCTGATTTATTTTCTGCACGTAAACAAGGTGACATTCCGCCGTTTTTTTTAATTGTTGAAGAAGCGCATAACTACATTCCTGAGCGGAGTTTTGGTGAGGCGAAAAGTTCTCGGATTTTGCGTCAGACTGCAGCTGAAGGGCGAAAGTTTGGT
>CAYFPK010000023.1:0-3337 GCA_964344975.1 Candidatus Woesearchaeota archaeon
ACTCTTCGCCGCCTATTCTGTAACCTCGCTCTGTTGCTCTAATGTTTCTTTTGAGTACTTGGCCCACAATCTTTAACACTTTGTCACCCTCTGCGTGCCCGTAGGTGTCGTTAATTTTCTTGAAATGGTCAATGTCGAAGTAGAGCAAAATTATTTTTTTGTGTTCTCGTTGTATATGGTTGATTAACGTTGCGAGGTTCTCGTCAAATGCTTTTTTGTTGTATAGCTGTGTTAACATGTCAATACGGATTTTACTTTTAAGGATCTTAATCTTTTTTTCTTGCTCTAAGCTTTTTCTTCTTAACTCGAGAATTTTTTGTTGTGTTAAACTCTTTAGAAATTTCTTTTCTTCTTTTGTTATTTCCATTATTCTTCTGTTTCGAGCTCTTTGAGTCTTTCTGTCACTTCTGGTGGTTCTTCTTCTTGTTCTTCAACAATCTTTTCTTTAAAAATCTGACTTTCCACCATTTTTATGAACGTTATTATGATGTATAAACATATGAAAATGAATATCGCTGCTATTATGGTGATGTAGTCGAATGCAATGTTGGTGTATGTGATTGCAATTGCTAAGTATGCTGTTAAATTTATGGGTAGTGGTGATGAGACAAAGAATGCTAACTTTTTAGGTAATGCGTGGATGAAGTTGGAAAACATGAGAAACAAACCGAAGCACCCTACTGCTATGGCTATGATTGTTTTTAATGGGTCCAAGGCGAAGTTGTCAAACGCGGCAAAGCCGCCTACCACCCCGACTCCGTTGAAGATGTATCTGAGTAAGTCCATTGAGGTGTATAAAAGTACCAAACTGTTTCCGACCGCCGTGTTCCACCCCAACTCTTCGGTGATGTAACGTCCAAAGTAGAACGTCATAACTAGCAGTGTGATTAAAAGAGGTGTGACAATCCAGATCATGTTAATGTTGGTTGCTGGGGCTTTGACTATCTCTCTGACCCTTTGTGCGATTGCCGGGGCGTAGTTGGTTTTTACTTCGTGCCAAATTCTGTCAAAATTGCTTTGTTTGATCTCTTGTAATTCTGCTTCTTCTAAGGGTGCTATTTCTTCTGCTAGCACTGGTGTTACTGTTAGTAAAAGTATGAGTAAGAGGATTTTTAGTTTCATAAGGTTTGGTTTTTCTTTTTTGGTTTAAAAGGGTTTTGCTTGGGTTTCTCGCAACCTTTAAATAGCTCATTTTGATGCTCCTTGTTTATGGAACGCACACATACTTGTGGGGATCTTTCTAGTAAGGATATTGACTCTGACGTTGTCTTAAATGGTTGGGTGTGGTCACGGCGAGATCATGGTGGTGTGATCTTTATTGATCTACGTGACCGGTACGGTGTTTCACAAATTGTCTTTGAGCCTTCCTTTGTAAACTTTGCGCAAGCCGAAGGGTTACGCCGAGAGTATGTTGTTTCTGTACGGGGCACGGTACGTGCACGTCCAGTGGGTATGACTAATCCTAAATTGTCTACCGGAGAGGTTGAAGTTGCTGTGACTCATTTAGATATCTTGAACACGTCTGAAGTGCCGCCGTTTGAGATTGATGACCGTATTGAGGTCAATGAAGATTTACGTTTGAAGTACCGTTTTTTAGATTTGCGTAAACCGCAAGTCCAACATAATCTTATGACCCGTTCTAAAATGGTTTCTGTGATTCGTTCTTTTATGGATGCGCAAGGTTTTTTGGATATTGAAACGCCTTTTTTAACCAAGTCAACACCGGAAGGTGCACGGGATTTTTTAGTGCCTTCACGGGTACATCCTGGTGAGTTTTTTGCTTTGCCGCAAAGTCCGCAAATTTTTAAACAAATTTTGATGGTGTCTGGGTTTGACAAGTATTATCAAATTGTGCGTTGTTTTCGTGATGAAGATTTACGTGCTGATCGTCAGCCTGAATTTACCCAGCTTGATATTGAGTTGAGTTTTGCCACTGAAGAACGTGTGTATGCGTTAATGGAAGGCTTGATGCAGCGCGTGTTTTCTGAAGTGCTTGGCGTTGATGTGCAAACGCCTTTTTTACGTATGTCATATGATGAAGCTATGCGGCGCTTTGGCTCTGACAAACCAGACCTGCGTTTTGAGATGGAGCTTTTAGATGTTGATAACATTGTTAAAAAATCTGAATTTTCTGTGTTTACTTCACAAGAGTCTGTGCAGTGTTTGTACTTACCACAAGATTTACCACGTAAAGAAATTGATAGTCTTATTACTTGGGCACAACGACAGGGTGCAGGTGGTTTGGCGTGGATGCGTGTCAAAGATTCTGTGCTTGAAGGGTCTATTGTTAAATACTTTTCAGCTGAGGTGCAACAAGAGTTGCTTTCTTTTACTTCTGCGAAAAATGGATTGTTGTTTTTTATTGCTGATCGAAAGAAAAAAACCCTTGATCTCTTGGGTCGTCTGCGTTTAGAGCTTGCTGACCGGTGTAACTTACGTGCAGGTGGATTTAAATTTTTGTGGGTGAATGACTTTCCTCTCTTTGCGTATAGTGAAGATGAACAACGGTTTGTGTCTGTGCATCATCCATTTACTACGCCAAACTTAGAGGATATGGAGTTTTTAGAATCAGACCCTGGCCGTGTGCGTAGTCACGGGTATGACCTTGTTTTAAACGGTACAGAACTTGCAGGGGGATCTATTCGTATTCATCGACGTG
The DNA here is from genome assembly GCA_964344975.1 of Candidatus Woesearchaeota archaeon. Classification (GTDB taxonomy): domain Archaea; phylum Nanobdellota; class Nanobdellia; order SCGC-AAA011-G17; family GW2011-AR18; genus CAYFPK01. The sequence continues at coordinate 2,660 of CAYFPK010000023.1, forward strand.
ATGTGCAAGAAAAAGTGTTCAAGGCTCTTGGTATCTCTGATGAAGAAGCTGCAGTGAAATTTGGTTTTTTAATTTCCGCTTTAAGTTATGGAGCTCCTCCGCATGGCGGTATTGCTTTAGGTGTTGATCGTTTTGCTGCACTGTTAACCGGTAACTCGTCTATTCGTGAGGTGATTGCTTTTCCTAAAACGAAAAATGCGGAATGTTTGCTTTCTTCTGCACCCTCAAAAGTTTATCCTGCTCAACTGAAAGAACTTCACTTGAAACTTGACTTGGTACAAAAAGATGAATATAGATGAAGTATTATTAAAAAAAGTTGCTGCGAATGCGCGACTTAGTTTGACTGATGCAGAGGTTACTGAGTTTTTACCCCAATTACAGGAAGTGTTCGCACTTTTTTCTGCTCTTGATGAAGTTGATGTTACTGGCGTTGGTTTAACTTTACAACCTGTACCTTTATCGGATATTTTGGGTGATGATGTGCCTGAAGATTCTTTATCGCAAGAGGAGGCGTTGTCTAACAGTCCTCACCGACAAGGTGAATTTTTTGTTGGGCCTAAAACTCTATGACTTCTGTACTTTCTCTTGCTGCGCGTAGCTTACAATTTTGTTATCCGCAAGATCGTTTATCTGTTTTATATACACATTTTTCAGCTTATGCACAAACTGATCCTGCTT
>CAYFPK010000023.1:3437-12735 GCA_964344975.1 Candidatus Woesearchaeota archaeon
CGTTTATCTGTTTTATATACACATTTTTCAGCTTATGCACAAACTGATCCTGCTTTTGCTGATCGTGTTACTGATTTAGATCTTTACACAGATTTTTGGCCTCTTTATTGTAGGACTGTAGATGCGCTTGCTCGTGCTACACCTGGTGATGAGATCTCATCTCTTTTTGATGAAAGTGTTCGTGAGTTAGCTGCAACTGACCTTGCTTTTAAGGTTATGCGTTTACTTATGGAGCGTGATGATGCAAGTTCGTGAATATCTTGCACGGGTTGTTTCTGGGAGTATTGATGTTGTTGAGTCTGCACATAAAACTCTTGATTCTTTGCAAAAGATTGATGAAGCGTATCATTACATGAATACTATTAGTTCTGAACGTTTACTCTGTGACGCTAAAGCGTTGCAAGCTCAAACTGATAAAGGGCCTTTAGGTGGATTGTTTGTTTCTGTCAAAGACTCTATCTGTGTTAAAGGGGTAGAAAGTCGTGCTGGGAGTCGTATTCTTACCAACTACAAACCACCGTTTGATGCGACCTGTGTTGCTAAAGGTGTCAATGCTGGTGCGCTTGTTGTCGGTAAAACTGCACAAGATGAATTTGGTTTTGGAGCGTTTTCTGTTAACGTTGGCGAAGGTTTTCGTGTGCCTAAAAATCCTTTAGATCCAACCCGTGTATGTGGAGGTAGTTCTGGTGGGGCTGCAGGTCTTGCTGCAAAGGCTGATTTTGCGCATGTTGCGTACGGTGAGTCTACCGGTGGATCGATTGTGAATCCTGCTTCGTTTTGTGGCGTGTTTGGCTTGTGTCCTACCTATGGTCGTGTGTCGCGTTACGGATTAATTGATTACGGAAATTCTCTGGATAAAGTTGGCCCTCTTGGGAAGTCTTTGTATGAAGTTGCTTTGTTGCAACAAGCAATTTCTGGCTATGATGCTAAAGACTCTACCTCTGTGCACAAACCTGTTGATGATTATGTTTCTTCTTTATCTGAAGATGTGTCTGGGTTACGTGTTGGTGTTGTTGCAGACGCGTTTTCTGAGGATCTTGATCCTGTTATTTCTAAATTAACTTGGAAGGCGATTCATAAGTTAGAGTCTTTAGGTGCAACTTACAAAGAAGTGTCTGTTCCTTTGAGTGTCTCTCACGGTGTTGCTACCTATTATTTGGTGAGTACCTCTGAAGCATCTACGAATTTGGCTAAATTGTGTGGGTTGCGTTATGGTGTTGCTGAAGAGTTGCAAGGTTCGTATAATGAATTTTTTACAACTGTGCGGAGTAAACATTTTGGTAAGGAAGTTAAACGTAGAATTTTGCTTGGTACCTTTGCGCGCATGGCAGGGTATCGTGATGCATATTATTTGCGTGCTTTGAAAGTGCGCTCGAAAATTTGTTCTGAGTATGCGTCAGTTTTCAAAGGTGTGGATGTGTTAGCTTCACCTACCGTGCCTATGCTACCACCTACCTTCTCTACAGTTGATACATTAACTCCCCTGCAACATTATATGGCTGATCTGTTAACGGTTGGTCCCAACTTGGCTGGTTTGCCACACTTGAATGTACCTGTGGGTTCTTATCAAGGTTTGTCTGTAGGTGCGCTTTTTGTTGCTAATCATTTTGCTGAAAAGACGTTGTTTAGAGCTGGGGCTGCGTTTGATCCCACTCTTGGCTGATGCCTACCATTAGATCTTCAAGCCCGTATCTTGCTATAACTTCTGGCGGTAAATCGAGTGGGTCTGTGCTGTATGCGTTGAACTCTTCGGTGACACTTCGCACAACTTGTCTTGCTGGTTTTTGTGCTTGTATTGCTAGTGCTACCAAATCTGCTCCTTCAGTCAGCGGTATGCATGATGTTTCTGTGTCTTCAGTATACATACGTTGTGTTAAACAGATTGCTCCTGTTACTTGCGTGCCTATTGCTTGGAGTTGTTCTACTCTTTGTCGAACTGTTTTGCCTGTCGTGTTGACATCTTTAATGAGAATTGCTGAGCTGATGGGTCCCCCTACTAATACACTTCTGTAGTCGCCGAAATCTTTTGGCATTGAGCGCAGTTCTGCATGTCTATACCTTCTTCCATTTTTTTTGCCTAGGTGTGCTGTTGTCAATGTGCCAAGCATACGTGCACCGCTGGGGATGCCCAAATAAGTTTCTGGCTCGGTCATACCGTTATCGTGAATAAATTGGACTACGTATTCTACTAATGTTTGACAAAGTTTTGTGTTGCTTACAATATCGTGCCAACTTACTTCCCAATATGTTTGGATTCCGCCTTTTGTTGTAAACGGTTCTCTTGTGAATTTTACTACGCCGTGCTGCACAGCGAATCTGTTAAATTCGTCTTGGTCAAAGGTCATGTTCTAGGAACTCCTTGAGTAATGTATCATTATCTATTTGTATTGAGTATCTGTAGACATCCAAATCTTTTTTGTTAATAAAGTTCATGAATGCTTTTTTTGTTTTGCTGTTCCACTCTGTGAAATGTTGCATCGTTTTACACCAATATTCTGTGTTGCAGTAGCCAACTCTTAAGTCTTTCTTGTTTCTTTTAGGATGCAGAGGACAGAAGCATTTGCCTTTTTGGATTATTACATTTTGGCAGACGCCTGAGGGTTTAAGAAATGTATTGTTGTTTCTTGACCTAAACTCTATAAGTGGGAGTTTGTTGGTTTTGAGGTCTTTGCTGTTTTCTGCTATATCTTTTTTTATCTCTTTTTTTGTTGTATAATTACGTCCACAACAGCCAAAGCAACCTGTCTTGTATTCGCAGAGGGTTTGCATGCTCTTGGCTCTTAGCAAATGTTTATATGCTTTTTTACTTGCTGCTTTTTATGGCACGTTCGAAAAAATCTTTGCAAAAGTTGGCTCTGGGTCGTGTTGAGCAGTTATTTGCTTTTGCTTGTCAGTTTCCTGCTAAGGCTGACCGGTATGTCTACTTGGCGCGTAAAGTGAGTATGAAAGTTAATCTGACTTTACCTTCTTTCTATAAACGGCGTTTTTGTAAGTTTTGTCATGGGTACCTTAGTAGTGCAACTTCTCGGGTGCGTACGCGAAAAGGTAAATTAGTTGTTAGCTGTTTGCGTTGTAAGAAACATTATAGGCGACCTTTTTAGGTTTCTTTGTACTCTTCTTCCATCTTATTGAGTAATTTCTTCATTTTCATAATCACTATCTCTTCAGGTACGCCTTCATTAATGCCTTGAATTTCATTTCTTAGTTTACCTTCTTGATCTTGGAGCGTTTGAATCCCTAACCCGTATTGCGCGATTACTCTTTCACTCATTTTTTCTTTAACCTTTTCCATCCAAGCATTTCAAATACCCAGTCTATGTTTGGTTCTTTTTTTTCTTTTTTCATCACTTGTTTCATTATTCTTGTTTTCCTTAAGCTTTTCTATCGGAACCAAAATGATGTTTTCGTATTGATGGTTACATCAAAGGGCTAACATTGTATGTGTTAGTCTGCGTTATATAGGGGGAGAGATATAACATGGCAAATAAAAAGTACGTAGCAAGGTTAGATAAACAACACGAACATTTACTTCAGAAGTTACAGTTGAAGTTAAAGATTGATGACAAGCATCACGGTGTAGATGCTATGGCTCTACGTTTTGCCTTGTTTTACAGGGCACACAGGCTTGATACTGAATACCCTGACGAGCTCATAGTGTACTGGCACGCTATGTTGCAAGGTAAGTACACCTCAACGCCGAGTACTAAGCGTAGGAAGTGGGATGAGAACATTTAAAAGGTGTAGACACTAAAATATGCTCATGAAACAAATCATTCTTGCTGGACTAATAGCAGGAATACTACTCTTTGGCATTTCTGCAATAAGTCAAGATGAAGATATCACAGGTATGGGTATACTTGATAATTTTAAGAATGCAAAAATGAAACAAGCAACATCAAAACAACAAGCACCTTTTTTAGAAAAATATGCAGAAGAGACAAAGAGTAAAGGGACTTTTGAGCCATCAACAATTCCCTTGCCTTCTGTGCCCATATCATGTGGAGCAGTAGGTACGGAATTTTGTGTGAATGTGAATCAAACATATGATGAAGGGACTAGTCAAAGTATTGATGCCTCAACTGAAAAGTTTATTGTAGCTTGGCATAGAATGCCTCAAGGAAGCGCAGGACCATTTTCAGGCACTACCCTTTTTGCAAGAGCTTTTGACTCAGCAAGTGGGGCAGCGTTATCAGGAGATATCCCTATTGCAACAACGCCACCATACTCTAATCTTATAGGAGATGTTGCAATTTTAAACAATGGAGGGTTTGTTACCGCTTGGCTAAATCGAACAATAGGAGGTAACCCTAATGATGCTGATATTCTTGCAAAAGTTTATGATAATACATTTAATCCTATTGTAGGTGAATTTATTGTGCATCCAAAACATGCAGCAGGTCTACAGGGTGGAGTTTCAGTTGCTGCATTATCGAATGGTAACTTTGTTGTTGTTTGGGAAGATAATATGGGCTTGGACGGAAGTTATACTATAGGAGATAATGGTGTTTTTGGACAGGTTTTTGACCCGCTTGGAAATTTTATAGGTGGCCAATTTCAGATTAATACATATAGCATTAGTAACCAAGTTCACCCAGCAGTTGATGCATCACCTAATGGAGGTTTTGTTGTCGTATGGGAGAGTGCTTTGCAGGATGGTGATTGGTTAGGTGTATATGGTCAACGTTTTGATGATGATGCTAGCCCTATAGGTTCTGAATTTCAAGTAAATAGTGTAGGTAGTGGAAGTCAAGAAGCACCAAGAGTAGCATACCTTTACAATGGGGACTTTGTCGTTGTTTGGAATCGATGGGTTCCATCTCATGGTACAGCGATTGAAGCTAGACACTTTGATACAAATGCAAACCCTTTGGGACCCGAGTTTCAAATAAATTCAATTGCTTATCCATACCCTGGTTTCATTAATGCAGATGTAGATGGAAAAACGTATCAAGAAGGATATATAATTACTTGGGAAAATACTGATTTTTTTAAGGAAGGGGATGCTTATACACGGGTGTATGATAATTTAGACCAACCTCTTGCAACAGAACAGATGGTCAACTCTTATAATATAGAGAGACAAGACTTCCCTTCTGTGGCAAGCCACCGGTCAGGCCATATTATTGTATGGTCTAGTAACGAACAAATTGGAAAAGGATATGAAATCTACGGACAACGTTATGACTTAAATAATAATCCTATTTAATTTTTAATCAAAGACCCCACCCCCTGAATTTCTTACTAATGACAGTAGCAAAGGAGCCTGAATTATCCTTCGTTACCAACTGTTGATCATACACGGCATACAAAACTACCAACTTTGTCCCCAATAATGTGCCAAACTGGGTACTTTGCAAAATTATCTCGTGGATACCTACGATGAATAAAGAATACGTGGTACGAATAACTGAAGGTTATGTACCCCATCATATTGAATGCCCGTGCTGGGACGGTAAAAGGGGGGCGTCTTTTTAGCAACACTTTTAACTTTTCCTAAGACTATTAGTGTATGGTTAGACGGTTAACATATGAACATAAGAAACTTATTGCTGATGATGTTCAAGAGGAATACATGGACTATATGTCTAATCATGATATAAAGAACAAAACGCCATTAAAGAAGAATAAAGATTATGCTGCTAAGTATAACATATCTCCCCAACAATTCATGCGTCTTTGTAAAGAATTTATCCCTGAAGACATCCGTAAAGACCGCAGGTATAGGGTCCAAAGGCAGACAGGTTTAGAACACCGTGACCAATACATAAAACTTGTTGAACAGAACCAGATAAAAGGTAACAAGGCTGAAGATATAGTTGCTACATCATATACCGCTCAAGGGTGGACAGTTGTGCGAATGGAAAAAAGCAGAAAAGAACTATTTACAAAAAAAGAATTATTGGTTATGTATAACGATTCTTACGAAGATCTTAAGCTAAAACAACTTAAAAGATATAGTCAGATTAAAGATAAATGCTTCATTCATGAAAAGGTGCTAAATGAACCAGACATTCTCCAGTTAAAGCAAGGTCAACAGCTTGTAGATGGTATCAAAGAACTACAAGAAGAAATGGATGGTCAGTTCAAGTTTTTGGATTTCATTTGTGAACGTAACAATATTATCTTATTCTTAGAAGTCAAGTCATGTATCGATGAAGGGAAATGGACTAAAGAACGTGCTACTATTGAAGCACTTAAATCTAAGTTTGGCTATGATGCTAAAATAATTCATCATCCGCTTTGATTGGATCACAGCAGAATTTCATTCTACCTTAGCAGCATTTGTGGATCGGTGCTTTTATATATGTGTAAATGGATTGTTTACAAGTTGGTGTAACTACCAAAACGATGTTTTCTTTCTTGGTTTGAATTCTTCAGACACTATCTGCTGCCACTGGTTTTCTATCCACTTTTTTTCTTGTTGCATGACGTGGCTGAATCCTCTTCTTTTGAGTTCCTTTTCTACAATGCCGCCTTTATGCGGGTATTTGAATTGTTTAGGGTGCGGGGAGTTAAACCCGTGCATGTAGTGAATAAGTTCGTGGGCTATAGTTAAATCGATAATAAACTCTGGTACTCTTAGGTCTCTGAAAAAGCCATTAATGACGATGTGTGATGCGCCGTCTTTCATCATAATGTGGCCGAACTTGTTTTTCCACTTGCCTTTAAAATTTATTTTTACCTCGTTGAGCTTTTTTACATCTGCAAATAAGAGTTGCCAGATGTGGTCTAGGCGTTGGTTTAACCATGTATTGTCTCGCATAGCACTCTTCTTTTTTTATTCTTTAAATGTGTTTATGTAGAATTTTCGTAAAATTTACGCTTTTGCCTCTGGAATTTCTGAATAGTGCACTGCTCTTTTTTATAGGGGTGTACGACAATCAAGAGGAGGAAGGAAATAAGATTATGGCAGGCGAACAGGGGAAAAAAAGGTCTTTAAGGCCTTATGAGGTTGATTTGAGAGAGATGAATAAGCGGGGAATTGGTGCTATCTTAGAAGATCCTCGTTTGAAAAAATCCCAAAAAGATGTTTTAGTTCGATATAGAGTTTATTTGGCGAGTTGTGGGAGGCCCATTTCTACTCGTAGGAGTTATTTACAACAGATTAAGCTTTTGGGGATTCGGTTGGGGCTGGATTATGCTAAGATGACTAAAGAAGATTTGCAGCATTATTTTGTTTCTTTGGAAGAGGATTTTGGATTTAAAGAGAGAACCATTGTCGGTGTTAAGGTCGTTATACGTCCATTTTTTCGTTGGTTTTACCAAGAATTTATGGGCTGGATCCCCAAGACTAAAAATGATCATCCCCCTCTAACAGCTTCCTTGGTTATTAAAAATAAACATTGGATAAAGACGGCAGATCAAATCTTGACTGTTAAGGATATCAAAAAGCTTGCTCAGTTGGCGAATAATCCACGAGATAAAGCTATTCATTTGGTTCTTTATGAATCTGGGGCACGAGCAGGGGAGTTTTTGCGTATGTGTCTAAAACATGTGCAGTTTGATCAGCATGGTGCGCTTTTGATTATCCCTGAAGGAAAAACGGTTTCTCGCACAGTGCGTTTGGTTGAATCTGTTCCTGCTTTGAAGCGTTGGATAGAAATTCACCCGCACAGGGACAATATTGATGCTCCCCTCTGGATAACTCTTAAAACGTATAAAAACGGGGTTTTAGGTAATGCTAGTTTGCGTGCAATTGCTCGAAGGGATGCCAAGCTTGCAGGGGTTTCTTTGAAATTGGCCTATCCTCACTCCTATCGTCACGCTAGGGCTACAGAATTGGCAAAACAAAGCTTTAAAGAACAGCATCTTCGTATCTTTTTTGGCTGGAGTCCTACTTCTAAAACTCCTGCGAAGTATATCCATATGACTAGTGAAGATGTCCATAATAAAATCTTAGAAGTGAATGGCATTGTTAAATCAAAACGAAAAGAACGGCCAACCTTACAACCAAAGGAATGTCCACGTTGTCAGCATGTGAACTCTGCTGAGATTAAGTTTTGTGAGAAGTGTTACATGGCTCTAGATCTTAAGACGGTTATGGAGATGGATCAACGTAGAAGAAAAGCTGATGATGTTATGGATAAGCTTCTCGAAGATGAGGATATAAAGGAATTAATCAAGAAAAAACTTGTTTTCCTTCAGAGATCCTTTTGAGAAGTTTTCTAGCTTCTTCTTCAGTTGCTAAGCTTGTTGTGTCGTAAATGGCTGCTTTTTCATAATATCTGTTAAATTCAACAAAGAAGGTATTGTGCATAATTAGTGTGGTTCTGTCTTCAAGCCAACCTTCTTTTTTTAATCCCTCACAAATCCTTTCGAAAAGATTTGTCAAAGCATTTATTTGTCTCTGATTTAAATTACCTAAGCCTTTAAATAAAAAATCACCAAAATGTTCTTCACTCTTCTCAAAAAGTTTTGAATTTTTTAGAGTCTTAATTCGCTCCTCTTTCAGAAGGCCTTTTTCTTCGAAAAAGGTATAAATATCTCTCAGAGGGGTCTCTCCTCTTTGTTTTGTGACCTTTGCCAATAAATACCTTAAATCTCCTTCTTCATAAAGTACTTTGAGATTTCTATTTCTAAAAATTCTCTGATAAATTTCTCTTTTGTTTATTTTAATAAATTTCTTAAGTTTTTTTCCAAAATTGGGATGCTCTAATTTATTAAAAACAAATTCAGAACGTAAGATCTGATGTTGCTCATGTAAATCTGAATTGATCTTATTTAAAACCTCTTCATAGGTGTAATTGCCATGTTTAAAATGTATTTTTCGCTTGAACACTTTTTGTTTGTCCTCTTTTCGCAAACCATAGATTCTAATGGGCGTCCAAGTTCTTCCACTATATTTTCTCATAATTTCCTCTTCTTTTGTAGGGTTATAAATTGGCCCTGTTTCGTAACTGTCCAAAAAATCTTTGTCTTCAAGATGGTATATTATTTCTTCGTTATCATGGAGAAGGGTCTTACCTTGAGGAGTTAATACATATTGATCGCTTCTCTTTTTTACCCAATTCTTAGAAATTGCTTCTTTGATTCCTCTATTCGTCAGTGGGTCTCTTAGCTCTGCTTGTTTTTTTATGTCGGTATATCTCGCTTTGCTGTTAAGATACTTTAATCTCCTAATGGCGCAGAGTACCTTTGTCGTCGCAGGTTGCATAAAATACTTACATTGTAAGCAGTATATAAATATATCTTTTAATAAGGTGTACACCTTAGAATAGCTCGGAATATTAGACTAATTATTTTTCAACATGTTGCGTGAGGAATCTGCGCACTTTAGTGCGTAGAGGAAAGCGCATCC
>CAYFPK010000024.1:0-12634 GCA_964344975.1 Candidatus Woesearchaeota archaeon
TGTACCCTATATTCTTTGGTGTTGCCAAAGCGCGGATGCGTGAGTGTGTTTGTTAACTCACCGTCGTTGGTAAAGATCATTAATCCTGATGAGTTTTTGTCTAATCTGCCTACTAAATGAAGTTTTGGTCCTTTCGGCATAAATTTTAAGATAGATTTTTTTTCGCGCACTGAACAGGTGCTTACATAGCCTTTTGGTTTGTTACATTTGTAGTACACGTATTCTTTTTTGAGGTTGACTTTTTTGTTGTTTACTTTGATAACATCACTCTCTGTTGCTTTGGCGCCCAAACTTGCCACTTTACCGTTAACGGTTATTTTCTTTTCTTCGATTAATCGCTCTACTTGGCGTCTTGAATATAGGCCTGCGTTTGATAAAAGTTTTTGAATTCGTTGCATTAGTAGGTGTTGACTATTGTGAAGTCTTCTCCGTTGTTGATTACTTTGATGAACGGTGTCGGGTAACCGTTATCAAAAGGTTCTATTTTGAACCCTTCTTTTGTAGTTAGTGTCTCTAGATAATGATATTTAAGTATTGTTTGCTGCTCTTTTGCGTTGGTTACCTGGATCATATTTTTTTGTGCCTCTACCTGGGCGCTTACATCGTCTGTAAAGAAGAATTTTTTATTTACCTTGTAGATTCTGTATTCGCCGATTTCTTTTTGCAATGTGAAGAGCTTTTCTGTGGCAAAGACAGATTGCGAAGAATCTTTTCTTGCTACGACCCAGCCAATGTTGAAGTCTTGCATATACTTTTCTATTTTCTCTGATGTTAATGTGCTGAGCTGTTTGTTAAACAACTCTCCGTCTACAAAGTTTGCGTAGCCTTGCTGCGTGTAATAATATTGATAGGGTCCACCGATGATTTGCCTGTCTATGTAGAGCGGTAAGAAGTGATCTGGAAAGACGTTAGTGAGGCTGTCGTCTCGCGCGTTACCTGCAGTTTCAACTAAAATTCTTGCCGAGTTATCAGTGTTTGCTTGCAGGTAACCTATAAGCTCTTGTTCTTGCTGTGGCATTTCTTGCACGAGTGGTGCTACTCTAAATGGGTAGGCGATGAGGATAATGCATAATACTGCAAGAGCTATTTTGTTTGCTTTTGGCCATTTTTTTTGTATGTGTATATACCCCAACGTTATTGCTGGGATGAGAAAAATTAACAGTGGTGTATAAAACCTAAACGGTTGAATTTGTTCAATGAAAGCGAGGTGGATGTAGCAGATGAGAAAAAAGAGTAAACTTGTTAGTGTTAAGGTCGTGATCGTTTTCTTTTTTGCATGCATGTACACGCCTACCCCTGCTAAGATATATGCTAGCGTTCTGAAAATATTAAATGGGTTAACCAAATCTAAAAATATTCTTACAAACCCTACACTTTGCATGTATTGTGCGGATGTTGTTTTGTAGTGACTGAGTGTTAAAAATGGCAGAATCCAGAAACTGTGTAAGATGAAGAGTAAAACAGGTAGTGCTGCTAAATGTACCAGTGTTTTTTTAGTTACCTCTTTTCGTTGTTGATATAAAAAGATTGCACAAGGAATGCTAAAGGCAAAGACTATGACTGGGTGAAATAGAATTGCTGCCCAGCTTGCTGCAAGGGTTGCTAGATATTTTTTTTTTGTTGGTTGTTGTATCCATTGATAAAAACATCCCACCGTTAAAAGTGCAAAGTAAGATGCTGTTATGAACCCGAACCCGCCGAAGTCGACAACGATTTTCATAAATGGATCTAAATCCCAAAGAATGAGTGCAATAATAGTTGCAAGTAGTGCTTGATCTTTGCTGAATTCTAATAACCTTGTTGCAGGGTAGACTAACAGTGGTGCAAACAAATACGTGAGTAGGATGAGTATTTTGAGTGCGACTGCGTCACCTACGATGCCACCGAAGAGGAACGTGAAAAGTTCAGCAGATTTAATACTAATATCGAAGAACGCGCCGTTGGGGTAGCCGGCCATGTAACTGACATCGTAGAACCAGGTGTGGCCTTCCCTAAACGTTTCTGCTAACGTCAAGGTGTTATAGGCGTGTACACCGTAGTCTGCGATAAGAATGGGCGTGTCGTTGGTGATTTGTGTTATGTCGATAAAGTGGCTTACCCCGACTATGTGTAGTAATAAGAAAAGTGCTAAAAACGCTTTTTTCATTTCTTTTTGCAGGTGCATAAACTATTTAATGGCTTTGCCTTTTCTATTGCTATGCAACAAAAAACTGCGCTTTTACTTTTAACTTTTTTGTACCTATTTACCATTTCTCTGATTGGACCTATACATGATTACCCCATCCATGATGATTGGCATTATGCTGATGCGATTCGCCACTTCCAAGAAACTGGTGAAGTACGTTTGGATCCTGTGGTGAGTGCCAACATTTTGTTCATGGTTGCTTATGGGGTTGTGAGTGTACAACTTTTTTCTGGTCTGCTTGGTTTTTTTGGTGCGTTGCAACTGACTACATTGGTGTTAGGTTTGCTTGGCGTGTTAGTGTTTTATTTATTTTTTCGTGAGTTACAACTCTCTGTGCTGAAAAGTTTTTTTGGCGCGTGTATTTTGTTGTTCAACCCTCTGTATCTGTTATTATCTTTTACCTTTATGACTGATGTGCCTTTTGTTTCTTTGCTTATCTTTTCTTTGTATTTTTTCTTTAGATGGTTGCGTGAAGAAACGTATCTTTTTTTGGTGTTAATGTTGTTGTTTACTTTGCTGAGTTTTATGATTCGCCAACATGGTGCTTTATTTTTGATTGCCTTGTTTGTGTTTTGTTATCTAACTAAAAAAAATGTGTATCAGGAGCTGGTTGTTACCGGTGCCTTGATGGGTCTCTTTATGTGGTACCGTTACTCTGTTTCTGCAGCAAGCGTGGGCTACGCAACTACTTTTCTTCCAGGGCCTTTGGCTGTCTTGTTTAATTTTTTACACGTACCTTTTTTCTTTTTTATGTATTTAGGATTTTTTTGTTTTCCCCTTCTGTTAGGATCTCCGTATAAGAAACCTTCATCTCTACGTTTGCTTAAAATTATTTTTGGTGTACTGTTCTTGTTTATTGCGTTTTATTATTATTTTGGTCAACAAATTATGCCCTACATGGGTTTTACCATGAATGCCGCTGGCCTGGGACAAATCTTTTTTCTTGCCGGGGAGAAAATGAGCATCTATCCTTTCTTTGTTTGGCTAGCAATTACGTTGCTTGCTTTTCTTTCTGCAGGGTGTTTAGTGTATACCTGTGTTACTGCCATCAAGCAATGGAAAGGTTTGTCTGCGCCGCTTTTATTTTTAGGGATTCTCTTTTTGCTCCATTTTGTTTTCTTACTGCTTATAGCTCGGTTTGATAGGTATTTCTTGCCGTTTGTTGTGTTGCTTGTTCCGTTTGTCTTGGTAAGACTAACTATTAACCCCAAATGGGTGAGTATTGGTCTTGCTTGTTTAGCCATTTTTTCTTTTGTTGGTGTCGCCGATTACTTTGCATGGAACGATGCACGATGGGGTGCGTTTGATGCGTTAGTTGACTCCGGTGTTGCTATCGAAGAGATAAATGCCGGCCAAGAATGGGCTGGATGGTATTTCTTTTGGTCACATCTTGTGCAAGAAAAGTCGCCGGAAGCGACGTATCTTATTTCGTTTTCACTGTTGCCTCGCACAGAAGTTTATCAAGTTATACCATATTCTGTGCTTGGGTTTGATCGAGAACTCTACGTGTTAACCAAACAATAGTTCTGTAAAATATATATTCTAGAGCCTATTTTTTCGGGAACTTTAAATAGATTTCGACGTTACGTATGGGTATGTTTCGCTTTGATCGTGCACATGTGTTGGCCGCTGCCTTAGTTGGTGTTGTTTCTGCCTGTGATGCGAACCCTGTTGTGGGGCCTTGCGAGCATTTTGTACCCTACCCTTCCACTGATAACTACTCTTGTTTTGCACGGGAAGTTCCTACACTCGAAGATTTTTGTGCCTCATACCCTGTCACTGAAGATGTGTTACATTTAGGTCCCGCTGAAGATTATGCTGCAACGTGTGTTGCACAATTTACGCGGCGTGATACAGGGACTATTTTGAGCGAATGTGCGCCTGACGTTGATTTTGCAGGAAATGCGCGGTATGTCTTTGCTTGTATGGATGAATCATTACAACCTTCTTTTGTTGCGCAAGGTATTCTTACCCCGAGAAGTTCTTTAGCTGCAACCTGGCAGGCGTGTCTTGCTGAGTACGCGCCAAGTTGTTTACCCGGTTTTCCTGACAAAGATGCAGACGGTCATTTGGCACATGTTGATTGTAATGATACGGATGCTTTAATTAACCCTGGCGCTGGTGAAATTTGTGGTGATGGTCTTGATAATGATTGTGATGGTTCACTGGGTAACTTTGACCTAGACCGTGATGGCATTTTAGTTTGTGAGGGTGATTGTGATGATACTGATGCTACTGTTTATCCTGGTGCTGTTGAATCTTGTAACGGAATTGATGATGATTGTTCGGATCGTTTACCTCCAAATGAGATGGATATTGACGGTGATGGTGTGATGGCCTGTGCAGGTGATTGTGATGATACCGATGCTACTGTTTATCCTGGTGCTTCTGAATTGTGTGACGGGCTTGACAATAATTGTGACTCTGTTGTTCCTGCAAATGAAATTGATGATGACGGTGATACGTTTACTGAATGTGCAGATTTAGATTGTGATGATACCAATGCAACCATTTATGTTGGTGCGCCGGAACTTTGTGACGGTCTTGATAATGATTGTGATTTGGTTGGAGAAGTTGACGCTGATGGTGATGGGCGTCTTTCTTGTGTTGAGCAAGATTGTGATGACAGTGATGCCTTTACCTATGTCAATGCACCAGAAGTTTGTGACGGGGTGGATAATGATTGTGATTCGGTTGTGCCTGTAGATGAAACTGATGATGACGGTGATGGGTTTACTGAATGTTTAGATGATGATTGTGATGATACTAATGCTACTGTTTATGTTGGTGCGCCAGAGTTGTGTGATTCTCTTGATAATGATTGTGATGGTAGTTTGAGTCCCGAAGAAATTAATGATTTTGATGGTGATGGCTACACTGTTTGTGATGGTGATTGTGATGATACCAATGCAACCATTTATGTTGGTGCGCCAGAGTTGTGTGATTCTCTTGATAATGATTGTGATGGTTTTGCTGAAGTTGATGCAGATGGAGACTCTTATCTGAATTGCGAGGACTGTGATGATACTAATGCTTCTATTTTTCCCGGTGCGCCGGAGCTTTGTGATACTTTAGATAATGATTGTGATACGGTTGTGCCTGTAGATGAAACCGATGATGACGGTGATACATTTACCGAATGTGCAGATTTAGATTGTGATGATAGTAACAATACGGTCTACGTCGGTGCGCCGGAA
Organism: Candidatus Woesearchaeota archaeon; assembly: GCA_964344975.1. Taxonomy (GTDB): domain Archaea; phylum Nanobdellota; class Nanobdellia; order SCGC-AAA011-G17; family GW2011-AR18; genus CAYFPK01. Next base: position 5,383 of record CAYFPK010000024.1, read on the forward strand.
CTTTGTGACGGTCTTGATAATGATTGTGATACGGTTGTTCCTGCAAATGAAATTGATAATGATGGGGATACCTTTAATGAATGTTTAGATAATGATTGTGATGATAGTAACAGTACCGTTTACTTGGGTGCGCCGGAACTTTGTGATGCGTTGGATAATGATTGCGACGGTGTTGGAGAAGTTGATGCTGATGGTGATACGTATCTTAACTGTGTTACACAAGATTGTAACGATGCGGATGCAACCATTTATGTCGGTGCGCCAGAACTTTGTGACTTGCTTGATAATGATTGTGACGGTATTGTGCCTGCAGTTGAAACTGATGATGACGGTGATGGGTTTACTGAATGTTTAGATAATGATTGTGATGATAGTAACTCCAATGTTTACTTAGGAGCACCCGAATTATGTGATGCTCTTGATAATGATTGTGATTCTGTTATTCCGTTGGATGAAGTAGACAATGATGGAGACACCTTATATGAATGTACTGGTGCTGATTGTGATGATACCAACTCCGATATTTACTTAGGAGCTCCCGAATTATGTGATGCTCTTGATAACGATTGTGATTCTGTTGTGCCCTCTACTGAAATTGACTCTGATGGTGATGGATATGCGGTCTGTTCAGGGGACTGTAATGAAGGTAACGCCACTGTTTTTCCAGGTGCACCAGAGTTGTGCGATTTGTTAGACAATGATTGTGACGGATCACCAGAAGAAGATGGTGACTTGGACGGATTTTACACCTGTGATGGTGGGGATTGTGATGATACCAATGATGAAATTTATTTAGGTGCGCCTGAAACGTGTGATGCTGTGGATAATGACTGTAATGGCGTTGTTGGTTATGATGAAGACCCTTTAGATGAAGTTTGTTGTCCATCAGAGATGGTGCATGTACAGGATGAAGGGTGGTGTATTGGCATGTATGAGGCGACTGTTATTGGGGGTGAAGCACATCACAATGGAGCTACGCCTACAGGAAATTTAACGTGGTATGCAGCGCAGGCTGCCTGTCAAGCACGGGACACTGCTTGGCAAATTCCTCCCACGGCGGTATGGATTTCTGCTTGCGAAGGGTTAGGTCCTGGCGGGATCGGAGAAGCTGATGTGAATAATTGTAATTATGGGAATGTGAATCCCATTTCTCCTGGAACAGATTTTCCAGATTGTGAAGGTGGTTATGTTGACTTGTTTAGCATGAAAGGAAACATTTGGGAGATGGTCTATGAGTGTGTTTCTGGTAGTTGTGTTGTGTACGGTGGTGCTGCTGATCAGCCGCTTTCCATGGTTACCTGTACGTCAACTGAAAACCGTGGCGGTGGTGGCGGATCTCCAGATTATGTTGCTCCTGGAAACGGGTTTAGATGTGCGCAAGAAGAATATGATTAAGCACCCGGAGCAGGATTTGGTTAGAGTTAGCTTTAAGTAATTTTCTGCCTCTCCGGTGTTATGTTTTTACGAACACAAACTAATCTTTCTTTGTCTGCGTTGACCCTTTCATTGTTTGCCAGTTCTTGTAGTTGTTATCAAGGTCTTGATCAAAGTTGTGTCGGTGACGATTCTCGCGATGCAGACCGTGATGGCTATGCTCTTTGTGAGGCTGATGGGCTGAGTGATTGTGATGATACTAACTCTAATGTCTATCCTGGTGCAGACGAGTCCTGTAATGGTATTGATGATGACTGTGATGGTTCTCTCTCCGAAGGCGAAATTGATGATGATGAAGACACTTATATGATTTGTCAAGGAGATTGTAATGACCTTGAAGCGCTTGTAAACCCAGGAGAGTTGGAGATTTGTAACCAAGTTGATGATAACTGTGATGGATTGATTCCCTTGGATGAATATGACTCAGACTCAGACGGACAGTATAGTGGTTCTTGCGGGCCTGACTGTAATGATGAAGATTCCTCAATTTATCTTGGTGCACCGGAATTGTGTGATTCTTTGGATAATGATTGTGATGGTGTTGTACCTTTTGATGAGATTGATAATGATGGTGATACGTTTTACGAGTGTTCTGGTAATGACTGCGATGATACAGATGCAACAGTGTATGTTGGCGCAGTGGAGTTGTGCGATGCACTAGATAATGACTGTGATGGTTTTCCAGAGGAGGATCTAGATCTGGATGGTTTCCTCTCGTGTGTCGATCAAGATTGTGACGATACTAATGCTTCAATAAATCCAACTACTTTAGAATTTTGTAATGGGGTTGATGAAGATTGTAATGGACTTATTGATGATGCTTGCTGTTACGAAGATATGTTTCATGTAGGCACAGGTATGTGTATGGATAGATACGAAGCATCTGAAGATCCTTTGAATCCGGGTCAACCTTCAAGTGTCGCTGGCGCACTACCGTGGGTGAACATTAATTGGTATAATGCGCAAATTGCATGTCAGTCTGTTGGTAAGGACCTCTGCACACTTGCAGACCTTGTTTATGCATGCGGTGGTCCAGATGCGCCCCTTCCTCCTGTTGATCCCCCAAATTATCCATATGGTCCAGTTTATGACCTTTCTGTTTGTCATGGCGCGCAATCGGGCCCATCTGAGCCTCTGAGTTTTACTGGAGCGTACCCTAATTGTGTTAGTGAAGCTGGAGGGTATGACCTTGTTGGAAATGTCTCAGAGTGGAATCTTGATTGTAATACGAGCCACTGTGAATTGCCAGGGGGAAATGTTACAGATGTGGCACCAATACTTTCCTGTAATGGGCCTGTTTCAAATCCAACGCACGGCCCTTATGCAGAACAATGGATTATCGGTTTTCGCTGTTGTAGCCCAGAGGAGAATTAAAAGCACCCGGAGCAGGATTTGAACCTGCGACCTACAGCTTAGGAGGCTGTCGCTCTATCCGCTGAGCTACCCGGGCATTGCTGCTGTTCTTTGACCGTTATTCTTAAATATTGTGTCTGCAAAAATAGGTGTATGCCAAAATTTGCTTATCATAGTTGTGATGTGTTAGAAAAAGCGCAAGTGGTGTTGTTTGGTGTGCCTGACGAATCTGGAAACCAATCGAATCGACGTGGGGCATCTAAGGGTCCTGCTGCTATTCGTAAAGCTTCTGTTGAACGATTAACTTTTGCGCGTAAAGATGGGCAACATGTTATCGTAGCGCAACACGGGGAGTTTTGTGCACTGTTACATGACGCTGGTGATGTGAAAAAGAAGAAGGTGCAAGCGTTTGTTTCTGGGTTGTCTGCCAAACAAATGCCAGTAGTTTTAGGTGGAGATCATTCTATTAGTTATGAAGTTATTGCCGGTTTAGGTGAGCACCATAAAAAGTTGGCTATCATTTATCTTGATGCGCATCCAGATATCATTTGTTCGACGTCGCATTATTACGGTTCTGTTGTCTGTGATTTGTTTGATTTGCCGCACGTTGATGCGAAAAAAATTGTTGAAGTGGGTATACGTTCTATTGAAGCTGAAGAAAAAGTTAATTTGGCTACAAAAAAAATCTTGTCGTTTACTTCGTTAGACGTTGCTGAAGACGGTGTTGCTACAGTGTTTTCTGCGATTAAAAAAAGAATTGGCAATACTCCTGTGTATTTATCTATCGACTTAGATGTGTTAGACCCTGCGTTTGCGCCGGGTGTTGACACGCCTGTACCCTTTGGGTTAAGTTCTGTTGATTTTTTGCGCTTGGTGAAACGGTGTGCCTGTCTAAATTTAGTTGGGTTTGATATTATGGAAATGAGCCCGCCGCACGATATACAACAAAAGACCGCGCAGCTTGCTGCACAAACTATTATAGAAATTTTGGCTGAACGGACGTTTTAACCCCTCTTTAGTAGTATCAACCACAAGTTTTATAAAGGGTACTCGTATCCCTTCTGTATACAAAAAACATAGTACCGACGAGAAAGCACTTGAACATCTCTTGTACATTTCGCTTTTTCTACCCAAGTGCTATTACATAGGAGAAATACATATGAACACATTTGAACAATTAGGCCTAAGTAGAGAGTTACTTAGTGCTATAGAAAAACTCGGGTTTTCTGAGCCCACACAAATTCAGGCAAAAGCTATTCCTTTAATCATGCAAGGTAAAGATGTTGTCGGTGAGTCCGCAACAGGTTCTGGAAAGACCCTTGCCTTTGGCTGTGGGGTCCTTGAACAAGTTGTCCCCGGTAAAGGCCTGCAAGCGTTAATTTTAGCACCGACGCGTGAACTTGCTGAGCAAGTTAAAACTGCCATACATGCTGTAGCACAAGGAAAACAATTACGTACCTTAGCTGTCTACGGCGGTGTAGCTATCGGTCCGCAAATTGATAAGTTGCCGCGTAGTGATGTTGTTATTGCAACACCAGGACGTTTACTTGATCATGTGCAACGACGTACGATTAATCTTTCTAAGATTAAACTGTTAGTGTTAGATGAAGCTGATCGTATGCTTGACATGGGTTTTATTGAAGATATTGAACGGATCATGCAAGCGTGCCCAGAAAAACGACAAAACTTGTTTTTTTCAGCAACTATCTCAAACCGCATCAAAGATTTGGCGCATCATTACATGCATCAGCCAACATTTATACAGGCGGTCAAACAGGTTGATCCTTCCAAGTTACAACAGTATTATTATGATATACCGCGTAACAAGAAATTATCTTTACTTGTTCACTTGTTACAACACGAGAAGTCTCGTTTAGTAATGGTGTTTTGTAATACTCGGAGAAATACTGACTTTGTTGTGAAAAATTTACGTGCAAATGATGTGTATGCTACCGCGATTCATGGTGGTTTGTCACAGAATAAACGTACCAAGACCATTGAACAGTTTAACAAAGGAAAAACTACCGTATTAGTGTGTACAGATGTTGCTGCACGGGGTTTGCACATTGACAATGTTTCGCACGTGTACAACTACGATTTACCTAAAGATTCTACTGACTATGTGCACCGTATCGGGCGTACCGCTCGTGCCGGTGAAGAAGGTAAAGTGATTAATTTGTTGTGTGATTACCACTATGATGAATTTTCACGTATTATGTCTGATTATCGTGCCTTTACCATAGAAAAACTTGATCAACCGCAGTTAGCTCGTATAGTTGTTCGTCAACAAGATCAACAGCGTGGGCGTTCCGGTGGACGTGGCTATGGTGGTCGCGGACATTCTCGTGGACGTTCAGGCGGACACTCTGGTGGACGTGGCACGAACCGGCCTCGTCGACGGTATAATTAATTTTTTGACGTAAGGCTTAAATACGCCTTTGTCTAATTTTTGTATGTGGTGACTACCTACAAGAATTTTATCGATGGTAAGTGGGTTGCAAGCCCTTCACGTAAAACGTTTGCCTCTGTGAACCCTGCAAACCCTAAAGTTGTTCTTGGTAAATTTCAATCTAGTACCAAAAAGGATGTTGATGCAGCTGTACGTGCTGCGAAAAAAGCACTGCCTGCGTGGTCTAAAACGCCTGCGCCAAAACGTGCTGAGATTTTACTGCATGTTGCTACCTTGTTACGTCAAGAAAAGCAGCGGTTAGCAAAACTTATTTCTACCGAGATGGGTAAAGTTCTTTTGGAAGCGCAAGGTGATGTGCAGGAAGGTATTGATGTTTTTGAGTACATGGCGGGTGAAGGGCGGCGGTTGTTTGGTCATACCACTCCATCTGAATTACCCAACAAATTTTGTATGACGACACGTCAACCGTTAGGTGTAGTTGGTTTAATCACGCCGTGGAATTTTCCTGTTGCTATTCCTTGTTGGAAACTTGCACCTGCTTTAGTCTGTGGGAACACGGTTGTCATAAAACCAAGTTCAGATACGCCACTGTGTGTTGTTGAGCTTGTTAAAATTTTACATAAAGCTGGTGTGCCCAAGGGTGTTGTCAACCTAGTTACCGGTTCAGGTTCTACTGTTGGTATGCCGTTAGTGGAACATACAGATGTTGCTGGTGTTTCGTTTACCGGTTCTAAGGCGACTGGTGAGTTGATTACCCAAAAGGCGGGTTTGAAAAAAGTTGGTTTAGAACTTGGTGGGAAAAATGCGCTCATTGTGATGGATGATGCAAATTTAGATCTTGCGTTAGAAGCGGTCATCTGGGGGGCGTTTGGTACCACGGGTCAGCGTTGCACGGCGTGTTCACGCGTTATTGTGCATGAAAAGGTGTATAAGAAATTTGTTGCCAAGTTAGTTGCTCAAGTGAAACGACTTCGTTTAGGTCCTGGTGTTACAAAAACAACACACGTTGGGCCCCTCATCAATGCTGCTGCTGTTGAGAAGTCAGCAAAGTATGTGGACATTGGCCGGCGTGAAGGAGCGAAATTGCTTTGTGGTGGTTTACCTTCTGGCAGGGGGTTTTATTTTCAACCAACCGTATTTACTAATGTTACACCGAACATGCGTATCGCGCAAGAAGAAATTTTTGGGCCTGTGTTAAGTGTCTTACGTTGTAAACATCTTACAGAAGCAATTAAAATCGCTAACGGTGTTGCTTACGGCTTAAGTGCAGCTATATTTACTGCTGATGTGAATTCAGCCTTTGCTGCTATTGAAAACTTACATTGTGGTGTGATGTATGTGAACGCGTCAACCATTGGCGCTGAAGTGCATTTGCCTTTCGGAGGTGTAAAAGGTACCGGTAACGGGACACGAGAAACTGGATGGACTGCGCTTGAAGAATTCAGCGACATTAAAACAATTTATGTTGATTATTCTGGGAAATTGCAGAGAGCTCAAATTGATACTGATTAGAGGTTTTTGATTATTGCTTCAAGGCCTATTGCGTACGCTGTTTGTGCAGTACCGAAGACCAAAACGTAGAAGTACGCAGATAGTGGGTCGCCAAGGCTAGTATCGTTCATGTGTAGTTGATCCCTTATTTTATCCATGCGTTCTTTATCCGAGAGAAGATTGTAAGCCCCATAGAAGGGAATAAAGTCTTTGTAATCTTTTACCGTATCTGCCATAAAGAACTGACCTGGCAAAACTATATAAATGTAGTTTTCTAAAATCTTCTATGCGTATTAAAGTTGGTAAAGTTCCTGGGAAAAAGAGTAAGAAAGTTTTAGATCAGCTGCGCAAATTAAACGGAGGATTTACCGGTGTGTACCCGTTTGTGCATGCGCACAAGGGTGTAGGGTGTTACTTTTCTGACATCGACGGTAATGTTTTTTTAGATTTTGCGTCACAAATTGCCTCAAACCCTTTGGGGTATAACCATCCGGCGTTGAACAAAGTTGTTCAAAATTATAGTAAACATCCGGTGAAATATGGTGGACAGGATTTTACCATACC
>CAYFPK010000025.1:0-2175 GCA_964344975.1 Candidatus Woesearchaeota archaeon
TTACGTGCTGCGCGTCCAATGGTTTGGATCAAACTTCTTTCGTTTCGCAAAAACCCTTCTTTGTCTGCGTCTAAGATTGCTACGAGAGCTACCTCAGGGATGTCTAGTCCTTCTCTGAGTAAATTTATTCCTACTAACACATCAAACTCTTTTAATCTGAGTTGTCTAATTATTTCAGTTCTTTGAATCGTGTTAATTTCTGAGTGTAGATAGCGTACTTTGATATCTGCTTTTGCTAAGTAATTGGTTAAATCTTCAGCCATGCGTTTGGTTAATGTGGTTACCAAAACTCGCCAACCTTTTTTGGTTGTTTTTTCAATTTCTGCGAATAAATCATCAACTTGGTTTTCACACGCTCGTACTTCAACTTTTGGATCTAGCAGCCCTGTTGGTCTGATAATTTGTTCTACCACTTGGCCTGACGTTTCGTACTCGTACTCTGCTGGTGTTGCTGAAACAAAAATCGTGTGGTTAAAATATTTTTCAAACTCGTTGAATTTCAGTGGCCTGTTATCGTATGCTGAGGGGAGTCTGAATCCGTGGTCAATCAAGTTCTTTTTTCTTGCTCGGTCGCCTTTGTACATCCCGTGGGATTGCGGAATGCTTTGATGGGATTCGTCGATTATGAGTAAGAAATCTTTTGGAAAGAAGTCTAATAAACAGTGTGCTGGTTGGCCTGCACGTCTATTCTCAAAATGTCGTGAATAATTTTCCACACCTGAACAAAAGCCCATCTCTTTGAGCATTTCCAAATCATATTTTGTTCGTTGGGTTAGTCGTTGTTGCTCTAGTGGTGGTAAGGTTGGTGCCCATTCTTCGAGTTCTTTTTTTATGGTTCTTATTGCTCTTTTTGTTATTGCTTCTGGGATGACGAAATGTCTGGCCGGAAAAATTTGTATACTGGGGTGTGTTCTAATTACTTGGTTAGTTATGTGGTCTAATTCTTTAATTGACTCTACTTTATCGTCTTCGAGTTGTATTCTGTATATGTGTTTTTCGTATCCTGGTATCACATCAATGGTTGCGCCACGTACTCTGAATTTTCCAGGTTTTATTTCTGTGTTATTTCTTTCGTACTGAATGTCAATTAATTTGTTTAAGAGTTCTGCGCGGTTGAGTGTTTCATCAACTTTTACTTGTACGGCCATCTCTTTGAAGTTTTTTGGGTCGCCTAAGCCATAAATGCAAGAAATGGATGCGACGATTATGACATCGTCTCGCGCCATTAATGATGCTGTTGCTTTAAGCCGCATCTTTTCAATTTTTTCGTTGACTGATGCGTCCTTTTCAATGTACACATCTGTCTGGGGGATGTAGGATTCTGGTTGATAATAATCGTAATACGATACAAAGTATTCAACAGCGTTGTCGGGAAAAAGTTCTTTAAATTCTGTGTATAACTGTGCTGCTAAAGTTTTGTTGTGTGCTAACACTAGTGTTGGTTTGTTGAGGTTGTTAATGACGTGTGCACACGTTATTGTTTTGCCTGATCCAGTGATCCCTAGCAACGTTTGTCTTTTGTGTTTTTTGTAGCCTTGTGTAAGTTGCTTAATTGCCTCTGGTTGGCCTCCTGCCGGCTTGAAATTACTTTTAAGTTTGAACATGGGTGTTGGGTTGGCAGAAACTTTTTAAGGGTGTCTTTTTGCAATTGGGTATGGTTTTTGGTGGTAAGCAACTTGAAGATATGCAAGCGCAGGTTGCTGCTTTAGCTGATGCTGTGGCGTCACAACGGGCTGTGTTAGATAAGCTTGTTGCAAAGCAAGATGCTTTGTCTGAGCAATTGAGTTCTGAGATTGTAAAATTACAAAATAAACAAACTACTGCTTTAGGTGATTTTACTGCACAGGTTGAACATATCTTAGCTTTGAATACGCGGTATTCGCAAGGTATCTCTTCGCTGCAAAAAGTGAAGTCTGATTTGTCTAACCTTATGTACGAGACGGCGTTGCAGGATACCAAGGCTTTAGTTGGCAAGTCTTTTGATGAGCTTTCTGGAGAATTTTCTTCAGTGAAGGCTGTTTCTGGCCAGTTAGCTGTCGTTAAAGATGCAGTGACTGCACTACAAACTGAAGTTGCCAAGTTTTCTCGTATGAGTGCTTCTGTCAAAGAAATTGATACGCAGTTGGTCAACTATGTACGTGAAATTACCGCACAAGATAAAGAGAAATTAGAGTT
>CAYFPK010000025.1:2275-12259 GCA_964344975.1 Candidatus Woesearchaeota archaeon
ATTTGTTACAAGTTAGTAATTATTTTCTGTTACCACTATTTTTAATAACACATATCTTTATATTTTTGTTTGATCTCACTTTTTTTAACCGTGGGACAAGAAGAAATTAAAAACATTCTCGAAAAGCGCCGTGAGTGGCTATTAAGTCGTGAAATTGCTGCGAAGGCGCAATTGTCTATTGGTTCTGTGCAGGCTTCTCTTGCACGTATGATTAAGTTTGGTGAAGTGGAAGTGCGTCCAGCTAAAGAAGTGATTAAAGATAATACGCGTATTAAAAGCGTGTACCCTGGCTATGCGTACCGACTTTCGCCTGATTTTTGAATCAGTAGCTTTATAGCTTTTTTTCTTTTCTTTTTTGTATGGATATCGTTACTGATGACAAATTGGCCAAATACTTTGATGTGACGTCACGGGCTCTTGCTAAAGTGAAGCTAGTTTCTTCTTTAGATGTGGATTTTTCTGCCGTGGGTGCTGATTTTTTGGACATGGCGCAACGCTATTTTGCTGATGCACAACATTTTTTTGACAAGGGGGATAAGGTTACCGCGTTTGCTGCACTCAACTATGCGCATGGGTGGCTGGACGCGGGTGCTCGTTTAGGTGTGTTTGACGTTGACGGTGATAATGAGTTGTTTGTGGTGGATGGGCAATGAACCAGGTTGTTGATTGGAATGTGCGTGGTACATCTATTCGTATTGTTTCGCCTGTTTTACCTGCAGGTCGTCATAGAAAGGCTATCCTAGGAAGACGTGGCGGTTGGCTTGAAGCTCAATTGTTTAGCGCTGAGGGTGATTCTGTGCTCTTTACGCTAGTTGATCTTGAAAAACGTGATGATGTTGTTTGGCGGCGGGAATTTGTAGACCTGTCTGGGCGTCTTCGCTGTGTTTTTCCCAAATCTCACCTTGAGCTTGGTTGTGCGTATGTGTTTTCAGCGTCCCTTTTTTCTCAAGACGCTCTTGTTGATGCTGCTTCTCGGGGTATTTATTATGGCGATGTTGTTGTTGGTTTTTATTAACCTCTTTTTAGTAGTATATTTTTTGGCTTAACACTTATATACAAGTTCTGCTTAGGACACGTCAATGGGCGTTTATGTCATTAGTTTAGGTGGGTCTTTGCTTGTTCCTGGTAAAATTGATGTTTCTTATTTACGGAAAGTTGTTGAATTGCTTAAATTGCTTGCTAAAAAGCACCGATTAGTTGTGGTGTGTGGTGGTGGTGCTCCTGCTCGTCTTTATATTGATGCGTTAGCTAAACTTGGATGTCCTGTTGAAATGCAAAGTTGGATTGGTATTAAAACAACTAAGATTAATGCAACGCTTGTGAACAGTTTGCTGGGTAATCTTGAACCGTTACCTGACTCTTTGCAGGAAGTCAAGTTCATGCTTTCTTCACGTAAAATTATCGTCTGTGGTGCTTTAGGGTTTCAACCCGATATGACTAGTGATGGTACCGCAGCACAGGTTGCAGCGTATGTCGGGGCTGATGCTTTTTTCAATTTAACCAATGTGAAGGGCTTGTTTGATAAAGATCCTAAATTTAAAACGGCGAAGTTTATTGAGCATATTTCTTTTTCAAACTTTTCGTCCATGGTGAAAAAGATTGGGTATACCCCTGGGCAGCATTTTGTCCTTGATGGGTATGCTGCAAAGATTATTGCTGAGCAAAAAATACGTACCGTGATTCTTGATGGTAAAAAGCTTAAAAATCTTGAAGCTGCTTTACTTGGTCGAGATTTTGTTGGAACCACCATAGATGGCTGAGGTTATTTGTGTCACAGGTGCTGTTGGGTGTGGGAAAACTACTTATGCTCGTAAGTTAGCTGCACGTTTAGGTTATACTTATGTTGATGTGCGTGCGTTGTTAACTGCACATGGGTTAGATACTGATGTTGATTCTGTGCGTGAGTGTATCATTGTTGATGTGAAAAAGTTGAATAAAGTTTTGATTCGGTTAATAAAAAAAGGTGGTAATTTAGTTCTTGACTCTCACCTAAGTCATTATTTACCTTCTCGTTATGTTACTCGTGTTGTTGTGTGTACGACTTCTTTGAAGGAGCAGAAAAAACGGTTAGTAAGGCGTGGCTATTCTGCTGCTAAAGTGCGTGAGAATTTGGATGCTTCTATCTTTGATGTGTGTTTAGTTGAAGCGGTTGAAGCTGGGCATACTGTTGAAGTGGTGCATACGTAGTTTTATTTTTTTCCTCTGTCCATGATGCTTAATCGGCAAGGTGCACATTCCCAGTATGTTCTGACTTTTCCATTCGTATGTCTGCGGATTGAATCGACTGGTAGCTCTGTTTTGCAACGTGGACAAAACATCTGTTCTTTCATGTCTGCTTTTCTTGTTTTTTACTTAATAAATCTTTCTTGTTTTTGTAACTGATTAGCTACCTAGCTACTAGAGTAGCTAATCAGTTACTGGAAAAGCGAATGTTTAAATAGTATTACTATGGTATAACTATTGGTGATGAGCCCATGCAAGCAATTCCAGCAAAAATAACCCCAAAATTAGCAGAAGAGATGGACGCTATTATTAAAGAAGGATGGTACGCCAATCGGTCTGAATTTATCCGTGATGCTCTTCGTGAAATGATTAAAAAGATGAAAGCCGAGCGTCTTGAAGCAGCAATAAAAGAAGACGTACATTGGGGCTTATATGGCAAAGATTAAAGAAGCTGTTTTTGATGCAGGGCCTTTTATTCATTTAGAGGAGGTAGATGGTTTCAAACTCCTTAATCTGATTTTTAAGATTCTTACAACCAAAGAAGTGGCATTAGAATGCCGTGGAATTCCTGTTGCAAAATTTGCAACCATTGTACAACTTCGTGCCCAAAGTAAAGATTTTGCTAAATATATTCTTGAACGCTATGATATCCATTTAGGTGAGGCAACTGCTATTGCTTTGTGTAAACAAGAGCAGATTAAACTCTTTTTTACTGATGACCTTGATGCTCGTGGCATAGCAAAACTATTTGGTTTTCAGGCACACGGTAGTATTGCAATTATACTGCGTTGTTATCGTGAAAATATGTTAACTAAAAAACAAGCAAAACGAAAAATAGAACAATTGTATCATGACTCTTCATTATTTTTTACTAAAGATCTCTTTGATTGGACCATAAAAGAAATCGATGCTTTTAAACGTAATTGATTGAACTATTGTATAGTGCAGTGACCTCTGTCACCTTACTACACAAGTAAAAGCGAACAACAAACCTTTTAATAACCATCAAAACCCAGACGATGTATGCGAGATGATTCAAACATAATTTTAGAAGGTAGGCTTGAAAGTATTTCAGAAGTTGGAACCAAATCAGGTGAACATTATACGATTTTGTCCATTGGAACAAGATCTAGAATAGAAAAAGTGAATTTTAAAGGGATCGTCTTTCCAGATTCTATTGGCCACCGAGTTCAAGTTTATGAGCGAACGTTAGCAGTTAAACAGCCTTCAAGTTCAACAGGGCGGTTGGGTCCTAGGGAACGTGTTAGTCTCGGTGTTGATGTACCTAACAGGGATGTTTCGACAGTCATAGAAATGTTTGATGTAGATAATGAGCGTTGGTACAAATAGACGTCTTTTATTTCTTTATTGCTAGGTCATACTTAACGACCGAATCGTCGTTGCCGTGCTTGGTATTCTGCTATACATTCTTGAAAATCTTGCTTTTCAAACTCTGGCCAGAATTTAGTTAGAAAAATAAACTCTGTGTATGCAGACTGAAAGGTTAAAAAATTGCTTAACCTTTGTTCGCCGCCTGTTCTGATTATTAACTCAGGCTCTGAGGTCAGGTCTAAATGTTTTTCAAAAAATTCTTTGTTGATGTCTGCTATGCTTGCTTTACCTTGCTCGACTTCTTGGATTATTTTTTTTGTAGCGTCGACGATTTCTTGCTGGCCCCCATAAGCCATCGCAAAATTTATCGTGAAGGGTGTGTGCTCTTTTGTTTTTTGCATTAGCTCGTGCATTGCGTCTTGCACGTCTTGCGGGAATTTTTGAATTCTTCCTACAAAGTTTATTTTTACGTCGTTAATTTTGGGATCGTCTTTAATTCTAGTAAATGTTTCTTTACAAATGTTCATTAAATAATCGAATTCAGCTTTTGGTCTGTTAAAGTTTTCAATGGAAAATGCGTAGAGCGTGAGTTGCTTAACTCCGGCTTCTTTTGCCCATAACATCACTTTTTCAACTTTGTCTCGACCCCATTCGTGGCCTTTCCAGGGTTTAGCCATTAATCTCTTTGCAAAGCGTCTGTTGCCGTCTAAAATGATGCCTATGTGTTTTGGCACCTCGTTATTTGTTGGGAGCATTCTTTTGTTGGGTACGGTGTCTTTTTAAATGTTTTTGGCAGCTTCTGTACCTGGAGGATTCTTGAGCCATGCTTGTTCTTGCATCTCTAGTGCTTCTTCTAATGTCACTCTCTTTGTTTGTCTTAGGGCTTGTATTGCTGGGTTGAGGTCTTCTTCTTTCATGTATATTCCCATAAGGCCTATGTCTGGTGTATGATGATATTCTCCATTTCCATCTAGCGCAGGTCCCAACCTGATATTTGCGCCCATTATTTGGAGTGTTGCATTGATCTTCTCATAGATTATGTTTGTTCCAAACGTTGCTGTCATGAAATAAAATTCATTGTTCATTCATTTTTTTATCTTCTTTGCTTCTTAATAAAGGTTGTTTATTATCGCAGGGCTTTTAAATTCTAAACTCTTGCCTTTTTTCTATGGATTTTTGTGATGTGGTACGGTTTAGTCCAAAAGATGCCGCCTGTGCGAACTCTCTTGGCTTTGCTTCTTTAATTTCTTTGTCTTCGCTGAAAGCCATTGAAGGGAACTCGCATAAAAACCGCTCTTACGTTGAATCTGGTAAATATCGCCTTATTTTAGATCCGCATCAGGATGTCAAAAAGGATTTTATACATCATCGTAACTGTGGGTTTAACCACGTTGTTGCTAAACTTGCTGCTGAAAAACAAGTTGCTTTTGGTTTTTCTCTTGCCAAGTTGCATACGCCGCAACAAATGGGACGGGTTATGCAAGCAATCAAGCTTTGTCGTAAGTATAACGTTACTATGGTGCTTTGTACTGGTGCTAAAGATCCTTGCGGTTTACGTCGTGTATATGATCTTGCTGCGTTTGGTCATCTTTTAGGTATGCATCCGTCTGAGGCTAAACAAGCGCTCTTTTTAGCGCAACGTTTATAAATCAGTCTCGCATAAATTCACTAATGTATAAAGTTGCTGTGTCTCTTCTTTTTGTCTTGCTCTGTTTTTCTCTAGCTGCTGCTACTGTTGATGATGTTGTTATTACTCAGTTATGGGTAGATGATACTGTACCTGTTGTTGTGCAGTTGGTTGATGATGCACAGGATTTGAATTCTTTGGAAGCTGTTGCAAAGCGTCACCGTGAACAACATGCTGTTTTGGATGGTCTTGATGATGAGTTTTCGTTAAAAACGCAGTATGGTGCTATCAACGGTTTTGCAGGTGAAGTTAGCGCGGAAGGGTTGCTTGCTCTTGTTGATGATCCTCGTGTTGTTGCTGTTGAACATGATGCTGAACTTTCACTTTTTGTTGAGGATGCGGTGCCTCTTTTGAATGGTACACTTGTGCATAACCTTTCTCTTACTGATGATTTTTTAACTGGTCTTGGGCAATCTGTTTGTGTTATCGATTCAGGTGTTAATTCGTCTGTTGATTCTTTAGCTGGCGCTGTTGTGCATGAACAATGTTTTTGTTCTGTGTCTGATTATGGTAATGGGGGCTGTTGTGCTGGGGGGTATCCAACGAGCAGTTCTGCTCTTGATGATGATGGGTCTGCTGCTTTAGGTCACGGTACTCGTGTGTCAAGTATTATCGCTGGAAATTCAACTTTGACTGGTGTTGCTCCTGGGGCTAACATTGTTATGATTAAAGCGTTTGATCAAGATCGTAGCGCTCTTGTTTCAGATACGCTTTCAGCTTTAGATTACTGTGTGCAAAATAAATCGTTGTTTAACATTGCTGCTGTGAGTATGAGCTTTGGGACGTCTCTTTTGTATTCTTCAGCGTGTGATGATTTTTCTTCGTATAGCTCTTATGTGAATGCTGCTGTTGCTGTAAACATTACCCCTGTGGCTGCGACTGGTAATGCTGGCTCTACTACCGGTATTGCTGCGCCTTCTTGTGTTGCCAATGTTACCTCCGTTGCGTCAAGTACGAAAACCTACGGTGTCTCTTCGTTTTCAAACCGTAATGCTATTACTGATTTAATCGCGCCAGGGTCAAGTATTACTTCAACGACCCGTTTTAATGCTAACTCTGCTTCGTCTGGTACGTCGTATTCTGCTCCTTTAGTGAGTGGTGCTGTTGCACTGTTACAGCAGTATAAAATTTATGAGCGTGGCTATCCGCTTAGTCCTGCAGAGGTGCGAGATGTATTAGTTTCTACTGCTGTTGATATTGTTGATGACTCTTTAACGCTTAAACAGCCTGACTTGTATGCTGCGCTGCTTTCTATTGATGCCCTTGCTCCTAGCTTAGCTGTTACTTCGCTTGAAGATGGAGCGTTTTACAGTGACAACTCTTCTTTGGCTTTAAACTATGTTGCAACGGACGTATTTTTTGACACTGCTTGGTACCACTTTGGTTCTGCTGCTAACACCACGTTAACTTCTAATTTGAGTTTGTTTTTAGAAGAAGGTTTACATGACCTTTTTGTCTATGCGAATGATACTGCTGGTAATGTTGCTGCACAAACATTTTCTTTTGAAGTGAACTTAACTTCAGCGCCGGTTGTCGCTTTAGAAAGTCCTGCTGCAGATTATGTTTCTTCAAGTTCTTCAGTTAACTTTAACTGTTCAGTTGCTGACAGTGATGGTTTGGTTAGTCTTAGTTTTTTACATAACGCCTCAGGTAGCTTTGCTGTCAATGTGACTGAGGAAGATGATGGTACCTATTACAGTTCAATCTTTACTGCTCCTTTTGCTGATGGTTCTTACCTTTGGGGCTGTCGTGCTGTTGATGCGCATCTTTTACTTGCCTATGCGCCGACGAACCGTACCGTTGTTGTTGACACGAATGGACCTGACGTTGTCTTAACTGGCCCTGAAAATTCCAGTTTTGATGCTGACGGTATTGTTACTGCGACGTACACGGTTACTGATGCGTTAAGTGCAATTGGGGCTTGCTCGTTGTATGTTGATGGTGTTGTTGATTCTACAGATGTTCTTGCTTCAGGTAGTTTTGTTTCTACACAGTCTGAAGGTGCGCATGACTGGTTTGTTTCTTGTTTTGATGCGCTTGGTCATAACACCAATTCGTCTGTGCAGAGTTTTAATGTTGATACCAGTGGTCCTAACGTGACGTTAGTTGCTCCTGCCAATTTGACTACAGATGATGATGGTGTTATTGACTTTTCTTATACTGTTGCAGATGTCTACAGTAATCTTTCTTCTTGCTCTTTGTATGTCAATGATGCGTTTGATCAAGAGGATCTCTCGCCTACTGTAAATGGTACCTTTACTGATACGGTTAGCAACGGTGGTTACACCTGGTTTGTGTCTTGTATAGATGCTTTGGGTCATGGTACTAACTCCTCTGTGCGAGAGTTTACTGTCTCGATTCCTGCACCATCTAGTAGTCCGTCTACCGGAGGTGGAGGCGGCGGTGGCGGTGGCGGTTCTTCCTCCTCACGTACCACGCCTGCCGGTAATGCTGTTGTTGGTACTACGCCTGCTTCGCCGCGTACGACATCTACTTCTGCTGTTGTGACCTCTGCTGACTCTGTTTCTACCCCTACTGAGTCGGACGATTCTGGTCTTGGTGCTGTAACTGGTGAAGCTGTCGCTGACTTTGAGGAGCCCGGTTCTTCTTGGTGGATGTGGCTTTTGTTGCTTTTTGTTCTTGGTGGTTTAGGTGGTCTTGGCTATTATTATCGAGATGCTCTTTTAGCAGCTTGGAAAGATCGTGGTAAAAAAGAAAAATCTGCTGATTTTAGTTCACTGTAGTGTTTAGATTAGTTTTATATGTGTTTTTATGTTTGCGGTTGTATGACGTTTGTTTGTTTAGCGGCGGAGTGCACAGCCCATACGGCAGGAATTGCCTTAGTATGTAGTGATGGGACGCTCTTGGCTGACGCTCGTCATACGCTTACTACTGATGCAGGTGGTATTATTCCTATCGATGCTGCTGCGCATCATGAAAAATATTTTCCTCAGCTTTTAGAGCAGGCTTTTGTTGAAGCTGGGCTTGGTTGGGATGACGTTGCTTGCATTGCTGTTTCCTCTTCTCCTGGTCTTGCCCCTTGTTTAGGGACAGGGTTGCGGTTTGTGCAAAAATTGTCTCAAGACCATGGGAAACCTCTGGTTGGGGTGAACCACGTGGCTGCACATCTTGAAATTGGTAAGTTGTTGACTGATGCGAAAGATCCTGTCTTTGTATTTATCTCCGGGGCGAATACACAAATTATTGCGTATGAAGGTGGACGCTACCGTGTGTTTGGTGAGACGCTTTCTATCGGGCTTGGTAATGCTTTAGATAAATTTGGCCGCTATATCGGTTTAGGTTTTCCAGCTGGGCCAAAAATTGAGCAACTGGCTTTGTCTGGTTCTTATGTGGAACTTCCTTATAACGTGAAAGGTATGGATGTTGAGTTTTCAGGTATTTTGACTGCGGCCATGCAGCTTGTTGATAAAGGTGTTGCAAAGGAAGATGTGTGTTATTCTTTGCAAGAAACGTATTTTGCTATGGTTGTTGAAGTGTGTGAGCGTGCTTTAGCGCACACTTGTAAAACTTCTGCTTTAGTTATTGGTGGTGTAGGTGCCAATAAACGGTTTGCTGAGATGTTAACCTCCATGTGTTCTGCTCGTGGTGCTTCTGCTTACATTTGTCCGTTGAAATATGTTGGGGATAATGCAACCATGATTGCGTGGGTTGGTTGTTTGCGGTTTTCTAAAGGCTTGT
Organism: Candidatus Woesearchaeota archaeon; assembly: GCA_964344975.1. Taxonomy (GTDB): domain Archaea; phylum Nanobdellota; class Nanobdellia; order SCGC-AAA011-G17; family GW2011-AR18; genus CAYFPK01. The sequence continues at coordinate 11,217 of CAYFPK010000025.1, forward strand.
ATGATGCTGATTTGGATTATAACCCTCGCTTGCGTATTGATGATGTTGTTGTGGATTGGCTTTAAAGCTGTTCGAGAATGTGTTGTGCGTCTTCTTTAGATATTTGTCTTTGCTGAAGGTATCTTCTTAGCCCGTACTTAATTACTATTGGGTGAAGTTTTAGTAAGTTTTGAAGGTGTTCATTCTCTTTAGTACTTTGCCATTTGCTTAATGTTTTGGTGAAGAAGTGAAACTCTGGTGTGTTTTTTATAACCCCTTCTTGTTCTGGTTTTGAAAGTTTGCTTAAGGCGTTGAAGTTGACCATGGTTTTATTTTTTCTTGGTTTTTTATAAAGGTTGTGCCTAGACTTGGTCTTTGGTCTTCCGTAGTTGTTTTTTGAGCCTTCTTTTTATTCTGAATCCTCTTGCGTAGGCTGTATTTCTTTGGATACCTAACCTTTGTCCAATTTGTCTAAAATTAAGACCTTCTCCATATTGCATCTTAAGTATGTCTTTATCTCTTTGTGGCAGCATGTCTATTGCTTTTTTTAGCTTGTCTAGTAATGTTACTTCTTTTACCTCTGGAAAATCTCTTGGATATTCTTCTTTATACTGCCTTAATTTTTCTCTTTGTCTTCTTTGCTCTTTTACTAGGTGGTAACTTTCGTGTTTTGCTATAGCTGCTAGCCATGCGCCTAAATTTTCTTTTCTGTATGTCTCTAATTTTTCCAATGCTTTTTTCATAACTTCATTGGTAATGTCCTCTGCGTCTTCTTTTCTTTTAACAACCCCTAATGCTGTGCAGTACACTTTTCTGTAATATCTTTTGTAAATCTCTTCGAACGCTTCTGTTTCTCCTGCAAGTGTTCTTGCTACCAACTCATTGTCTGTTTGTTCAACTTTCGCTTCTAGGGGCACTTTCTCTTTTTTGTATACAGCTTCTTTAAAAAGTGATTTCTGTTCTACTACAGATATTCTGCTAACTCTGGATTTTTTTCTTTTAATCTTTTGCGAATATCAAATGCCCGTTTTCTTGCTGTTGCTTCGTTTATATCAAGAGTTCTT
>CAYFPK010000026.1:0-12105 GCA_964344975.1 Candidatus Woesearchaeota archaeon
ATGTGGTTGGTTAAGTTGGTTTGCCCACCTATGTCGATGGTTATCACCGCTGTCTTTAATTTTTTTCTGGCTGTATAGATCGCTGCTGTTAGGCCTGCTGCGCCGCCACCAATGATTATCACGTCAAAGTTCATGAAAGTCCTAGGGATTTTTTGAGTTCCTCTTTGTCAAAACCTACAATGATTGTGCCTGCGTCGTCTTTATCCTTTTTAATCTCAATTTGTGGGACGCCAATTTCTCCAGACTTTTCTGTAATCTCTTGACCTTTTTCTGGCTGTTCTTGCACATTTATCTCGTTAAATTTAATATTATGTGCTTTGAGAAACTCTTTTGCCATTTTACAATAGGGGCATGTTGTTGTTGTGTATACATTTACTATCATTTTTTCACCTCTTTTTTAGTTGGAACCCTTGGGCTGTATCATCAATATAATAACCTTTTTGTTTTATTTGTTCTCTTAATTCATCTGCTTTTTGCCAGTTTTTGTTTGTTCGTGCTTGCAGCCTTTTTTCTGCTAGTTGCCTTACTTCTTGTGGGATGTTTTCTTCTGGGAAGAATACTTCGAATACTTTGTTCCATTTTTTTATCAGTGTGTGTATGTCTTGCTTGTTTTGTTGGCTAAGATTTTGTTCTGCCATTGCTTTGTTTGTTTCTTTTATTACATTAAAGATTGCTGCAAAGGCTTTTGCTGTTTCAAAGTCGTTGTCTAGGCTTTGTTCAATCTGCTGGTCTGTTTCTTTAATTATGGTTGCAATTGTCGGATTATCTGTATCTTCTGTATAATTGTTTAAAGAGAGTATAAAATCATGAATTCTATCTAAACTGTTTTTTGCGTTATCTAGGCCTGTATCTGTGAAATTTATTGGTGCTCGGTACGGTGTTGCTAGCAAGAAGAATCGTACCGTTTTCCAGTCATAGTTTTCTAAAATTTGTCTGATTGTTTTAAAATTGTCTAGAGACTTTGACATTTTTTCTTCGTTGATGGTGACAAAGCCGTTATGCATCCAATATTTTACGTACGGTTTTTTTCCTGAAATGGCCTCCATTTGTGCAATCTCTGCTTCGTGATGGGGCCTTATGAGATCTAATCCCCCGCCGTGTACGTCGTATTGGTCTCCGAAATGTTTTTCTGCAATTGCTGTGTCTTCAATGTGCCAACCTGGTCTGCCTTCACCAAGTTCTGTTTGCCATTTTGGTTCGCCAGGTTTTGCTTTTTTCCAGAGCACAAAATCAGCGTGGTGGTGTTTGTTTGATTTTACCTCAACTCTTGCGCCTGCTTTAAGGTCTTCTAAAGGTTGTTTTGCAAGTTTACCATATTCAGTGAATTTTTGTACATCGAAATATATCCCGTCGTCTAGCTCATATGCGAAGCCCTTTTGTTGTAGTCTTTGGACTTGGCTGACGATTTCTGGGATGTAGTCTGTTGCTCGTGCATATCTGTCCACACTGTTTACTTTGAGTGCTTTCATATCTTTTTTGTATTCTTCTTCAAACTGTTCAGCTAGTTTTTTTGGATCTTGATTTGTTTCTTGTGCTCGTTGTATAATTTTGTCATCAATGTCAGTTATGTTTTGTAAATAAAAGACTTTGTAGCCTTTGTATCTTAGGTACTTTACAATAAAATCATATGCTACGTAGCTGCGTGCGTGGCCCAAGTGCGCGTAGTCGTACACGGTAGGTCCGCAGACAAACATGTTGACTTTGTCGCCTTCTCTAGGTGTAAAATTCTCTTTTTTTCTACTGAGTGTACTATATACTTGGAGCATGTGGCGTTGGTGCGAGTTTGTTATATAAATCTTTAGCTCTCTTGCCAAAAGAAAGATTTTTAAAGGGTCAAGACGGTTTGGACTGTATGGCTGCTCGTAAGGCAACAAGTAAATCTTTGGAGGATCGTCACGAGGAGCTACTGGTATCTATGAAGACATTAACCAAACGTCTTGATAAGGTCTTTTCACTTTTTGAAGAAGCAAGTAAGCATGTCAGTGAAGTAGAAAGTTCAGAAGCTAAGATTGCTGCGCTGTCTAGTAAACTTGAATCTCTGCTTGAACAAAATAAACAGATTGCTAAAGGTTTAATTTTGCTTGAAAAGTATGTACGTGGTAAGTCAGGCCTTGATTCAGCTGTTGCTCCTAAGCCTTTATCTGAATACGGGGGGTTGTAAGTGGCTGACCCTGAGTTTCTTATCAATGATTTTTTAGAATCTAGCCGTGCTAAGCTGGCTTCAGTTGTCTCTGTTTCTACCGTTACGCTTGAGCCACAGGTTGCTAGTCGTGCGTTATTTTTAAAAGAGTTTGTCACTGGTATGTCACAAGCATACAATAAAACGAAAAAACCTCGTCGTACATCAGCTCGCAGTGAGCTTGAGTTGCGTCGTCAAGAGATTCAGGAACGTCTTAAAGCGCTTGAGCAAAAGCCGCAGCTTACTGAAGTGTCTGCGGTACAACCTTTGCCTGCTTTAGATAATATTCCTGAACCGCATTAGGAGGATATGGGTATGGCGAAGAAAGCATCAGGTGCATCGTGTTCTATGTGTTGTCGGCCACGGTGTGGTTGTGCATGGGGACTACTGCTTTTAGGTGTTCTGTTTTTGTTGCGTGATTTTGGCGTATGGAACTTTTGGAACATTCAACCTTGGACTGTAGTCTTTTTACTCTTAGGATTGTGCTTTTTGTGTAAAAAGTAATTATCCTTCGATTATTTTTTTTAATTTTTTTAAGAAATTTTCTAACTCTTTATCAGAGCTTGTTGGAACCCTTCTTTTTTTGGACTTTTTCTTGGGAGCTTTACTTTTCTTTGTAGTTTTTCGTTTGGATTTTTTTGCTGCCATTACAGGTCTTTTTATTTTTTGTCTATTTAAACCTTTTGTTATAGAAGTAACAATGTTAATTTTGTTATTGCGTAGATGAGAAATAGTGTGAGTAATATTGCTGCGTGTTGTTTTGTTAATCCTTCATGTTTGTCTGGCTCACCTGGGTATCTTGAATATAAGAAGATGATGGCAATGAATGTTGCTGTAATTAAGAATGGAATGTCAATGAATAATACATCTTTTGCAATTGTTGCTGTGCCAAAAATAGATCCTATGCCTAGAGGTAAAAGGGGATTTGTTATGTTTGATCCTACCAGTGTTCCTATAGAAAGTGCTCTGTGGCCTTTAATGATTGATTGTAAAGAGAGGATGAGTTCTGGCAGTGATGAGCCTATACCAATTAAAAATACTGCGATAAGGTACTGGCTTATGTTGAGTGTTGTTGCGATGCTTGTTGCGCTTTCTACCACGTAATTTGCTGCTATACCTAGGAGAATGAACCCGAGTAGAAGTGTTGCTGTGTATATGGTGAGTTTAAGTTTTTTTATTTTCTTTTTTCTATGGTTCATTTTTAAAATGATTTTGTCATCCCAAAGAATGTAGCTTATCCATAAGAAATAAATTGCTATGAGTAATACTCCTTCGAGTACGGTGATTGTTAAGTCTGAGAGTGCAATGGTCATAATTAAAATTGATGTTACTAGCATAACTCCTTCTCGATGTAGCACTCTTTTTTTCATGTAAAAATGGGTGAGTAGTCCACATACACCTAGTAGCAAGGTAATGTTTGAAATGTTGGATCCTATAATGTTTCCTGTAACTATCGTGCCTGCACCTGCTAAGCCTGCTTTGATGTTGACTGCAATTTCTGGCAGAGATGTTCCTATTGCTGCGATGGTGAGACCAATGAAGAGTTCAGAAATGTGGAGCTCTTTTGCGACGCCTTTTAGTCCTTTAATAGAGACGTCTGTTGCGAATAACGTTCCTATGATTGCTACGGTGAAAATGAGCAGGTCGCTTGCTAACATATGCTTTTTTTAGTTGTGTACTTTATATCTCTTTTGGCCGTAAGGTATATTAAGCCTTATTTGTAGAGATATCTGATGCATGAATTTTTTATTTTACTTGTTGGGATCTTTTCTTTACTCCTCGGTGCGGAGCTTGTTATTCGTGCCTGTCTAAATATTGCTGCACATTATAAAATCTCTTCAGTTTTTTTAGGTTTGACGGTACTTGCTGTGGGTACGGATTTACCTGAGCTTGTGGTGCATATCGCTGCTGCGTATGACCGATTTTTAGGTGTAGATACTTCTGCGTTTGTTGTTGGTGAACTTGTTGGTACCTCCTTTGGTCAAATTGCTTTAACGCTTGGGTTGGTTGGTTTGTTTGCTGTGCTTGTGTTACGCCGTCGTCAGTTGTATCGTGATGGTGCTATGCTTTTGGGTTCTGTGCTTTTGTTATTCTTGTTTGGGTATGATGGGTTTAGTCGTCTTGAAGGGATTGTGATGCTGCTTGTGTATTTGTTCTATTTTTTAACGCTTGTTCGTGAAGAAAAAGTTCATGAGAAGATTCTTCGTGCCCCTTCTCTTGACTTAGGTTGGGATATCCTTTCTATTGTCGGTGGATTTTTGTTGCTTGGGTTTTCTTCACCGTTTGTCGTTGATCATGCGTTTGCTTTGGCTGCTGTTTGGGGTGTTTCTGCGGGGCTTGTTGGTACATTTGTTGTTGGTCTTGGTACTTCTTTGCCTGAGCTAGTTGTTGCTTTAAGTGCTGTGCGTCGTGGTGCTGTCTCTTTGTCTGTAGCTGGGCTTTTTGGTAGTAATATTTTTGATGCACTTTTTGTGATGGGGCTTGGTTCTTTGTTGTATCCCATTGCTGTTTCAACTTCAGTGTTGTTCTTTGATTTACCGTTTTTGTTTTTGACCTCTTTAGTTGTTGTTGGGTTGTTTTCTTATCGCCAGCGTGTACATAGAAAAGGGGCGATGTTGTTGTTAGGGTTATATGTTTTGTATGCTGTAAGTAAGTTGCTAATAGTTTAATAGAATTTCAACATCCTTGCCAAAGAGTTCTTTTAAATTTTCAAATGTTTTTTCTTTAATTAACACTTGTTTTGGAATCTTTGCTGAGGTTAAGTGTTTTTCAAACTCTTGTGGTGTTGCCTTTTTTATGTTACTCATTTTACCGTTTTTGTCTACTTTTGCTTTTGTTAAGCCTTCAGTGGGTTTCGTGATGTCGTGGATGATAAAAGCAATGTCTTCTAGGAGTAATACTTCGCCGAAGGTTTTTTCTTCATATCTAAATCGAATCTTTGCTTTTTGTAGTGCGTAATGTTTTTTTCTATCCATGTATTCAACCAAATATTTGATTGTTTGGCGCGCTTGTCTGCGTACTTTTTCAAGTTCTTGGTAGGAAATGTTGTTTTTTTGGAATTTTTCTTTTGCTTGTTTAATCTCTTTGAGATCTTCTAAAACTTTTGCTGGCATTTTCTTTGTATCTACAAAATGTTTTTTGAACTGTGTCAGTGGGTTCTTGCCGGGAGTTTTGCCTTCTTCTTTTAAGACGTCTTTTACCAAGGTTTCTGCTGTCTTGTTAATGTCTGTAATGCTCTTTTTGTTACTCTTTTTTTGAATCTGGTTGAATAGTTTGTTAATACGTTTGAAGTATTCTTCTGCGTTTTTTAGTAGTCTATCAATGTCTTTACCCTTTACCTCTTTAATGGTACCGTGTTCGATGTCTTTGTAGTACTTGCGAATTTCAGCAAGCATGTCCACATACTTCTTTTCAAGTAATTTTTCTTTTTTGACGAAAATGTCATTCATTAGTTTAATTGTTTCTTTAGGTGTTGGTGGGGCAATCCCGTATAGCATTAATGCAGCTTGTGCTGGGTTTAAAATTGCGTAGTATAAATCTTCGCCAATGATTGATAATAATTTTCCTTTTGTTCGTTTAATTAACCGCTCACCAACGTCCATCTGCATGTCAATTGCTTCAGGGGATGGTCTAATTCTTCCCATACGTAACAGTAATTTCCATGGCATGAATACGCCTCGGTCGTACAGGGGTACACCGTCACGTAAAAATGTGTAAACGACTGGTTGGGCGTCTTTAAGAGAATCCCAGAAGTCGGTTAGGATGTACGTTTGAATGTGAAACTGTTTTTTAACACCGGTGATCATGCTTGCTTGACGGCCCATGTCGTAGATGATTGCTCTGAGTTTATCTTTAAGTTCAGCCCGTGTCATTTTTTTGACGTCTGTATCATCAATGACGACAGCAACGTCAATGTCGTGGCTTGTTGCATCGCCACGAAATAAGGAGCCCACTGCAACGTAGCTAACAATGTATTTTTCGAACTTTTTTAGCGTCATTTGTTTGTGCACTTCGGCAATTTTGACGGCTTTGAGTAAATCTTTTTTATCAGAAAGAATCGCTGATTTTGCAACGGAGTCTAAGATTTCGTATTTGCTGTCAAAACAGTTTTCACGTAATTCCCATACGTCAAGCACGTAGGGTTTGATGTTTTTGTCAATTTTTTCTGCTTTTTGGTTAGTTACTTTGATGAGCTTTTCACGCTCTTTGAACGCGTCTTTTTCTTTTGCGATGTCGCTTAAAATCAGAATACTAATCTCGTTTTTGTTTTTTGCCTCTTTTTGTGGCGGTAAAATTGCTGTTCCTAAGATCTTTTTGCCAAATTCTTTGTTGATTTCTTTGCTATATTTCTCGATATTTTGCTTGGTTTTTTCCATGCTTTTTTTCATATCGTCAGTCAAATTCTCGTTCATTTTTATATGGTTATGGCGATGACTTTAAATACTTTTAGGAATTTAGCAGCAGGTTACCATGTTGCGAGAAACGTTGTTAGGGTACCTGGATAAGGATGCATTTACTGATATATATGGCCAGGAATCGGTTAAACGGGAGCTTTTAAGTGCCCTTTTGATGGATCGACACGTCATTCTGGTTGGTCCGCCGGGTATAGGAAAAACTACTTTAGCTAAGAATCTGGCTGCTGTTTTACCTACTGTGGATGGTGCTTCAGCTCCTTTTGTGCGTATTCAAGGAAGTCCTGATTTGACGGTTGAAGACCTTTTAGGTGATATTGATCCACTCAAAGCTTTAGAATTTGGTCCTTTAGCGCCGCAGAGTTTTACCCCAGGTAAAATCTTTAAAGCTAATGGTGGCGTGCTGTTTTTTGATGAAATTAACCGTTGCCCTGAAAAGTTACAAAATGCGCTTTTACAAGTGCTTGAAGAAGGTCAAGCAACCATCGGTAGTTATGCTGTTGATTTGGAAGCTAATTTTATTTTAATTGCTACCATGAACCCTGATGATTTTTCTGGAACTGAAAAGTTGTCTGATGTTCTTTTAGATCGTTTTGACTTAGTGCATGTAGGTTATCCTGAAACGCTTGCTATTGAAGAGCGGATCGTGCTTACCAAAGGAAAGACGCTTGACAAGGTTACTTTTCCTGCAGAAGTTTTGAAGTTTGCTTTATCTTTTGTACGTACGTTGCGAGATAATGAAAACCTTGCGCGTGTTCCAAGTGTACGTGCTTGCCTTGGTTTGTATGAGCGTGCACAATCTTTTGCTTTGTTACACGGTCGAAAAGTTGTACAATTTTCTGATGTATCTGCATCTATGCGGTCTGTGTTATCACACCGTATTGTCTTAAAACCTTCTGTAAAATATTTGTTAACGCCTGAGTCTTTTTTAGCTGAAGAAATGAAACGTTTTTTAGAACGTCATGCTAATGAATCCTCAGACGTTGATCCCTAACTTTGTTGTGGATGAATTAGTTACCGGTCTTGAATCTCAAACGGCAGCTGGCGATTTTGATTCTGGTCTTGCCCATTCGCTTGTGTCTGCTGATGAGGATAAAATTGAACAAGGACAGTTACTTGAAGAAGCGTCTAATCAAGGTCTTTCTGCGTTTCACCCTGATGTGATGTTTGAACAAATGGTTTCTAACTATGAACATGCTGAGCAGGTATATGGTGAAAAGTTGTTATGTTTGCTTTCTGGTGAAGATCCCCATGCTCTTAAAAAGAATTTACGATTTCCTGAGTTTCGTCGTGTTTTACAAGCGCGTATGCAACAAAAGTTTGATTCTTTGAAAAAAGATGGGTTAGTTACTAAAGATTTGACTTTTACGCAAAAAGGGTATGATCTTGCTGCACTGTCTATGTACATTGACGAGTTGCATGTGCTTGAAGCTAAAGGGCTTGGTGAGCGGGTGCATAAAAAAAGATCGCATTATGGTGAAAAGATTGATGTGCGTGCGTATCATAAAGGGGATAGGTATGCTAACTTGGCTTTGCGTAAGAGTGTACATCTTGCACTGCGTCGTGGCCATTCTACTTTAGCTTTTGAAGATTTACAAGTGTTTGAACGCGAAGACCGTGGTCAAGTTTGTGTGCTTTTAGCTCTTGATGCTTCAGGTTCTATGAAGGGGAAGAAAATTTCTGCGTGTAAAAAAGCAGGAATTGCTCTTGCATACAAAGCCATTGATGCGCGGGATCGTGTGGGTTTGCTTGTCTTTGGCAAAGAAGTCTCTGTTGCGCTTGAGCCTTCAACGGATTTTGCTTTGTTTTTACGTAGTATAGTTTCTGTCAAAGCACGGCAACAAACTGATTTTGTTTCAACTATCTCTCGTGCCTTGGAACTCTTTCCTTCAACACCCATGACTAAACATTTAATTTTAATTACTGATGCTGTGCCTACCGTTGGCGCTGATCCGCAGCAAGAAACGTTGCGGTTGGTTGCTGAGGCTGTTCACTGTGGTGTTACCGTGTCTGTGCTTGCTTTAGGTCTTGAAGAAGAACATGAAGCGTTTGCGCGACAAATTGTTGAGCTCGGTGGTGGGCGCTTAGGTATTGTCACTGATCTTGAGCGACTTGATTCGTTAGTTTTAGAAGAATATGCTCAACTGTAATAACTGTTATAAATTTTCTTATCTTGCTTATTGTTATGACTGATGTACCTTTTGATGAAACTTTAGCTGATGAGGCTAAATTGTGTGACCTTCTTGGTATAGATGGTCCTACCTTTGCTGATGTGGCTTTTGAAGATATCACTGGCGCAAGCACTGAACGTCTTGAAAGTCTTAGTGTTGCAGATAAGCTTGGCCTTGCTCGTTTAGATCATCCAGACTTACCTCTTTTTGATGGTTGGTTGGTGCCTGATCGTACAGGTGTTGGATTTACTGGCGTTTTATATCGTTTAGATGCTGTGTATGTTGCTGGTGTTGTTGCTGGCTCTCGTCAGTATGGTAAAATTTCAGTTTTGCCTTCTGATGTGCTTGCACGGGATCGGCCTCACGTTGATACGCCACTTTCTCAACGATTTTATACGCTTCTGTATGCTGGAAGTGATGTTTCGTGTGCACGAGTTTTTGGTCTTTGTCAAATTTATTTTCCTTTAACTAAACCTGTGGATAATCCTCTTGGAAGCATGGCTCTAGGTAGTTTTCTTGAAGGGGTAGCTTCTAGATCTTCATCTTTTTTGCCTCGTCGCGGTCGTCGTTTTGTTTCGTTATTACCTGCTGATGTTGATATTAAAAAGGTGGCTAGCCTTTATGAACGTGCAGAACGTGCTATTCGAAAGGCGTAACCTTTATAAACTCTACATTCTGAATTTATGTATTAAAAAAAAGGTGGTATGTTTACATGGCGAAAAAGAGGTCGAGATCAAAGTCCCGTTCTTCTAGAAGTAACCCTGGAGTGAAGTATTCGTTGCTGTTTGCTTTAGTGCTGATCTTGTTGGCATTCTTGCTCTTGTTTGCAAAGGCTCCTGATGGTACAGAAGATGTTACAGGTGAATATGTTCTTGGTGATGATCGGTATATCGTTGAAACTGATGTTGGTAGTCTCCTTGTACAGGCAGATCGTAGTGCAATTGCAACAGATGAGCGTACAGCAGCTGAGTCTATGGTAACCTGTCTTGACAACGATGTTCACATGGGTGCTGATAGGTTCTTTTTACCGTCGTCTGCACATTTAGAAAACTTGTGGACTGGTCAAAGGTTAGAGCAATCACGAGTGGCTTATGACTCTTGTCACAGAAATAAATATTTAGCTGAAGCTAAGTGTGATAATGGCGTTGTAGCTTATGAGACCGTTCGTTGTCGTAACCTCCTAGGTCCTGCAGCTTTCTGTGAAGAAATTGCTCTGGATGATGGTGGTATGGCTGGACGTTGTGCTGTTTAGACAGCGCGTTTTTTTTCTTTTTTTCTTTAATTCTTGTGTTGTATTTGTGAAGTCTTTTTTAAGGGGTGATTCTTTTTGGTCTCATGGATAATGATTTTTATTGGGCTCTTTCTCTTGGTGTTGTTGCTGGTATGAGTGGAATTGAGAGTTTACGTCTTCTCTTGGAACGTGCTTCTGCAAAATCAGCAGTGTTGCAAACTGAGTTGTCTAGGGCGTCTGAGCTTTCAGATGAAGTTTATATGACGGTGTTAGAGACTGCAGAGGCCTTTGCTCCTGGTTACTCTTTTGCTCCTGCTATTGTTGGAGGTCTTGCTGGTGCCTCTGCTTTTTTAGGATTGTATAATCTTTATGCGTCTCGTCGTCAATAGTAAAAATTACAACCACTTCTTTTGTCTAAAGTAAAGGATCATGATGCCCGCTAAAACTGCCATGATGCCTAAAGAAAATGCGTAGCCATATTTCCACCCAATTTCTGGCATGAATTTGAAGTTCATCCCATAAATGGAGGCAACTAGCGTTAAGGGTAACATGATTGTTGCAATGACAGTTAAGACTTTCATGATGTCGTTGGTTTTGTTTGCGTTCATGGTTAAGTGCACTTCTAGGACTCCTAGAATGTTTTCTCGTAAATCTGCTAATTCTCGGTCTACCTTTGAAATGTGTTCATACAAATCTTTGTAATACGGTAGTGCTTTTTGTGAAATAAACGGGCTTTCTTTTGCTACATTGAAAACGATTTCTTTTTGTGATGCGGTGATTCTTTTGAGTCTAGTTATACGTTTTTTTAAACTGAAAATTTTACTAATAATTTCTTTGTCTGGCTCTTTTAAGACTTCATCTTCAATTTTATTTAGCTGTGCTGCAAGGATTTCTGTTGCTGGGAAAAAGCCTTGGTTTTGTTTGTTAATTAGTGCGTGTAAAAAGAAATCTTGGCCTTCTTTCATGAAATTCTTTAGACTATCTTTGTTTTCTTTGAGTTCTTCAAATATTTTTACCTTTGTGTGGTGTGTGGTGATTATGATGTGTTTACCAATAAGATAATTAACAGAACTGCATCGTGTGTTGTTTGTGTCAATAACTTCAGCGAGTGCTAGAAAGAAGTGGCCTGTATATTCTTGCATTCTTGAGCTGTTGTCATTGCTTAAACAGTCTTCAATGGCTAAGGGGTGGATTTTGTATGCTTTTTTTATATGTTTGAGTTCTTCAATAGTGGGTTTAGTTATATCAATCCATGTGAGTTTTGTTTTTGGGTTCTTCTCTGGGTTGAATTTTGGTTCTTTGAGTTTACTACCGTCTAAAATGAATGTGGTGATCATGCTTTGTATTTTTTTTACGTATTTTTAAACCTTACCTTTATTAAGGTCTTTGAGAAGATCTACTTTGAAGGCTTCTGCAATGTTTAGGCATGCGCCTTTCTCCTCCTAAAAAAGAAAGTACTTCTGTACACAGGTCACTAATCTCTGCATCATGGTCTCTGATCCAATTATGTCTTCTGGTGCTTTGTCTTCGTATTGCTTCTAATATAAACTTTATTTCTTCTCTTTTCTCTCTTTTCTTTTTTGGTTTCATGACTTTTCTTCTTATTTTTCTTTCTTCTTCTGTCTTTCGAAGATATTCTCTTGCACTTTGTTCTTCTAGGAGTTGTAACCTCTCTTTATCTGCTAGTCTTCTTTCTATATCTGCTGTTATTGTTTTGTATCTAGCTTGTAACCATTCCTCTACTAATGGTACACATTCTTCTTGCGGTCTATATAATTCACTGAATTTTGATTTGTAAAGCGCTATATAGTGCCTTGCGCTTCTTCCTGTTAGCTTGAGTCTGGTAAAAAATGGGTCGCTATAGCGCCCACTTCCTGCCTGAAAATCGCATTCAATTATTTCTGGTTCTAATTTTTTTAAAATTCTTTTTTTTTTTGGAACGTTGCTTGAGCTTGTTCATATCTTTGCCCTTCTGCTTCTATTCTTGCTGTTATCTCCTCAGGTTCTAATTCTGGGTATCTTTGGACTGGTCCATATAATCCGATTGATTCTTCTCCTTGCGCTATGCTTGCTGTTAATATTGCTGCAGCGAGTAAACTTTTTAGTTTCATT
>CAYFPK010000027.1:0-11478 GCA_964344975.1 Candidatus Woesearchaeota archaeon
AAACCAGGAAAATTCTTAATCAGGTGGTGTTGGTCAAAAACGCAAAAGTTTAGAATACGCTATGCTCAAATACGTTTTCTTTTCTTTTTTTTGATTTTCGGTATCGTATAGGTCCGTAGCCTACACCAATGCAACCAGCTGCTACTACACATTTTGGGAAAAAGGTACTTGAATCGGGAACAAAATTTGCCCCTATACCCATTGCTATTGCTCCACCATATTGTATGATGTAACTAGATATGCGAAGGCTTCCCATCAATGGAGATTCTTTTTGTTCAACCATGAAAAGCTGAAAGTTGAGATAAACATAAAAAGATTTGGAGTAATATTAAAAAAAGAAAAAAGTTTTACAGAGATAATTTCTCTGCAAACCCACCGATTAATGGTAGTGCTTTTTGTTTTCCTGTCAGTGCGTTAATTAAACCGATGATCCAGAGTACGAGTAGCACTAAGGTACCGACTGCACCGACAATCCACCCTAAGATCGGGATGACCATAATGATGCTTAATATCACTCCAGTGAGAAACAATACGAGACCTTGCTTTGCATGAAAATGTGCAAAGGCGTCATCTTTTTTGAGTAAGAGTGGTAGTAAACATAGGATTCCGAGGTAGCCTATAAATGCCCACAGTTTACTTTGTCCTTCTGCCATAGTTTCTTTACCTCCTGTGTCTTTTTTCATAAGACGCTATTTAAGTTTTTTGCTTGTCTTTGAGAGTGATGTCTATCTGTCCAAACGGTTCTGTTTGTTCTAAATCAATATGGTTTTTGTTTGCTAAATGTAATAGTGGTACAAATGTGAATAGTCTGTCTTCTTTTTGTTCTGATGGTACTAACTGTTTAAAAGTTACCGTATTGTGGCCGTTGCTAAAAAAATCTTTAATCTTAGCAAAGACTGTTGTAATGAGTTGAGAAAAGTCTACCGGTTTTTTGGGAATCGCTACATCTTTTGGCACTTCGTTAAGACGTGCCCGTCTAAGCGTTTTTCTTTCGTTGACTTCTAGTGCTTTTTCAAGTGCTGCTACAAGGTCATTAACTGTTACCTGCTTTTTTCTTACTTGGGGTGTTTTAATCGTTAAACGGGGATTCTCGGGAATAGTTGGTCGCTCTACAAATATCATGTCTTCTTCAAAAAGTTCTTCTGGTGGAAAAAGTTTGTTTTCAAAGGCGGTGAAGTCTTCAAGCACTAATTTGTCTGATTTCATTTTTAACAGTAAAGCTGAGGCTAACAACATTTTACCTGAGATGAATAAATTAGTCTCTTGCATCTGCTTAATACGTGTAATATATTGCTTTGCTAGCAGAGAAATGTCAATGTCCCACGGATCAACTTGTCCGGATTTAACTAAATCCTGGATGATAGATTTCCAGGTAATTTCGTTTTTTTCAAGCAAAATTTCATAAATTTTTTGTTGCATAATAAAAGAAAAAATAAGAGAAGAAGTATTTATTACTTCTTCTTTTTGTTTGTGGAGAAATACCAGATTGCTCCAAGCACTAAGATGATTACTATCCACATCAAGACCTTGTTTCTGTTTGCTCCGCTTGCTTGTGGTGCAGGTGTAGGTGCGGGTGCTTCGGCTGCAGGTTCTTCTGTTGCTGGTTCTTCAGCTGCAGGTTCTTCTGCGCCAGGTACATCTTCTGCGCTGAGTACTTTTCGACCTTCGTCTAAATCGCCAACTACTTGTGCTTCGCTTGTTTCAGCACAGGTACCGTCGGAACATCCACGTGTACAAAAGACTTCGATAGGACCTTCACAGGTTTGCTCGACTAGTGTTTCAAAGTCTGAACAGTAATCAGGGTATACTTCTCTGATGTCGCCTGTATAGGATACTGCGCCTTTTGCAAAGAAGTTGTCACCGTTGTCTGAATCTAGACATTCACTTTGTTGTGCACCTAAAGATCCTGTAGGTCGACAGGTACCGTCGTTACAGCCAGCTGGACAGGAAACGAATTTTCCGCCAGCACAGTTTTGCTCGTATAAGGTGTCATGGGAAGCACAATAGTCTTCACGCACACCAGCGAGTTCTGTACCGCTGTAAATGTACCCTTTTACATACATATTATCATCTGCATCTGTGTCTGTACATGATGTTGGTGTCTCGTGTAGTGCACCTACTGTTCGACAACTTCCGTCAGAACAGCCGAATTCACAGGCAACTTTTTTACCACCTTCACATGTTTGTTCGTATAAGGTTTTTCCATCAAAACACGTATCTTGTTGTGTGCTTCGAATATCGTTACTTTCAGGGTATGAAACTACACCTTTTGCGTAAATATTATCGCCGTCAGAATCAACACATTGTTCTGCAGCAAAACCAGCTGCGCTTAGTGCAAGCACCATCAGTGTAACGAGAAATATCAATTTTGTTTTATACATATTTTTCCCCCTCTATAGTTAGGTTTATGAGGTTTTGAGGAGAATTCGGATATTTAAAGGTTGTGCTTGGTTTAAAACTCGTCTAGCTTTTTTATGCTGGTGTATTTGACAATAGTGGATCGGCCATCGTTGCCTCTATTATCTTCTTCTAGGGTAATCATGCGTGCTTTGGCAAGTTCTTTAAGGTATCTGTGAAATGTCCTGTAACTTTTCTCGCCACCCTTGTCTTCGTACGTTTTGAAGAGCTCTCTTGAAGTTTTTCCTGTATGTTGTTTGATGAGGTTGAGAATAATTTTTTGCTCGTCTTTAAGTGCTTCTGGTGCTTTTTGTTTGAAATGGTCCAATTTGTCTATTGCTTTTTGTGCGTGCTCTTCTCTTACTTTTCTTGACGAGGCTATTTCTGCGATGTCTGTTGCTTCACGCATTAAAAATAATCCTGTACGCATATCTTTGATCATGTACGCCACGTTGACTATTTTGTCAAACGCATCTTCGTCCCAGACATTAGGTACAAACGCGAATTCTTTTCGCTGTTGCAAGATGCCGTAGGTTTGGTTTAATGTATATGGTTCAAACGCTAACTTTTCTGCTGCAAGCCTTGATCGAATTCTTTGGTCAAGGTCGTCAAGATAGTCATTGTTGTTTGCTATGAGTAAGAGTGATTTTCGGTATAAATCTTCTAGGAGTGTGTAGAGGATACTTTCGTCTTCAAGCTTGTCTGCTTCATCAAAGACAATAACTGCTGCTGACTTGTTTATTATTTTTGCAAAGGCAGCCTGTAGTTCGTCTATTCGTTTATTATGGGTCCATGTATAGCCCACCTGTTCGCATAAACTGCAAAGGATTTTAAACGCGGAGTCTGTTTTCCAACAATTCACGTAAAGACAATATACTTGCTCGCCATAATCTTCTTCAAGCTCTCTTAACACTTGCTTTGCGCAGACAGTTTTACCGACGCCAGGTTTGCCTACCAATAGGATGTTTTTTGCGTTTCTTTTTTGAAGTAATGGCGCAATGCATCGTGCTATTGTTTGCTGTTTGTCTTCTCGGTATAAAATAATTTTTGGTTGAAAATCGTAATCTAATGCGATAGGGTTTTGAAACAAAGATTCGTCAGATTTTAACAGATTATCAAACAAAGAGGGCATGGCTGTTTGGTTGCTTTGACTTTTTTAAAGTTTGTGTCCGATCACTTTATTACTCTGCTCTTGTATGAACTCCTATGGAACTTGTTTTAGTTGCTGCTGTCGCTGCAAACAGTGCTATTGGTCAGGATGGAGAGCTTCCTTGGCGATTAGGTGATGATATTGAGCGATTTTCGCACCTTCGTCGCGCAGATATGGGACGTTTTCGCCGATTGACTATGGGGTACCCTGTGCTGATGGGGCGTAAAACCTATGAGTCCATACCCGAACGGTTTCGTCCTTTAAAAAACAGGCGTAATGTTGTTTTGAGTCGTGACCCTAGCTATGCCGCACCTGGTGCTTTTGTTTATCGCTCTTTTTCTTCTGCGCTTAAGAGTATTGACTCTGATGTCGCTTTTGTTATAGGTGGCCAAAGCGTTTTTGCTGAGACTTTACCCCTTGCTTCACGCTTAGAGATTACTCATGTCCATGAAGAGTTTTTAGATGCGGATACCTACTTTCCACCTATTGACCAGTTAACCTGGGCTTGTGCCTCTCGTGAGGATGTTGGTGAGAATTTTAGCTTTGCTCAATATGTGCGGCGTTAAACTTCTTTGACACCATCTTTTGTTAAGGCAACAAAGCGAATGCCAAAACCTAATTTGAGAATAGCTGCAGTTATTGCCATGTGTTCTTTGCCTGTGCCTGAAACTAAGTTGAGTGCAATTTCTGTTCCTGACAATTTACCTTGTAGTTTGTCTATAATTTCGTCTCGCAACACTTCAATTGCTTTTGCACTATCTACGATAATTTTTTCGTGCTCTTGTGTTGAGGAAAAGTTTTCTTTGCCAAATTCGTTGGTAATCACTAACACTTTATTCCAGTCACCGTCGGTCATCAATCTGCCGACATGGCCCCATGTGCCTTTACCTGTTGATAAACATGCTACTAGATTCATACCTGGTATGATTTTGTTCCTCTATAAAAGGATAATTGTTATAAAGGGGTTATTCCTAAAATAAGATATGCACTCACGATTATTGCTCTTGACTTTCTTTTTACTTGCCCTTGCTGGTTGTTCAGCAGGAGACATTCCTCTTGCTGAAGGTACATCCATGCAGGAAATAGATTGCGCTGTTGATGTTTCTGTTGATGAGCTGAACAGTTTGTTTTCCCCATTAGGTTTGACTGAACCGTTTGTCCTTGTTAGCGGGGACGAGTACGAATGTACCTTTGCCGCTGGACTTTCACCAAACAACCAAGTGACGTTAAGTATTGATGTGTATGGCACGTCAAGTGAAGAGCGCGTTGCAGATCTTTTTGCCGCCAACGCAGCTTTTGCCGCTGATTCTTCTGATTGGAATCAAGACCTTGGCTTTGGTTCAGGATGGTACGGCATGCAAACGCCTTTGACCTCTATTGTACACTTGCAAGCGATTCTTTCCACAGGACAAACCGTTACGCTTGCTGCGACGTACTATGGTGAGAGCGATCTTGTAACTTTAGGTGAGATTGCTGGGGAGTTGGCTGTAGACCTTTCTGCACTTCTTGTCTAAAGTTTTAAATACCCGCAGAGGTGCAATCAACCTATATGCTGTTTCACAAATCGCGTCTGCGTCATAACGTGTTTTTTTTCTTTCCTTTTTTATCCATGCTGTTTGCTTTTGCCACGGCAGTCTTGGCGCCGATGGTACCTTTGTATCTGCAAGAAATTGTTACCAGTGAAAGTGCGATTGGTTTTGTCTTTGCGAGTATTGCTCTTTTATCTTTACTCTTTGAATTAATTGTTGCACCTATGCTTGAACGGTATGACCCTCTATCTCTTCTTAAAATTGGTTTTGTTGGTTTGGGTGTGAGTTTTTTTGTTTTTCCTTTCATCTATACCCTAACCGCGTTTTATCTTTTAGAACTGTTTCGCATATTCTTTTTTGTTGTCGTTATGATTTCTCTTGGACTCTTTATCCATGCCTCAGCACCGAAAGGGCACGTGGGTGATGAGGAAGGTGCACATTATTCTTTTGTTAATTTTGCGTGGTTGATTGGACCGTTAATTGGCGGTTTTGTCGCTGAATCGTATGGTGTGCGGTCGGTCTTTTATGTTAGCGGTATTCTTTGTCTTTTACCTGCGTGTATTCTTAGTTTACGTAAACGGCCAAAGTTTAGAATTCCGCAGCAAAAAGATTTTACGTGGGTTGAGACCGTGCGCTCGTTTTTTACGAACAGGTCACTGTTTTTGTTGTACTTTTCTGCTTTGTCCTATGCTGGATTTGTCACATTGATGATGGTGTTTCTTCCTTTATACTTAGATGGACTTGGATTTGCCAAATCTGTGATTGGTTTTATTTTCTTTATCAAAGTGTTGCCGCAGTTTTTGTTTGAAATGTATTCGGGACATTTGGGTAATAAATATGGTGCTTGGAAGTTAATCTTTATCGGGTTTTTATTTATCGGAGTTTTTGTTTCGTTGCTTGTTTTTGTTGAGTCATTTTTGCTCCTTTTAACTTTCTTGTTACTTGCGTACTTTGGTGCATCACTTGTTGAGCCAAACCAAGAAACAGCATTTTTTTCTTCTATACACCCAAAGGACGAAATTAGGTATTATGCTGTCTATAAGAGTGCTGTGCAGATTGGGGCTTTGCTTTCCTTGGGCTTAGTAAGTACCTTATTGCTATTTTTTGATTTGCTTGTCATCCTTGCGTTTGTTGGCCTGTATTACCTAGGATTTGGCCTGTGGTGTTGTTTTTGTGCGAAACCTTTAAAATCATGGTCGTAGTAGTTGCTGTATGAATTTGCACGCACTCCATGTTAAGTGGCAGCAGCAGTGGGAACAAGCACAGTTGTTTGCGTCTGAAGTTGATGCTGCAAAGCCGAAATTTTTTTTAAATTCTCCTTATCCCTATGTGAACGGTCTTCCTCACTTAGGACATTTATTTACTTATATGCGTACTGAAGCGTTTGCGCGGTACAAACGTATGCAGGGGTTTAATGTCTTATTCCCGCAAGGGTGGCATGCGACTGGCTCACCTATTGTTTCTGCGGCAAAGCTTGTTGCGGCAAAAGATGCCAAACAGTTGCAAACCTTGCGAGACTTTGATGTTGCTGAAGAAGATTTAGCTAAGTTTTCTGACGCGCAGTATTGGACTACCTACTTTCCGCCACGATATAAAACCGATTTTGAAAAGTTAGGTTTTTCTATTGATTGGCGACGTGAGTTTATCACCACAGAGGCGCCGCAGTATAAGGCATTTATTGCTTGGCAGTTTTTAAAATTAAAAGAAAAAGGATATGTGCGTACGGGCAAATTTCCTGTTGTGTGGGACCCTGTTGATGCGAACCCTGTCGGTGATCATGCGCGTAGCGTCGGGGAAGGTGTTGTTCCACAAGAGTTTACTTTGATAAAGCATAAACGTAGCGATGGCAGTTTTTTAGTTACGGCAACCTTGCGTCCTGAAACGATTTTAGGTGTTACCAATTTGTTTGTACATCCTGAAATTTCTTACGTGTTGTGTAAAGTTGACGATGAAGAGTGGATTGTTTCAGCAGAGTGTGCTGAGAAGTTGTCGTATCAAGATAAGCAAGTTACCATCCTTGGGGATGTTCTTGGTTCAGAGTTAATTGGGCAACGTGTTGCAGAGTTTTCTGGTGAGAATGTTTTAGTGTTGCCTGCGTTTTTTTGTGATGCAACTAAAGGTACAGGCATGGTGCATTCAGTTCCGACAGATTCGCCGGATGATTATGTTGCTTTGTTTGAGTTACAACAAGATGCCGCTTTATGCGAGCAGTTTGGTTTATCAGTAAAAGAAGTTGCTGCGATTTCTCTTTTACCTGTATTAGATACGCCAGGGTTTGGTAACTCTCCTGCACAAAAAGTTTGCGAGGAAATGAAAATAACGTCGCAAAAACAGGCGAAGGAGATTCAAGCTGCAAAAGAAAAGATTTACAAAGTTAGTTTTTATGAATCGACATTAAACGATAAGTATACCACGAAGTTTTTTTCTAAGGATTATTCTAGCAAACCTGTTGTTGCTGTAAAAGATGAAATTAAAGCTGAAATTGTTGCCTCACCTTTAGGTGATGTTTTCTATGAGTTACCTGAGCCTGTTGTTTCACGTTCAAAAAATAATTGTTTAG
Organism: Candidatus Woesearchaeota archaeon; assembly: GCA_964344975.1. Classification (GTDB taxonomy): domain Archaea; phylum Nanobdellota; class Nanobdellia; order SCGC-AAA011-G17; family GW2011-AR18; genus CAYFPK01. Next base: position 7,637 of record CAYFPK010000027.1, read on the forward strand.
TTAAGATTGTTGCTGATCAGTGGTTTTTAGCCTACGGAGATGTTGAGTGGAAGCTTGCTGTGAAAAAATGTCTTGACGGGGTTACCTTGTACCCGGAGAAAGTCCGTGCACAGTTTTTACATGTGGTTGATTGGTTGCATGATTGGGCGTGTACTCGTGAACAGGGGCTTGGTACGCGTTTACCGTGGGATTCTAAGTGGTTAATTGAGTCTTTGTCAGACAGTACCATTTACATGGCGTATTACACCATTGCGCATTTGGTTGCAGATGTTGCTGCTGAACAGCTTGATGAGGCGTTTTTTGATTGGGTGTTTTTAGGGCGTGGATCTCGGCCGCGTGTAAAAAATGTTAAAGCTATGCGCGAAAGTTTTTTGTATTGGTACCCGGTTGACTTTAGAAATTCAGGTAAAGACTTAGTGCAAAATCATTTAACTTTTTTTATGTTTAACCACGTTGCTATTTTTGATAAGAAATTTTGGCCGAAAGGTATCGGTGTTAACGGGTGGGTTACTGCCGACGGACAGAAAATGAGTAAATCTCTAGGTAACATGATTCCTTTGCGACGGTTAGTTGAGCAGTATAGCCCTGATGCGTGTCGCCTTACCATCTTAAATGGTGGTGAAGATTTGGATGACCCTAACTGGGATAGCTCTTTTGCGCGAGGAATGGATGCGAAGTTTGTGCAGTTGTTTGATTTGGTCAGCGATTATACCTTGAAAGGTGTTGCACAAGAACGGGCTATTGATAGGTGGTTTGCTTCTGCGCTTGCATCGATTGTTGTAGATACCACGGCGTTTATGGAACGTACTAACTTTCGTTCAGCGATTCAACGTGGATATTTTGATTTACAACGTGCCTATAAGTGGTACATGCGTCGTTGTTCTGGCGATGTGTATTCGCCTGTGGTAAAAAAAGCGATTGAAGTGCAAATTTTATTGTTAGCGCCGTTTTGTCCGCACATCTGTGAAGAGTTGTGGAGCAAGATAGGCAAAAAGGATTTTGTTTCTGTTGCTGCTTGGCCAACATTTTCTGCAAAGGATGTGGATGCGTCTGCTTTAGCGTCTGAGCAGTTTGTTCGTGGTGTGCTTGATGATGTACGTTCTGTCTTAGCATTAGTTAAGTTTGATGCAAAAACAGTTACGTTGTTTGTTGCTGATGAGTGGATGTATGATTTTGTGCGTGCTTTGAAGCGAAAGATGTCTGAAACGCGTGATGTTGGTGCTTTGATTAAAGCTTCACTCGTGAAAGGCCATGAAAAACACGTGTCTAAGTTAGTTCCGCAGTTTGTTAAAAACCCTGCCAAATTGCCTGCAGAGTTTTTGACCTATGAGCAAGAAATGCGTGTGTTACGTGAGAACGTTGCGTTCTTTTCTTCTGAACTTGGTCTTGATGTTGTTATTTTAAAAGCGGAAGATTCTTCTGAGACTAAGGCTACACAGGCATTGCCTGGTAAACCTGCCATTTTTGTTTCGTAAGGGTTATATACTTTGCTTCTTGAAACTTTGTATGAAGTGGTACCTGTTTTTACTTGTTTTTGTTGTTGCTTGTACTAGTGCGCAGGTTCCGGAGCCAGGACCTGAAATACATTGTCAAAGCGATGTTGATTGTGTTGCTGCAGGTTGTTCTGGGCAAATTTGTGTGCCTGCCTATAAGGCAGCTGACATTGTCACGACCTGCGAATATCTTGAAGAATATATCTGTTATCAAGAGGCCAATTGTGGTTGTGTACAAGGGGTCTGTTCTTGGCCAAAAGATATTAATACTTGTCTTGAGCAATATCGTTGATGCTTACTATTGATGGTTCTTACGGTTTAGGTTCTGGGCAGCTTACTCGCTTTGCTTTAGTGTTTTCTGCTTTAAGCGGTGAGCCGGTAACGGTTACCAACATTCGTTCTAAACGTCCACAACCTGGACTTAAAGCGCAGCATATGCATGCGATTTTAGCGTTGCAACAACTGTGTCATGCTCAGGTTGAAGGTGCTGTGTTGGGTAGTTCTTGCGTGAAATTTTCTCCTGGAAAGTTAGTTGGTGGTGATGTGAAAGTTAAAATTGGTACTGCTGGTTGTATTCCCCTTTTGTTACAAAATTTGCTTGTACCTGCACTGTTTTGTTCTCAAAAGGTGAAGTTAACCATTACTGGTGGCACTGATGTTGCGTTTGGGCCGCAAATTGATTATTTTGCTGAAGTCGTGTTGCCGTTCTACAAACCATATGCTCAAACAATTTCTTTAGAGGTAAAGTCTCGCGGATATTTTCCCAAAGGTGGCGGTAAGGTTGTTTTAGAAATAACTCCAAAGTATCATCGTTGTGATGCTTCTTCATTTTTAGCTTTTGTTGCTTTGTTACGTAAGGCTGAAGAGCCCCTTTTTCGTGTTGATCAAGGTACTGTTGAAAAAGTGTATTGTCGCTCCCACGCGTCGGATTATTTAGAGTCGGCGCATGTTGCAAAACGTCAACTTAAAGGTGCGCGAAAAGTGTTGGGTACACTGTATGATGCTGATTATGATTCTAGTTATAGTACGACGTTGTGTCCTGGCTCGGGCATTGTCTTGTGGGCTGTGACGACCACTTCAATTCTTGGTGCTGATTCGTTAGGTGAACGTGGAAAAAAGGCTGAGCTTGTTGGTTTTGAAGGTGCTTCAAAGTTGTTACATGAGTTAACTGCTGGTGCAGCTGTGGATGTCCATAATGCTGATAATTTGGTACCGCTTTTGGCTCTTCTGACTGGCAAGATTAGAACTTCTACTATTTCTGAGCATACCAAAACTGCGTTGTGGGTAGTGCAGCAGTTTATGGATGTTACGGTGTCGTACCATGATAATGAAATTTCTGTGACATAAAGGTTTAAATAGCGTTTTTTACTAACTTTTTGTATGGCAAAAACTGAAACTGTCCTTGTTGTTGGTGCACACGCTGATGATTCTGAGATATCTATGGGCGGTACCATCGCTAAGTACGCTAAAGAAGGTAAACGTATGATTAACGTGATTTGTACTGAAGGTGATGCGAGCTCGCCCTGGCTGAAAAAAGAGTACCTTGTTGCGCAACGTAAGGCAGAAGTTGAAGCAATAGAAGAATTTATTGGTTTTTCAAAAACCTATTTTTTAGGTTTGCCTGATACCAAAGTTTCTTTTTTATGTGATGAGGCCAAATATAAGAAGAAACTTGAAAAAATTATTCTTAAACATAAACCAACCAAAATATTTACCCATTCGAAGTTTGACCCGCATAAAGATCATCAGGGAACGAATAAACTTGTCTTTAATGTTTTGAAGAAAATTGACCCTAAAAAGAAAATTCAAGTCTATGTGTTTGAAGTGTGGAATATTACCAACGAAACTCGGCCGGGGATGTATGTTGATGTGACCAAAACGTTTTCAAAAAAAATTAAGGCCATAAAGATGTTTAAGTCGCAGTGGTTGTCTGTGTATGTCTTGTTAATTCCTATTTATTACAAAGCGTTTATCTCGGGGTTGCATAACAGTTGCCGGTATGCTGAGCGGTTTTATAAAATTAGATAGCTTTTCTTAGAAGTTCTACTTCTTTTTTGGTTAACTTAACGGTTTTGCCATCTTTGAGATTGCCTAACTTACAGGATGCAATTCGTATCCTTTGTAGTTCTTCTACTGTATTACCCACTTTTTTGACTGCACGTCTAATGTGTTGGAACTTACCTTCTGTTAAGGTAAAATAATACGTGTTTTTTCCGATGAATTTAATTTTTATAGGGTTGGTTTTTTTGTTATCTAATGCAACCCCTTTGTTGAGCTTTTGTACTTGTGTCCTGGTTAAAGCGTCTTTTGTTTGTACCCTATATTCTTTGGTGTTGCCAAAGCGCGGAT
>CAYFPK010000028.1:0-10868 GCA_964344975.1 Candidatus Woesearchaeota archaeon
TTGTACATGAATTGACAATGCGATCGGGATGCTTGTTTGGTATATAAAGCTTATTATTAAAAAGAAAAATTATCTACCTTGGCGCTTACGCTTTTCTTTACGCATACGTTTACGTTGCCACTTCCAACGCATCTGGCGCTTTTTTTTCCAACGTCGACTACTTCGTTTCATACAAGATCTGCGATGCGCAAAGTCTTTAAAAAACTTCCGCACAAAATGCGAATCTTTAAAACGCATCTTCTTTTGGCAGCATGTAATGACACCGGGAAAATTTAGAGGAGAAGTAACAAACATCAGTATTCCAACGTACTGGGTGGGTCCACTAGCTTACAACGACACAAGCATAGATAAAGTTCCTCTTACAACTTTAGAAACAGCCCTTGCACCCAGTACAAATAGAGGCTTAAGAGCAATTCGAGACTCAGGCGGATGTAGTGTTATTGCAACAGATAACGGTTGGTCACGTACACCTGTATTTTCAACAGAGAGTGTAACTACAGCCTACAGTTTACAGCAGTTTATTCGCACACACAAAAAAGAGATTGCTGACATTGCAAACGCAACAACTTTGCGCGGGTACGTAAGAAAAATAAGAACATTTCGCATAGGCTCTGATGTGTACATGTGTATGCAAATGTTTACTGGTGATGCCTCAGGACATAACACCGTAACTATTGCAGCAAGTAAAGTTGCGCAATATCTTTGTGAACAAAATCAGGGAGTTTATAGCGTTGCAGTCAGCGGTGATGCCTCTGATAAAAAAGCAAACATAAAAGATGCACTTCTTGGCCATGGTGTAAACGCAAGTGCAGGTGTTTTAATTCCATTTGATGTGTGCAAAACAGTACTCAAAGCAGAACCAAAAGACATTGAAACACTAGTAGTAAAAAAGAATTTAGCCGGCGGACTTTTAAGCGGTGCGCTAGGCTCAGCAAACGCACATTATGCAAACCTGTTAGCTGCAACATTTCTAGCAACAGGCCAAGACATCGCAAACGTGGTTGAATGTTCACAAGGCATTACTACAGCTGAGATTAAAAAGGGTGGTTTATACTTTACAGTAAATTTACCTGTGCTTGTAGTTGGCTCGTATGGTAATGGTAAAAATGAAGGTGCACAATTAGACAACTTAACTAGGCTTGGTTGCAGAGATGAATCTGTAGAAGTTGGTGCAAACAAACTACGTCTTGCACAAATTATTGCAGGCACGGTGCTTGCAGGCGAACTCAGTTTACACGGTGCACTTGCAACAGAATTCAGTAAAGATCTCGCGGGCGCGCACATTGAATTTGAAAGAAAATAAAAAAAATAAAAAAATTTATTCTACAGTTATTGTTCCTTTTACTGTTCTATAATCCAAACTGTGGATGTCATAGACTCCCGGCGTGGTAAATGTGTACTGCCAAGTACCACCGTTGCGTGCAAGTAGACCCGAGTCAAAACTGTCACTAGTTACCGAGTGGTCTGACTGATCTTCATTGATAAAAGTCACTGTTGTACCCACAGGCAACACAGCATCACGAGGATCATAAGACATACCACGAATTTCAATAACTGCGGTATTGGTTGCCTCAGCTAGTTCACGAGTAGTCATAGTCTGCTCCTTTTGTTCACCGGCATCAACAGGCACATCCATTTCAGCATCACCAGCTTCAGCAGGCGCCGTACTTGGTGCAGCATCACTTGGCATAGCCTCACTCGGTGCAGCCGCATCAGGTGACGCACAAGCAGCAATAAGTAAAAGTCCTACAGCAAAGATTGCAAGTAATAAGTTTCGTTGCATCGATTGATACACCTCCATTAAAAGAATTTTAGAAACAATGCTTTATAAAATTTCTGATTATAACAAATGGATGATTTTTAGAAAAGGTGCCCCAAAACAAAGAAAAAAAGAGGTAACACAACAACATCTCTCAGCATTTTTGATTCCAAACGATTGTGTAGATACAATGGTAGGACACCAATATGCAAAAGTTGTTTGGATGAATTTCATTTACAGCAAACTTGCACCTGCAGTAAAAGAGGTGTACGGAGGCTTTTGGAAACAACAAATTAAAAGAAGTGCGCAACAAACAGCAACCTCATTTGAGTGGACATGTACAGGCCGTGTAAGAGGCGCAATACGTTTTGGATACGTTGGTGTGACCAAAACAAAAGATAGGTACGACCCACAAGGTTTTTACAGCGCAACCTTTGGAATCTATGAGCAAAATTTAGATCTTGAAAAGGCGGGAAAACTTTTAACAATAATCTTAGCTGAAGCAAAGTTAGGGTTTGACATGCAAACAAGAGATTTCAACATTTTTATGCGCAGGGGTAATCTTTTTGAAGATGCAGGAAAAACTTTGTTAGAAAAACTAAACGTATCACCACCAGAAAGAGCATGCACCCCGCAAAGAACCACAAGCAACCATTATTTTTGGACCGAAGTTACAACACAAAAAAGAACACTGCACTAAAGTGTAGCTTGACCAGGCGCCCATTCAACCGGGCACAAACCGCCAGACTGTAACGCAGAAAGTACACGTAACGTTTCAGCAACACTTCGACCCACATTTAACGAAGAGATAAGTTGATATTGTAACACACCGTCAGGATCTATGATAAACGTGCCACGAAGAGCAATACCTTCATTTTCTAAAAGCACACCGTAGGCGCGACTAACCTTGTGGTTTGTGTCAGCCAAGATGGGGTAATTAACACCAGGCAAATCTTTACTAAACCACGCCTTGTGAGAGTGTACAGAATCGGTACTTGCACCGACAACAACAGCGTTGAGCTGTGTAAACTGTTCGCTTGCTTGTGCAAAACCAGAAAGTTCAGTTGGACACACAAACGTGAAATCAAGTGGATAGAAAAACAATACAACCCATTTACCTTTGTAATCATCTAAAGCAACTTTAGAAAACTGTCCCGCGTGGTACGCATCACACACAAACCCGGGCGCTGGTTGACCTACTTTAACTGCCATAAAAAAGCGATAACCTTCTGCTATATAAAAATTTAGCTACAATAACAAAATCATCACAAACACACCAAGTAAAAGTGCACACGCTTGCAGAAATGTTTGTTTTTTATTAGTTGTTTTATGCAACTCAGGAAAAAGGTCTGTTGCAGCGATATACAAAAACGATCCCGCGGTTAGTGCTAACAGGTATGCAATGTTTAAGTAGGCAGCAAACACCAATCCTACAACAGCACCCACAAAAGCAAACAGTGAAGACAAAAAATTAAACAGCAACGCCTTTTTAGCTGAAAAACCACCATGCAATAAAATGCCAAAATCACCCATCTCTTGCGGAATTTCGTGCATAAGTACAGCAACCGTCGTGGCAATTCCTATGGGTATACTAGCTAGGTAAGAAATAGCAATCAAAAATCCATCGATAAAATTATGTGCTCCGTCTCCCACCAAGTTCATCCACACAAAACTTTTTGGATGGTCGCTATGGTCATGGCAATGATGCCAGCAGATAAACTTCTCCAGCACAAAAAAGAGAAATACACCCAAAAAGAGGCTTACGGACAACCCAAAGCTAAAAGAAAGCTGCTCAACTGCTTCGGGTAAAAGGTGAAATATGGCATCCCCTAGCAGAGTCCCTGCTGCAAAAGAGACCAAAAGCAGCAAAATTTTTTTCAAAAGTGTGTGATTTACAAGCAACACACAAGCACCAAGAAAACTAATCAGGCTGACAAGAAAAACACTCAAAAAAATATAGGTAGGTATGCTAAACATATGTACCCCAAGAATGCATGGTATTTAAAGGGTGTGGCCAAAAAACCGTCTTCAGAACCCTCTTCTGTGCATAATACACCTAGCTCTACTACCAAAACACAAACTATATAAAGAACAAACGCGATACCAACAACAAGCCCGCCTCGAGAATACTCAAGGAAGCTGACGGCTAATGCCAAGCTATGAGCTTGGGAGTTAGTGGTGCGGGCGACATAATCAAAAATCACTGATCACATAACAGGTATCACGATTCACAAAAAATCACCCTTGTCTGGAGGTAGAGGGCCAGACAACCTACCACTTGTTCTGTGATCCCATAGGAGGAAAAAATGGGAAAAGTAAGCCCCGTCGGCGCAAAATACGTCATTCAAGCCGGCATAGAAATTGAGGGCTCTGTAGACAGACCTGACGTCATCGGCGCGATTTTCGGCCAGACAGAAGGACTACTCGGCACCGAGTTAGAACTGCGAGAGCTCCAACGATCAGGAAAGATCGGACGCATTGAAGTAAAGTTAGAAAGCAAAAACGGTAAATCACAAGGTACCATCTCAATTCCATCAAATTTGGATCAAGCTGAAACCGCAGTCATTGCCGCGGCATTAGAAACGATTGAACGTATCGGTCCATGTAATTCTAAAGTCAACATTAAAAGCTTAGACGATGTAAGAATTACTAAACGCGACTTTGTTATTAACAGAGCAAAAGAGCTGTTAGGTGAATTCCAGCATGAAGTCATGCCAGATTCGCAAGAAATTACAGCTGAAGTGACTAAAAGTGTACGTATGATGGAGATCACATCCTGGGGAAAAGATAAACTTCCCGCAGGTCCCGGTCTGCAAGAATCCGACGACGTTATTTTAGTTGAAGGTCGTGCAGACGTGTTAACCTTACTTAAACACGGCATAAAAAATACCGTAGCACTTAACGGAACAAGCATTCCAGCGTCCATTAAGAATTTATGTAAACAAAAAACGGTAACGGTGTTTGTCGACGGTGACCGTGGCGGCAACTTAATTATTCGCGAATTAATGCTCATCGCTGAAGTTGATTTTATCGCAAAAGCACCTGATGGTAAAGAAGTCGAAGAGTTAACTAAAAAAGAGATCCATCTTGCATTAAGAGCAAAAGTAACAGCCGCACAGTACAAAAAAGACGAGGGTACAAACGGCAGCTCGCGACAAAAATCGTCCAGAGAGCGTACACCGCAAAAACGTTCTCGCGAAAATACACGGCAACCCAGACGTGACACACGAAGTGCCCCTCGTCGCACATCAGAAAGTGCGCAAACAAAGCTAAAAACTGGCGATATGCAAGTGTTCAAAAAGATGTTAGATGATTTAGTGGGTACACGCGGCGCATGCATAATTGACGCGCAACATAACGTGTTAGGTAAAGTACCTACAGCGGAGTTGCAAGCAACGCTCAACGACGTGGAAGGCGCACACGCAGTCATTTTTGATGGTGAAGTAACACGAGACTTAGTGCAAGCAGCGCAAAGATGCAAAGTTGACGTGTTAGTGGGCATGACCTCTAAAGCACGTAGTGGTAAAGTCAAGGTGTTAACGCAAAAAGATTTCTAATTTTTTTTTCTCTTGATGTCCAAACGTTTAAATACACCAACACCCAAATGAGCTATAATGGCAAAAAAGGGTTCAATTAAAGGAAAACGAAAAAAGAGATCTAAAAAGCACGTAATTCACGGCCACAAAAAGAAAGTACAAAAAAAATCAATAATCCGTGGCCATAAAAAAGGGTCTTCTTTGCTTGAAAAATATCACCAGTGGAGAAAACATCCAAACTTTAAATCACTAAGATTTCCTTTGTTACTACTCTGTTTAGTGCTTATAGCTACACTCAGCATAACACAACTACCCACCAATTGTGGCAAAGACGAACAGTGTTTTCAAGATAAGGCCTTCGAGTGCAAGTTAGCAAAACTTAGCACACACATCTCAGGAAATAAATATACATTCACTATCCAAGGTCAAACAAACAACAAATGTGTTGTTACAGCAAAACTAGAAAAAACAAACGAGCAAACACAATTCGCAGTCAAACAAGCGCTCGAAGGTAAAGCCATGGTTTGCGAGATGCCAAAAGAGTTGTTGCAAGAAAAATATATCACACACATACCTGATTTAATGAACTATTGTACAGGACCTCTTAAAGAAGCACTACAAACAATAACTATTGAAAACATGTACGAGCAAGTGGTAAGAAACCTTTCAACAGTTATTCGCGACTTACGTGGCGGTTTTGTATTCTAGATTTATTTTTTTATCACGTAAAAAACTTCGTTAGCGTACGTTAACTCAGCGGCAATAGTATACTCTTTTCGCGCACACAACTGTACCAACCACCCGCGGCGCGCGTGTCGCATGGGATTTCCTTTAACAGCAACCGTGGCAAATGAGACAACAATCCAAGGACAATCAACAGCATCCAACAATTTCTCCGCAAGTTTATGATGTTTACTTTCAAGCGTATCAAACAGTTTGAAACAAAAACACACATCACAAGCAGGAAAAGATTTACTATGTCGCAAATCCTTTTGCAACACCTCGGCATCAATTTGCTCAGAAGAAAAAAAGTTTCGCAACACACTACAAGCAAAAGAGGTATACTCAACAGCCACATAATGGGGGGTGCAACCTAAAAAAGAGTACGAAAGAGGGTTCAGTCCACATCCTAAATCAAGAATAGATTTTGGTTTACCGGTAATTGCAAAAATTTTTTTATACAGGGTTGGGTAATGTGCTAAACGTTCCGCGCTAGACGTGTGTCCTGACAAACTAGCATCATTTGACCAGAACTGCCCATGAATGCGGTTAAGTTCACAACGTACATCTTTGATGATATCTTTAACGAGTGCAGAACGCAACAACTGTTTTTCATCAGTATACTTAGTCAAGTTAGTCAAACTTTGCCGCTCAACCAAAGCAGCAACAATAGCATCATCAATTTGATCTAGAGGCTTCTTTTGTTTGACTTTTGCAGCAAGAATAGTAACAATGTTATGAATCTCCATAAAGAGACGAAATTAGGGTGCTATTTAATAGCACCGGCAGCAGAAATCTTTAAAACCTCTCAAAAAATAAACAAACTATGCCAAAAAAAGAGCAGGTACAAAGCCACGACATTCTCATCATCGGCGCAGGAACAGCCGGCCTGCGAGCAGCACTAGAACTTGCAGAGCATCACAATATTGGCATCGTTGCAAAAACACATCCACTCCGATCTCCTTCAGCAACAACCACGCAAGGTTTAGCTGCAGCAACACAATCTAAAGATAGCTGGACACAGCACGTTAAAGATACTGTGAGCGCAGCAGCAGGCCTCGCTGATCAAGACGCGGCACAAATTCTCTGCCAAGAAGCGCCACAACAAATTGAAGAACTTGAAAACTTCGGTGCAATCTTGCAAAGAACAAAAGAAGCAAAGTTGCACGCAAGAAAACAAGGTGCACACACTCACGCTCGAGTTCACTACACACCTGACGCAACAGGCCACATGGTGGTACACACCTTATATCAACAATTGACAAGGGAGAAACTAAAACTCTACAACGAACACATGGCAACAAAGTTGGTAGTAGAAGATAACCAAATTAAAGGCGTCATCGTGCTAGACATCGCAACAGGAAAACTGTTCGGCATCGCAGCAAAAGCGGTGATTCTCACAACAGGCGGTTGCGGACAAATGTATGGTACAACAACCAACGCACACAGTGCAACAGGCGACGGCATGGCACTCGCATACAGGGAAGGCGCTACACTCAAAGACATGGAGTTCATGCAATTTCATCCCTTAACACTAGCTAAGTCACACCAAGCACTTCCTCTGGCAGTACTCAACCACGGTGCAATACTCATCAACTGGCGCAACCAACCGTTCTTAAAAAGATACGTTGATAAAAATAACGGCAAATTAAGCCAAGACCTTTTAGCGTACGCAGTTGATCAAGAAGAAAAGATCAGCAAAAAATATGCAAAGCTTGACGTGCGCCATGTAGCTTTACAAAATTTTCCCAACTTTAAAAGATTATTACAAATCTACGATTTAGATCCACAAAAGCACACGATCCCCATTACAACAGCACAACATCGTGCGTTAGGCGGCATTACCACAACCAGTGAAGGCCAAACAGACATTGACGGCCTGTTTGCTGCAGGCCAATGCGCATGCATCTCTGCATCCGGCGCAAACGCATTAATAGGTAACAGCAGAATTGAAACGCTGGTGTTTGCAAAAAAAGCAGCAGAATCTGCAAAAGAATATGTAAAGCATAAAAAGGGGCTAGGTACACAAGAATACATTGCACTGCGCATCGCACTACGAGACAATAAAGAAATTATGGACGGTTGGTTGAACAACAAAGCTGGGCCACAGCAAAGTGAAATCAGAAAAGAGCTTAAAAAAATTATGAACCAGGCAGCAAGACTTACAAGAAGTGCAAAAACACTAGAAGCTGCACAAGAAAAAGTGCAAGAGTTACAAGAGCAATACAAAGAGATGACACTAGTTGATAAAGAAAAAAGCTACAACACAGAACTCGTTGACGCATTCACGCTCGGGTGTTTACTCGACGTTGCACAAGCAACACTTGCCGCAAGTTTAGCACGTGAAGAGTCTCGCGGTTGCCATTTCAGAAAAGATCATAAGCAAACAAAGGACAAGGAGTTCAAAAAACACATTTTAGTAAAAAGAAAAACAGGCGTACCGGAACTGTTAAGCCAGAGTGTACGCACAACGGGGTCATTACTATGACTGTACTCAACATTTTTAGATACAAGCCAGCACAAAAAGCAAAGTATACACAATATGACGTGCAAGCAAAAACAGTGCTTGAAGGTTTAGAAAAAATTAAAGCAGAACAAGATCCTACGTTAAGTTTCAGACACAACTGTAAAAGCGGTAGATGTGGATCCTGTGCGATGACCATTGATGGCAAGCAAGTTCTAGCATGCCAAACAAAATTGCAAGGTGAACAAATGCGGGTAGAACCGTTAAAAAGTTTCCCTGTAAAAAGAGATCTTATTGTAGACAACAAAAGATTCTGGCAACATTATGAAAGCATAAAACCATGGATAATTAAAGATCCTAAAAAAAACATCCCACTCACCAACCAAGAACTTGAACATGCAACACGCGCAGCAGCATGCATCCAATGTGGCGCCTGTTCTTCTTCGTGTAGCGTAACAGCAAAAGAACACAGCTTCTTTGGCCCGGCTGCCGCAACAACACTGTACCGTTTCGTTGCAGATCCGCGAGACACCAGACAAAAGGAACGCTGTAAGTTGGCAACAGATAATGGACTGTGGAGTTGTGTCAAATCCTTTGATTGTATTGACGCATGTCCTGTTGGACTAAATCCAGCAGAGATGATTAGACAAATTAGACAAGTAGCCATTGAGCACAACATCAAACACCCAGCAGCAAAGCAAGCAAAAACGCTCATGCAAACCATTTTAACGCACGGTGAACCAAACGAAATGAAAGTATATTTAGCAACAAGAAGTTCCATTTTTTCAAAAAATTTACCTGTGTTGCTTGATTTAGCAAAAAAGAAACGCTTACCACCAAAAGAAGTTGAACCCAACGCAGCAGCAAAAGATTTACAAAAGTTCGCAAGGAGAACACATTAATGTACGCGTACTTTCAACCTTGCATAACTGATTCAGTAGCAAAAGAGTTAGATACAGCGACAAAGTTAGTTGCAAAAAAGCTCAACATTGAATTGGTAAACGCTCCCTTTTCTTGTTGCGGCAGAGGCATGGTGGAGGACGGCAACTTAGATACACAAGCACTAATCAATATTCGCAACATCGCCGTAGCGAAGAAGCAAGGTGCAGGTTTAGTTACGACAAGTAGCACGTGTTACAATGCGCTTAAAAAAGCGCAAAAAATATACGAAGTAGACAAATCCATCGCGCAACGTATGGATAAAAAGTTAGCACAGGTAGGACTCAAGTATGATCCAACAACAGAAGTAAAACATCTCATTGAGGTGTTACACGAACGTAAAAAAAGCATCCATCTCAAGGCAGCTGGACGTTTAGGTAATTTACGGGTTGCACCCTATTATGGTAAAAAATTTCTGAACCCAAAAACCTACATGCCACAAAAAAAATCACTCTTTGAACACGTGTTGCAAAGTTGCGGTGCAAAAATCATCAACTTCACGCATAAAGAGGCAGCGTGCGGCGCACAAACCATGTTAACCAACGAAAAAACATCCGTAGCACTCACCGCAGACATAATTAACGCAGCACAACAGCAAGGAGCTGACGTGTTAGTCACACTGTGTCCGTTTGAACACATGATGTGCGACATGTATCAGAAAAAAGCAAACAAAAATGCAAACATACCGGTACTACATTTCGCACAATTGGTAGCTTTAGCAATAGGAATCCATCAGGATGAATTAAATTTAGAAAGACATTTTATAGCAACAGCGCCACTGTTTGACAAAATTAGACAATAGTTACTTTTTCTATAATAACATCATCAACAGGTTGATCGCCAGCTTTGGTTGGCGTTGTACCTATGGCATCAACAACATCCATACCTGAAATAACTTTACCAAAGACAGGATGTTTACTCGACGACGGTTGCTTATCCCAATCTAAAGGGGTGTTATCAACTAAATTGATAAAAAATTGTGATCCGCCACTTTGCGGTCCTGAATTCGCCATTGAAATTGTGCCACGTACGTTACTTAGGCCAGAGACAAACTCATCTTCGATAGTGTAGCCAGGCCCACCGGTACCCCACCTGTTTCGTTTGGTTGTATCTTTTGATAACGGATCACCACCCTGTATCATAAAGTTTGCAATAACACGGTGAAACCGCTGGCCATCGTAATAGCCTTCTTGTGCAAGTGTAATGAAATTACCTGTGGTGATAGGCATTTTATCGGTAAAAAGTTCAAGAGTAAAAGTTCCTTTATTGGTTATAAATTCAGCTTGGGTCATAGTTTGTCCTCCACACGATGTGATAAAAAGTACCGCTACTAAGAGTAAAAGTATCTTTCTCATATCTTTGCAGGTAAACTTCTCTTTTATAAAAGTAACGCCATACTAAACTTTTGCGTTTTTGACCAACACCACCTGATTAAGAATTTTCCTGGTTT
>CAYFPK010000029.1:0-10472 GCA_964344975.1 Candidatus Woesearchaeota archaeon
CCTTTACCTTTAGGCATGGTTCTTACTAACGGTTCGTTTTCTTCACGTTCGTTGTGAAATACTAAGACGTCTACTAGTTTTTCTTTTTTTAATAACTCGGCTAACGCTTGGCCTAGTAGACTTTTTCCTGTACCTGGCTCGCCAATTAATAGTACGTGACGCCTTTGTAACGCTGCTTTTTTAATAATAGCAATAGCGTTGTTTTGGCCGATAATTTGGTCTATTAATTTTGCGGGTACCTTAATTTCTGCGGTTGTTTTGTAGGTCATAGGATTGAAGAAGTTATTAGCTAAATGTTTATAAAACTATTCTTAAATAATATCTTCTTCAGCAACGACTAAAAAATCGCCTACCGCCATTACCGCTGAGAACGGAATGCAGGGTTGGCCTTGTTGGTTGCGTTCTAAATCTAGACCGTCACAGTAGCCTGTTGCGCTTTTGAGTGCTACATGGAGTAGTTCGCCTGTGCGTACGTCGAAGGAAATGTCTGCTACTTCACCAAAGCGTTTACCAGTCTTGGAAACTACTACTTTGTTTAAGAGCTGCCGTGAATGTCTTTTATCTGCCATGAGCTTTTTGAACGTTGGTTGTTTATAAAGGTTTTGCGCCTTTAGACGATGAGTTCTGCTAGGCCTATCGGTAGCTGTTTTATCGCATGTACGAGTATTGTTTGTTTGTATACTTTAATGTCGCCGTCTTTAAATCCTTGCAGCAGTGCTGTTTTGTCGTCTTGCAAAATATGTGCCATGCCTAGACCTGCCAAGGCTGCTTGCGTCTCTTGTTCTTTATCTTCAGTTTCAATATATTCAGCTATATACTCTGGGACTTGACCTTGGGTGAGCATGCTCAGATATGTTTGTTTGGGGATACCTTGGATTTGTTCGGGGAGGTTTTTTTCTAAAAATTGCGTGTCTATGATTATCGCTTTGTAAAAACCTAACTTTTGGAGCTCACTTTCTTTTTTACTTTGCATGAAGGCGTTAAGTATTGATGGGTCTTCTATTAAGGTGAATTCTTCATTTTCTAAAGTAAATATCATTGCTGTGAGGATGTTGTCTTGTTCTTGTAGGATGAGTACGTTGGGTTCTTTAGGGAAGTGTTCTGCGTAGTCTTTGATGTCTAGGTAAAGTAATGCGCCTAGTGTTGCTGTAATTATAACGCCAATTGCAAAAAATATGAGGAGTACTTTAACTACTTTTTTAAAAATGAAACAGGCGGCGATGCATGCTATGACAAAGAGAATTACAGTGATTATGAGTTCCATAGCGGGTTTGTTAATTTATCCCTATATGAAGTTATGGGTTAGCAGATTTCACCTGCAGTTCATTTGGAGCAAGCTACACCCCCACCCTTTAGTTTCGTTTGGAAGTGTTATTTCATTTGGAAATTTTTGGGCACGTGTCTTTGTTTTTTTGGTTGTTGTAGAGACGCTGTAGTGATGTTGTGCGTAAGCTGTGTTGATTTGTGCATAATAATGAATTACGGCTTGTATTATGATTAAAATGCAAAATTGGTGTTTTTTATTTTATATTATTATATTTAAGTTTTATTATATTATATTATATTATAATGAAATATTATTTGTTTTAATATCTATTTTATATCCTGTTATCATTGTTAAGTTCTATATGCAATCAAGGTGTTTTTTTTCTCGTGACAGTGGAGATATAAATTTTTTATTTTTATTTTTACTCTGCAGTGGAAATGGTGGTCTGGGTCCGTAGTTTTTGATCATCCAAATCTTTAAATAACTTATTTTGAATTCTTGATTTATGGGTGATTTAGATTCTTTTTTTGCAGACTATCTTTCAAAAGAGAAATTATTTTTGAATAAAAAAGTTTTACAGATGAATTATACGCCTGAGGCTATAGGGCATCGTGATGAGCAAATTAACCAAATGGCAGGTATTTTAGCGCCCATCTTACGCCTTGAAAAACCTTCTAACTTGTTTTGTTACGGAAAAACGGGTTCAGGTAAGACGCTTGTCACTAAACATGTTACTGAGAAAATTCTTAAAGTTGCTCGTGAAAAAGATTTGCCTCTTTCTTTAGTCTACATTAACTGTAAATTGAAACGGGTTGCTGATACTGAATACCGTTTAATCACGCGGCTTGCTGCTGAGTTTGGTAAAACGATTCCTCCCACTGGGTTGCCTACTGATGAAGTCTATAAAATGTTTTTATCACACATTGATGCTGAGAAACGTTTAATCATTATTGTTTTAGATGAAGTTGATGAGCTTGTTAAAAAGGCTGGCGATGAAATTTTGTATAACTTAACTCGATTAAACTCTGAGTTAAGCCATGCTGAGCTTTCTTTAATTGGTATTTCAAACGATTTACTTTTCATGGATAATGTTGATCCGCGCGTGAAAAGTTCTCTTTCTGAAGAAGAGCTTGTGTTTCCTCCGTACAACGCTTTACAAATTCAAGATATCTTAAAACAACGTGCAGCTTTATGTTTTCGTGAGAAAACTATCGCTTCAGGTGTTATTGAAAAATGTGCCGCTTACGCTGCACGTGAGCATGGTGATGCGCGGCGTGCCCTTGATTTGTTACGGGTTGCCGGGGAATTAACTGAACGTAAAAATGATGTGCAAGTTACTTTAGCGCATATTGATGAGGCTGAAGAGAAAATTGAGCGTGATAAAGTTGTTGACATTGTACATACGCAACCTAAACAATTCCAGTTAACTCTTGCTTCTATATTGGAGCTTTGTTCTACACCTAAAGAGTCTGTGTATACCGGTGACATTTATGAAGTGTATAAGATGAATTGTTCAACTGTTGGTCTTAAGCCATTAACACAGCGGCGTATATCTGACATTATTGCTGAGCTTGACATGCTTGGTATCATTAACGCGAAAGTAGTTTCTAAAGGTAGGTATGGGCGTACCCGTCAGATTGGTCTTGCGATACCCGGGTCAACGATTCCTCGTATACGTTCCATGATTTATGAGGGGCTTGGGTTATGAGTCAGCTGGTTAGTTATTTTTTATCGCAAGATATTTTAGTTAGCCCGGATTTTTTGCCTTTGTCTGTTGATTGTGAATCTTTTTTTTCTGTTTTGAGTAAACAATCTTCTGATTTGCCTTTAGTGTTAACACATGATCTGTACCTTGTTTTTTCTCACATACAAAAGTCTGTTGATGTGGATTGGTTTGCTTTTGACAGTTCCCGTGTGTGTTTTGAACGTGGAGGCGATCGCTTGCTGTATTCCTCTTTTTTAGAGTTGCTTGACTTTTACATGTCTGATGATCAAAAAATGGTTCTGTCTACCATTGAGATGCCTGCTGTGGAGGTTGTTTCTGAAGAAACTGTTGTGCCGGAGTTGGATCGGCGTGTAACTGCAGTGTCGTATGAAGCAGCACATGCTGTAAAAAAGACAGTGTCTGACTTTGTTGGGCTTTTTCGTGCACGCTATGAGGCTTTGAAAAAAATTCTTCTTGGTCGTGGTGAGCTTGCTTCTGCAGTTTCTATTTCACGATTAAGTCATAAACCTGAACGTGAGTCTGTGTGTATCATTGGTCTTGTTGTGGAAAAGCGGGTTACTAAAAATGAAAATATTCTTTTAACCTTAGAAGATCCTTCTGGGTCTTTTAACGTGTTACTCAATAAAACTAAAGAAGAGTTAATTACTTTTGGTCGTGATGTTGTTTTAGATGAAGTGCTTGGTGTTGTTGGTGTGTTAGGTCGTGGTATTATTTTTGCCAATTCTGTGTTTAGCCCTGATGTTCCTTTGAGCCACGAATTGAAGAAAGCGCCAGATGAAGCGTATGCTGCCTTTATCACTGATGTGCATTTTGGCTGTAGCCTTTTTTATGAAGAAGAGTTTGCTACTTTTGTTAACTGGCTTAAAGGTGAGTATGGCACAGTTCGACAACGTGCTATTGCTTCTCGAGTGAAGTATCTGTTTATCTCTGGTGATTTGATAGAAGGTGTGGGTATTTATCCTGGGCAGGAACATGATTTGGCTCTTGTTGATGTGGTTGATCAATACGCGCTTGCTGCGAAGTATCTTTCACAAATTCCAACACATATTACTATCATTTTATGTGCAGGCAACCATGACGCTATGCGTATAGCCGAGCCGCAACCCATCTTTGACCCTACGTACGCTGCACCACTTTTTTCTCTCCCTAATCTTATGATGGTTTCCAACCCTTCTATTGTTACCATACATGCCAGTGAAGATTTTGCTGGGTTTGATGTGCTTATGTATCACGGGTTTAGCTTTCCGTACTATGCTGACACTGTGCCCTCGCTTGCTGCAGCTGGTGGGTTGGAGCGGTGTGATTTGATTATGCAGTATTTGTTGCAAAAGCGACATTTGGCTCCCGCGCAAGGATCTACGTTGTATCTTCCTGACGGTGAGCATGACCCATTAGTTATTGCGAAAGTTCCTGACTTTTTTATCAGTGGGCATATTCATTTTTTGTCCACTTCGTCTTATCGGAATGTTACGTTGATTAACGCCGGGTGTTGGGCTGCACAAAGTGATTACCAGGCTAAAATGGGGATGGTGCCGAACCCGTGTAAAGTTGTTTTAGCTAACTTAGCTACACGGGATGTACGAGTTATGGATTTTATGCAAAATGGTTGAGATGAGTGCTTTACAGGAAGCGTATTTTGCGTCTATTGAGTCTGAGTTAGATAGATGTTACGTTGTAGGTAACGCTGCACGTGCCAAAGGGTATGATATTGATACTACCGTGAGTATTCCTGTAGCTAAAGATATGGCTGAACGGGTTGAAGGTTTAATTTCTGTTGTTGCGCCTCAGCTTAAAGGAGCTGGTTTAAGCCAACGTATTCAAGCGCTTGAAGCTGAACTAGGGTCGCAAAATTGGAAGATTGCTTTTTTAATTGCGCTTGAGGTTGCTCAACAAAAGTTTTGTTCGTTTTCAACTGAACATGAAGCTTTAGAAGTTGCCCTGCGTGTCGGATTAATGTATATCACTAACGGGGTTGTTGCGTCACCTCTTGAAGGGTTTATTCGTTTAGAACTCAAAGAACGTTTAGATGGTTCTGGAAAGTTTTTTTCTTTATATTTTGGTGGGCCTATTCGTTCTGCTGGAACTACAGCCACTTGTATTTTTGTTGCGTGTTGTGATTATGTGCGCAAAGAAATGGGTTATGTGCCGTATGACCCGACTGAAGCTGAGATTAAACGGTCTTTTTGTGAAGTTGAATATTTTCATGAACGTGTAACTAACTTACAGTATTTTCCTAGCGAAGATGAAGTTACGTTTCTTGCAACGCACTTACCTGTGCAAATTGAAGGTGATGCTTCTGAGAAATTTGAAGTTCCTAATTACAAAAAGTTGCCTCGCGTTAGTACAGATTTTATGCGTAATGGGTTTTGTCTTGTTATGGCTGAAGGATTATCGCAGAAGTCTAAAAAGTTTTGGGGGAAGTTTTCTAAATGGTATACTGAGTTTGGTATGGATCATTGGAAGTTTTTAGATGATTATGTAGCATTGCAAAAAAAGGTTAAATCCAAAGGGCAGAAAGCGGCTAGTTCAGATTCTGGTGTTAAAATTGCGCCGGATTATACCTACATAAAAGATCTTGTCGCCGGGCGACCCATTTTGTGTCACCCTTTACGTCACGGTGGGTTTCGTTTACGTTACGGTCGTGGACGTAACTCGGGGTTTAGCACCGATGCTATTCATCCTGCAACCATGCTTGTTCTTGACTCGTATGTTGCCATTGGTACCCAGCTTAAGTTAGAGCGGCCAGCGAAGGCGACGAGTCTTGCTGTGTGTGACACCATCATGGGGCCTGTTGTTAAACTAACAGATGGGTCTGTTGTGTGTGTCGAAACTGAGGAAGAAGCGCGAAGTTTAGTCGGTAACATTGCTGAAGTGTTATACCTTGGTGACATTTTAATTAACTACGGGGATTTTTTTAATCGTGCGCATACGTTGCTTCCGCCAGGGTATTGTGCTGAATGGTGGGCGTTAGAGCTTGCTGAGGCGTTAGGTGATGACTTAGGGGAGTTTGCCTCCTTTGTTCAAAATCCTTTTTCTACCATTCCTTCTTTTGCAGATGCTTTGCGTATCTCTCAAACATATACTATCCCCTTACATCCCACATATACGTTTTTTTGGAAAGCTTTGTCTGTTACTGAATTACTATCTCTTCTTGAAGCTTTAGAGTTTGCTGTTGTGGAAGATGAAAAACTTATTTTACCTTTTCGTGACGATGCCCCTTTCAAACGTGCACTTGAGTTATTAGGTGTACCGCACCAAGTTGTTTCCTCTGAACATGTTGTTATATTTTCTGACGCTGCTTTAGCTTTACGCTGTTCGCTTGGTTTTTTGTCTACACCTTTTTCTCTTGAAACCGCTAAAACTGTTGTTGGTGCGCGTGAAGATGTGCTTGACGTTGTCAATGATCTTGCTGAAGTGTTTTTAAAAGATACGTGCGGGTATTTTATTGGTGCACGTATGGGTCGGCCTGAAAAAGCGAAAATGCGCAAAATGACTGGTAGTCCGCAAGTGTTGTTTCCTGTCGGGGATGAAGGGGGGCGGTTGCGTAGTTTTCAAGCTGCCCTTGAAAAAGGTCATGTCAACGCACAGTTTTCTGTTTACAGTTGTACCTCCTGCTCTGCTGAAACGGTGTACCCTGTTTGCCATAGTTGTGGTTCTTTAGCTACACCTTTGTTTTTTAGTCGTAGCGGCTCTGTTGTTTCTGAAGATACTGACAACGCATTGCGTTACAAGGACATGTCTTTGCCCATCCATGATTATTATGCTGCCGCTTTATCTGTTGCTGCGTTACAACATACGCCGCAGTTGATTAAAGGTGTGCGAGGTACCGGAAATAGAAATCATGCTGTTGAACACCTTGTTAAAGGGTTGCTGCGCGCTGCGCATCAAATTTACATTAACAAGGATGGTACTGTTCGCTATGATATGACGGAGATGACGTTAACCCATTTTAAACCTCACGAGATTGGCACTTCTGTTGCCCGTTTACTTGAACTAGGGTATACTGTTGATGTACAAGGTAACCCTTTAGTTTCTGCTGATCAAATTTTGGAGCTGAAGTGTCAAGATTTTTTGCTACCGATGTGTCCTGATGCCTTAGAAGAAGGTGGTGGGGATGTTTTTTTTCGCGTTACTCAATTTGTTGACGATTTGCTTGTTAAGTTGTACGGGCAAGATCCTTACTATAATTTAAAGGAAGTTTCTGACATTGTTGGGCATTTGTTTATCGGGTTGAGCCCGCATACGTGTGCTGGGATTGTCTGTCGTGCCATCGGATTTTCTAAATCTCAAACGCTCCTTGCGCATCCGTATTTGCACAGTATCATGCGGCGGGATACTGATGGTGATGAGGCTGGTGTTATGTTGTTAATGGATGCTCTTTTGAACTTTTCTCGGCATTTACTCGGTAGTCACCGTGGTGCGACTCAAGATGAGCCTTTAGTATTAACTTCACGTATTTTGCCTGGCGAAGTGGATGATATGGTCTTTGATATGGATGTTGTCTGGCAGTATCCTTTATCTTTTTACCGAGCATGTGAGCAGTACAAAACGCCGTATGATTTAAAATTTGATCAGGTTGCTGATCACTTAGGTAAAGCTAGTCAGTATGAAGGCTTTGGGTTTACGCATGATACCACGTCTATTAACGCTGGGGCACTTTGTAGTGGCTATAAGACTCTGCCTACCTTGCAGGAAAAAGTTGCTAAGCAAATGGAGCTTGCGGAGCGGTTACGTTGTGTGGATACCTCTGATGTTGCTCGGTTAGTGGTTGAGAGGCATTTTATTCGTGACATTAAAGGGAATCTAGGGAAGTTTTCTCGCCAACAGTTTCGTTGTGTCGGCTGTAACGCTAAGTATCGTCGTCCCCCTTTAACCGGTCATTGTACGTGTGGCGGAAAGTTAATTTTTACGATTCATGAAGGGTCTGTGGTGAAGTACTTAGAGCCTTCTTTGAGTTTAGCTGATAGATATGATTTGCCTTCTTATTTGAAACAGACGTTGGAGCTGACTAAATTGCGTATCGAGCATGTGTTTGGTAAAGATCCTGAGCGGCAAGAAGGTCTTGGTAAATGGTTTGGTTAAATTAAGTACATCATGGTTGGCACTATAAGGCATGCCATCAATTGACTTCTTGCTACGTTGTGCAGTGGCGCTAGAAGCCCTATGCCTGTTGCTGTTAGCAGAATGATTAGCCCAAGTGGTTTTGCAATGATTGCTACTAACATAGTTATTATCACTATTGTTGCTATACACAACTTTTGGTAGTTTATTTTTTCTATAATTTTGCTTGCTACTTTTGCTAAAAATAGAGTTAGTAGCGTTGCTATGCCTATGGTGATTGTTATTGCTATTGTGTAGGTGAGTAGTGTTTGTAGAGTTATTTCGGGTAAGACCTTTGCTATTGTAATTACTGCTCCGTTTCTTGCTTTTGCAATGGTGTAGATTGCTATGAAACTTAACATCATGACCATGGTGTTGATTGCGCCAACTAGAATCAAATATTGCCTTGGTTGCATCTGCTCTTTTGTTGCTGCGTCTGCAATTACTGCTGCTTGCGCTGCGCCGATGCCGGGCAAGAATCCTGCTAAACACGATGCTGCTGTTGCGCTTGCTAAAGTTTTTTTATATCTTATTTTTTCTACTATTGTTGTTTGTCTAGGTAGCTTTGTTTTGTTTTGTAAACTTAGTAGTAATCCGCTTATCCCAAATAAACCTGAAAAAAGTGGAAAGAGTGGTTCTGTTGTTTGCATGGTTAAAATTATACACCCTGCTGTTGCTGCTATGGAGAAAATAATTATTGCTTTTAGTTTATGTTTTTCTTTTGTTATTAATAATATACATGCGGCCGCTAAAATGTAAGGAATTGCCCAGTTAATCCTGGTGTAGATGTTTTGTGTGATGGTTATGAGTAGTGGTGAGAGGGCCAGGGTTATTATTGCGCCTGTGAAGCTTCCTGTTGTTGCTAGTACAATTGCTTCATACGCTCTGCCTTTTTTGAGTAGCTGGTGTGCGGGGAGTGCCGCAATTGCTGTGTCTGCGTCTGGCGCGCCTAAGTATGTTGCTGGGATGACGTCCAAAAACGTATGTGTGATGGCCATGGCCACGATGGTGATGGTGATATTTAGAGGTGTGGTTATTTGTGTGAGTGTGGGTGTAAGTGCGAAAATGAGGGTGGCTATGAGGTTAATATGGATGCCTGGGATGAGGCCGGTGATTGTTCCTGCTACTATGCCTGCTATAATGAATGGGATCATGCGCTGATTTTTAAAATATGTAGCTGATCCCTCTCTTTGTATTTTGTTTTTTTTGCTTTGATTGTGTATATTTTGTTTGGTTGTAGGAATGTTTTTTTGTTGAGAAATACTTTAGTTGTGCCTGTGTTGTCTTTTAATGTTATTTGTGTTGCTTGTGCTTGCGTTTTACTTTGTGTTACCTCTGCTTGTAGTTGTACCGCTTTATTATATTCTTGGTCTTGTAATTGATTTATAGTAATTTGTTGTGGCGTTTGTGTGATGCTTATACCGGTTAAGAGGATGAGTCCTAGGATTGTTACTACATAGCTTGCCTTTTTGAGAAACCGGTCCATCTAGGTAGATTTGTTTTGTTGTTCATATAGATGATCCTGTTTTTTTCGCAAGATTTTCGACCTATAAATCTTCAGAGCCCCAACTGAGCGGCCTTTTATCAACATGGTGGATACATTTTATCGACGTGTCGGCGTAAATATTGTACCCTAACTTTGCTGCGTCTATACATAAAAACGAGTCGTCGACGCCCGATTCTTCTTCTTCCCACCTGAACCGTATTTTTTCTAGTACATCTCTGTGTATTAAGATACATCCTGTACCACATAAATCTACACGGATCAATCTATCCTGCGCTACTACGTCGTTTCTTACAAAGACTAAGCCTTGTGTTTTAGGAGATCTTACCCATAGTACGGGACGGGTACGTGTTTCATGTGTTAAATTTTTTTGGCCAATCTTGGTAAACTTGTTAAAATACACCCCGGTAATGATTTTTTTGTCATGTGCTATAAGTCTTTCAATCACATCTTTAGGTGGAACGACATCTTGGTCCAAGTTAAACATGTAATCGTAGCCTTCATTGATTGTTTTTTCTCGTAAAATATTTCTTGACTCGGCTAGTCGTACTTTGACACTTTTATGATACGGGTATTTTATGGTTGGAAACACTTTTTTTATTTTGTTGAAAAATCTGTCGTCTTTTGAGTTGTCTACGAGTAAAATATCAAAGTTGGGATAGGTTAATGTTTTGAGTGTCTCAATGAATGTATCTATACAGTATTCATGGTGGTCGGACACCGGTGCGCCTACTAACACTTTAGGATATTTCATCTGTTTGTAGAATTGCTGTTTTTTAAAAATGTTTAGAAAAAAAAAGAAAAAAAGGTGGGCTTACGCCCCTTATTCTACGGTAATGCCCGCTACTTCTAAGCTAGAGCCACGTACGGTTAAT
>CAYFPK010000030.1:0-10389 GCA_964344975.1 Candidatus Woesearchaeota archaeon
TTTGTCTACCCTGTGCTTGTTCGCAAAAATAAAGGTGCTGTTGATACGTTGAAACTAACTGCTGCCTATTTTAACGCGCATCGTAAGCATGCTTTGTTTACCTTACTGCTATTAATCTTTGTTGCTTTTGTTTTACAAATTTTTACCGGCGTGCTTTCTGTGTTAGCTGAACCTATTGCTCTACTTGCAACCTTGATGGGTATTGTGTCATTTTTTGTGAACATTGTTACCGGCGTGTGGTCAACCGTATTTTTGTTTGATCAATACTAAACGCTAAACGTTTTGAAATCTTTTGCTGCTTCAACTTTTTTGAACACGGTTTTTGCCTGGTCAACCAAAAGTTTTGTTGATTTGTATCTTTGCGAGAAGTGTGTTAGCACTAACTTTTTTGCTTGTGCTTCTTGTGCAATCTTTGCTGCAAGTTTTGCTGTTAAGTGTTTATACTCTTTTGCTTTTGTTTTTTCTGATTCAGCAAACGTGCTTTCTAAAATTAATAAGTCTGTGTCTTTTGCCAAGGTTGCTGCTTGTTTGCAGTATGCTGTATCGGTAATGTAGGTTACTGATTTTCCAGGTACAAGTGTTGTTGCTTTATCTGGTGTTATTTTATTTCCTTTGTATGTTATGGTTTTACCTTGTTGGAGTTTACCCAATAGTGGATGTTGTGTGAGTCCGAACTGTTTGAGATATTTGAGGTTCATTTTTCGTTTAGGTTTTTCTTGGATTCTGTAGCCGTAACACGGTACTGAATGATTCATTAAAAGAGCTGTAATGATGAGTTCTTTATCTTGGTAGACAATGCCATTTTTTGTTGTGTGTGTCGTAATTTTGATTCTTTTTCTGTCTGCTGTACACGTGAGCATGTTTGTGATGAATCCTTTAGTTCCCCTTGGCCCGTGCACCTGCAATGTTTTGTTGTATTGGTTTACCGCAAGATTTCTAATAAACCCGGGAATGCCTAAGCAATGATCGCCGTGTAAGTGGGTAAGAAAGATTCTTTGGATCTTTGTCGGGGCTAATTTAATAAATTTCAGTTGTCTTTGTGTGCCTTCGCCACAGTCAAAAAGGAATTTTTTATCCTTGTAACTGAGTACAAAGCCAGCGAGGTTTCTCTCTTTAGTAGGTTGCGTGCCGCTTGTTCCCAAAAATGTGATGGTGAAGGTCATAGCATTGTTTAGATGTGTTGTTTTATATGCTTTTGTCTTTTACTCAAAAAGGGCAAGTGCTTCTTGTGCAGAATGTGAAAGTTTTTTTCGAGAGTATACCTCTTTGAATGGATGAAGCGCTCCAATGTACACATCGTTAAATTTTTCTGGGCCATTATCTCGCACTATGATGTGTGCTGTTTCTACTTCTTGACGTTCTCGGGGTTCGTACCTTCCGGCACCTTCCCAGTTCCCTTCGACGATGTAGGCCTGTAAATGATCTCCAGGTTGTAATGTGAGCGGGCCGTTGAAATCAAGTGCTTTGAGTTCGCCTAATGCTGGCGTTGGCGTTACTAGTATTCTTGTTGTTGTTTTGTATACAGACCCAACCTCTATGCCTATGTACTTCTCTTCTGTTCTTTGGACACAACGAACAACTGTTGCGGAGACTTCTTTTAGGACTTCTTCAAGATTGACTCTTTTGCCTATGTTTCGTCTCTCGTCCCCTTCAATCATATGTAGGGTGCACCTTGGCTTTCTTTAAAAAATTTGTGGTCAAAAGGTTTTTATAACCTCTGCCCTTGCTTTGTGTTATGACTGAAAAGATTCAAGCAACTTTTGTTGGCGATACTGTGCTTTGCGATTCGTCCAATTTATCTAGAGAGCTCTATGATAAGTCTCGTTTTGGTGAGCCTCGTGGTAAGTCACAATTTGTTTATGCTTTATTTGAAGCACTTAATTTGATTGAGAAAGGAAAAATGGATGTTTCTTTTGGCAATAAAGTGCTTGATTTTGATGGGTTTATGCGCAAAGCAAAAAAAGCAGATAAACATTTCTGGGTGCGTTATTGCGTATTTTCTGATTTGCGTAAGCGTGGCTACATTGTTAAAACCGCTTTAAAGTTTGGCGCGGATTTTCGCGTGTATGACCGTGGCGTTAAACCGGGCGAGGATCACGCTAAATGGGTCGTTTTTGCTGTAGCGGAAGCAAACGCTATGACGTGGTTTGAGTTTTCAGCAAAGAATCGTGTTGCGCATTCTACCCGCAAGAAGTTGTTATTGGGTATTGTTGATGCGGAAGGGTCTTGTACCTATTATGAATGTGACTGGCTGCGGCCGTAGGAGGTTTTATTAGCTTTTTTATTCTCTGTAGCGTATGGATGTCCCGGAGAAATTTAGTGGAAATTGTACTGTTGAAGTATATTATGTGAGAAGTACTCAAACATACCTTACCCGACTGGTTAAACCCAAGGGGTTTTATGCCTTGCTTGGCATAGGTGAAAAGGTAGCTGAGTTTAGCGGTGTTAATTCTCGTTTTGCAGACCATGTAAGTTCTGCTTGTAAAAAGCAAAGAGGTTCTCTCATAGAAAAGGGGACTGTTGAGCTTTCTGATATGTTGTAGCTGCACAACCTATAAATACCAAGATGCGTCCGGCACATTATGAGTGTACATGATCAAGCATTAGCCTATATGCGGCAACACGGGCCTTCTTTGCCTGTCAAAATTGGCAAGCATCTTAACATGAATATGTTGTTTGCTTCAGCTATATTGTCTGAGCTTGTTGACCGTAAATTAGCGTTTTTCACGCATGCTACTGTTGGCAATTCTTCAATGTATTATCTTAAAGGACAAGAGATTAAGCTCGGGCCGCTCTTGTATGATCATTTGAACTCCCGGGAAAAAGAGGCGTATGATTTACTTAAACAATACAGTATTTTAGTCGACAAGGACGTGGGGCCTGTTGTGCGTGTTGCTTTGCGTGACTTGCATGATTTTGCTAAACAGTTTACTGTTGAGGGAGAAGTGTTTTGGCGGTATCATATGGTTACTGAAGAAACTGCAAAATCGCTTGCTTCGGAATATTTTGCGCAAAATGGTGCTGCGCCTGTGCAAGAACCAGTGGTTGAGCAGCCTGTACAAAAAGACGTTGCTGTGGAACCACCTGTGGTTGAGCAACCCGTGCAAGAAGAAGTTGTCGTTGCACAAGTTGAAGAAGTTGTTGTCAAAGAGCCGGTAGTTCAGTCCCTGATACCAGAACCTGTTGTTGCACAAACACCTGTTGTGGAGCAGCCTGTCGTTACACCGACCCCTGTGCAGCAACCGTTAGCACAACAAGTAGCGCCAGTTTCCTCAGGTGGTGCCCTCTACAAAAAAGTTACAGACTACTTTTTTTCAAAAAATATTCGCGTTGTTTCTTCAGACATTGTACGTAAAAATTCGGACCTTGATTTTGTTGTTAGTTTACCCAGTGCTTTAGGAGAGCTTTCTTATTATGTGAAAGTGAAAAGTAAAACGTCTATCTCTGACACGGACGTTGCTGTTGCGTTTAGTGAAGCGCAGTCACGCAATTTGCCTGGTATTTTGCTTGTGAGTGGGAAGTTGACTAAGAAGGCGCAAGCTGCTGTTGCTCGTTTACGTGGGAAGTTGACGGTGTTTTCTCTTTGATGGTGTTTATGTTTTGCATGGTTAACCATGCCGCACCGCTACCAAAACCAGTTTTATCTATTTTGAATGGTGTAATTTCTTGTACGTCTTTGAGAAACAGAAGGATACAATATTTTGCAGTATAGGTTGTCGCGTCCTTGTTTTGTAGTTTGATATCGTCACCGTAATCCTTGATTATTTTTTTAATTTTTTCTTGGGTGAGATCAGCAAAGAAGAGTACTTTTTCTACTGTGGCTTTTACTGTTATTCTTTCTCCGCTGTTTTTGAAATAGATTATATCATTTTCTTTAATTCTGCCATAGGGAGTTCTTTTTGTTTTGTACCACCTTGATTCTACTTTTTTTGAACCATCCAAAATCCACTTTAGAAAAGGTGGCTTTTTGCTCATAATTGCTACGTGGTCAGTCATAAGAACAGGTTTACCATAACAATAACATCTAAAATTATTACTGCCAAAAAAACAAATGATTCTGTCATTCCGCCTGTACGCATAAACCCTGAGATTCTAAACTGTGCTATTGGATGTAATAAATTAATGCCTTCTTTAGTTAATGCGTCTGCTGCGATGTGCGCACAGTAACCTACGACAAAGGCAATACCGATCCATGGTAGAGCTAAGTGACGAAATAAAAAGTATGCGCCAATGGGTACAAATACCGAGTGGGTCAACCCTCTGTGTCCTAAAAATAAATTTACTAGAAATGCAACTATAGGAAATGTGTGGCCTATCTTTGAGTTTTGTGTGTCAATGTCCGGCAATGATCCCACCAACATCGCTACAATGACAAACAGAATGGGGTGCTGTTGTGGAAAGAGTGCTAGAAACAGTACAGCTGCTAAAAAGCAGATGGCCATGTGGGTTTTAAACATCATCGGAAACAGTGATTGCAAGCAGCTCTTGCGGTGTTGGCTCTTCAATTGCGTGTATAACGAATTCTAGACGATCAAACATTTCGTTTTTGTTCACTTTGCCCGCTGCAAGTATATGTTTTCCCAGCGTACTGGTTTTTATATCTTCGCCTTGGTCCAGTAAGAATTTTGCGACTTGACGAAAGCAGACTGCACGGATGTTTGCTGTACCGTCGTCAAGGATAATGTTGACTATAGGTACTTGTTGTGCTTCCACCTGCCCATGTTGGGTGCACATGTTACCTTCCGGCGTTGCAGTGACTTTTTTAAAACAGTCAGGACATGCGGTGTAAAACCGTGGTTCAAATGCTTCAACGATGAAGCCGGTAATTTGAATCACATCATTTTTTTGCACATCTGCAATTTTTTTAACCTTTAACTTTGGTTTTTGCTGCTCTGCTAACTCTTGTATGTTCACCCCTTCTGGATTGATAAGCACATTTGCTTTGTTCCCTAAATGAATTTCTCTATATCCGCGGTTGTTTTCTCTTGCGTATCCGTTTCTGACCCGTAAGATATCGCTTTTTTTGAGCTCTGCGAGTTGGTCAATAATGGGTTCATCCCACACGACTAAACGTAGAGAATCAGTTTCATCAGCGATGACAAAGGAAGCTACGCGACAGGTTTTTTCTCCACGTTGGAACGTGCGTACTTCGTAGATTTCAACGACTTTACAGTCTAAATTTATTTGATTTAGGCCAGGGGTGACTTCTTTGAGTTTGTAACTTTGGGCGCCTACTAAAGCTAGCTGGATGCCCATCTCGTTTGCGACAATGTGCGCTGCGCCTTCTTTTGAGATTAATCCTTGGAGTTCTTTGAGCTTTTCTTCTACTTTTTGCTCAACTTCAGCGTGGGCGAGTTCTTTTTGCTCGCAGATAATTTTGACTAGATGTTCGTAGCTATGCTGGATCATGTTGATTTTTGGTGCTGCTGCTTAATAAAGATTGTTACTGGAACAGCGTGCTTGGGGCTTTGTTAGGTAATTCTCCTTCTTCGAGTGCCAATTTAACACCGTTGTGGTTAATGAATACGATGTCGTCAATTATTGTTGCTTCTGCTCCTTGTTCTGTGAAGGAAACTTGGCAAGCTTGCAAGGTTGTACATTCTTTTGCCAGGTTGAATGTTTGGGTGAATTTGTTTAAATCTGGTTGGCCTAGCTCTAAGGAGAAATGGTGTGTGTAGGTGGTGTCTGTGTTGAGTATGTATCCGCATTCTTTAGGATGTAAGTCAACGGTGATGTTTGCTTCTTGGTGTGTTGCACTTACCTTTGCATTGTTGTACAGTTCGTTGAGTTGTTCAGCTACCGGCCTATATTCGCCTACTTGCCATTTGGAAAGACCCCTACAAGTTTGTAGAGGATCAGGATATACACTGTGATAGTTATCTACGTATTTTTGTAATCTTACTTGCATTTGTTCTGTGTACGCTTGTTGTGGATTAAATTCAGGACACGTGTTGAGTAAATAATACGTTTCATCTATTGCGATTGATTTGAATCTTAGTTCACAATCAGCTTGGGTACTATAACCGCCAAACTCGTGAAGTTTTCTTACTGTGTATTCTTCTGCATAAGGTTGTGCTTGTTGCATGTATAATTCGAAGCGGAGTGCTTCGTCATAGATTGTAAACAAGTTTTCTGCATCTGTGCCAAGTTTTTCTTGCATTTCTTTATTTCGGTTACTATTTTCTATGGTAAATGCTAAAATGCCTAAAATGACAAACGTTACCACCACTAACAATGGTAGGAACATACCTTTTTTATTCACATTCAGTCCCCCTATCACAGAGGCTTATTCTGATTGCGACATTTGGATCTGTTGTCGGTACGCTTGCACGAATCGGTGCCTTGTATGCTTTTTTGTTTTCAATAGGATCTAATAAAAACAACGGCGTTTTTTCTGGCCAGGTTTGTATGAAAAGATGTTTGTATTCGCTTTTTTGTTGCATCTCTTGCATGATTGGTTTGAGCTCGTCGGGGAACTGGTACCTTTCGCTAATGTGCTCTGCGTAGGTTTGTTGTCCTGATGTTGTTTGTAAAAGGCTGTACATCTCGTGGCTCATGGTGAAACCGTCGGCTTGCAAGCTGCGCTCTGGCGCTGCTGCACCACCTAATGCAAAGAAGTAAATACCGTAGAAAATAAGAATGAGGGTTAACAGGAGCATGGCAGCTGGTGCTGAGGTCACTGTGGTGTAGACGTTTGCTTTTTTATTCTGCATCTTGAATCACCTCAATGTCTAGATAACCTTGTTGGTTGTCGTCGTAAAGGATGTAGTTGTGATGCGTTGCACAGACCACTTCTGGTTTTGTTTGGCACACACCCACATCTAAACGTTGTTGCACCGTGCGTAAATCTGCCTCTTGAATAATTTTATTTTCTAGATCTCTTAGTGTTACTTTGTACCCTAAATTTTGGTTGTAAAAACATTTACCTAATGTTGTTTCATCAATTTTTTTTGTGTCAATTACACCGGGTGTTTCTGTTAGACAGAATATAATACTGTTTGCTGTTGCATCAAACTCACCTTGACCAACCTCTGTGTCGATGCTTAAATATTTTGCAGCAACGGCAAAAATGAAAATGATGATACCTGTTGCTATGAGTAACCTGAGTAGCCACACAATGTAGCCTGCCGTTATGTCCACTATTGCTTTTTTGTTCATGTTTCTATACGTAACTTATTTCCTTCTTGTATTATTTGTAGATTATCTGTTTTACTACATGCATAACTAGTGGGATGAAATTTGTTTTCTGGATCAGTAACTGATACTATACATGCCTCTTGGTTTACGGTGACATTGTGGTTTGTTCCGAGATGTTTTATTACGGAGATTTCTCCTGGCGCTGCTGACGCCGCGGTAATGGTAAGTGCTACATCTCTTGCTTGTTTTTGCATCTCAAAGCCTTTGTTGTCTGCAATTTTTTGACTTACGCCAACGAGTGCTGCAAAGAGAAAAAGTAATAGGAGGAGATGTGCTAGTGTGTTTGAGATTGTGGAAATTCCTTTTTTCATGCTGTTTCCTCAAGTAGTGGTACTGTTTCTGCTTGCGGTTCTGTATAATCCTGTAAGATGTATTTGTCTTCATCCTGTGCGACGGTGATGAATGCTGTCTGACTGAGGTGTTGTGTGCTAAATTGTTGCTCGTTGATGGGTTTGTCTAAAGTGATACACATGTTTCGTGCTGCCTGGCAGGTGTTATCGTCTATTTTACATAAGCATAGCAAATTGTACCCTTGGCCTACTTTTGCTTGCCAAGATTGACCGGGATTAATTGTTGGAAAATATGTGCCAGAAAAGGTAACCAAGTTACACGGGTTGTTGTGAAAAGAAATTGTTTGCTCTTGATCTGTTGCGCTTTTGAGTTTATCTGCAATTTTTTGTAGCTCTGCTCTATTATCACAGTCGTCTTTTTCTGGCTGTAGTTTGTCATAGAACATTTTTATGGGTGCTAACAGCACGATGGTGATGAAAATGCCGAGCATGAGTCCTAGCAGGACTTTTGTAATAATCTTTGTGTCGCCTTTTTTATGCATATCACATTTTTCTTTTTTGCCTTATTAAACTTATTGGACGATGTCTAAGGTCCCTGCAATCTGCTCACCGAAGGTGCCAAAGAGAGAACCAGAAGATTTTGTGTAAATGAGGACCAGTATAGCTAGCACTACAATCACAATGATTGCTATGACCACGGTGTTTAACGAGAGTTGCTGGGCTTTTTTAGACACATTGTACGCCGCCACAGCCCACACCTATCAGATTGTTTTCGCCTGCGAGTTCGTCAAATTTATGGTTGTTTTGATCACAGTAGAAGCGTTGGTATTTACCTTCGTTTTCGCCGTCAGTGAACTTGTCTGCCACTTCATCATTATCTGGCCCGTCTATCTTAAAAGATTTCGTACAGTATGCCGTGTTTGATTGGTACGCTGGGTCTGTGTCTTGTGCCTTGTCACAGTAGCTTTGACAGAATTGTCTTGCTAGGCTAACATCTTCGCCTGCTGTTGCACCGCCAAAAATACCGGTAATCTTTGAAACAACCGTGGACGTTCCTCCGACAAAAAACGCGATGATGACTACTAACACCACTAGTACAAGAATTGCAATAATAATGGTGTTCATGGGCAAACCCTGCCCTTTGTTGTTTTTCATCTTACTGTATTTCTTTTTGTGCTTATTTAAAGTTTTTGCTTTAACGGCTAATATGAAACCCTAATTTTTAAGAAAGCGGTTCAACTAAGTGCTTCTTGCGCTCTTTGTTGTGCTGCTGCAAGATACGTTTCTAACGTATATGGGTAGATTGCGACTGAACCGTCGCTGTATCTGATGAATTGTACTTGTGGTATGTCTTGGGTGAAGGTAAACTCACTTATTCTTTGTGTTTGTTCAAGCGGTGCGTTTGCTGTGTTTGCACGCCGTAGTTGAATGGGAAAGAGCATTTTTTCTTCTAAAGGTCTTTGCCCGTCATAGAGTCTAAATTCATTGTTGAAATATCTTATTCTAAAATTGCCGGTGAGTTGTAGTGGAACGTCCGCACAAACGCCCACCTCAATTGGTTCTTGTAGTTCTTCAAGGTCGTTGATGGAGAGATGGTCGTCTGTTCGGTGATGTGGATCGTTGAAGAGTTCTTCTTTTATGACCTCTATTTCTTTTGCAGATTGAAACTGATATCTCCAGTAAGGTTCAAGAGAAAGTTCATGTGTTGTGAATTGGTCAAAGTAACGTTGACCTTCTGTTGCTGATTTTGTTTGTAACTCTTCTTCGATGTCTTGAACTTGCTGCATTACTTCTGGGATCATGAGTAAATCCAGCGGGGTATTACTTTCGATGACACCTTGCTCATTAACAGTAACTAAGTATGGCCCGTTTTTTTGCCAGAAACCTTTTGCTTCTTCTGGTAATTTATACGTGAATGTGGCTATTGCCCTTTCGTTTGCTTCAAGTTGACCTGTATCAAAAACAACTACTGTAATGTGTGAGACATAATCTCGATCAATTTTATGCTCTATACATTGTTTAATTGCATTTTGTACATTTTCAAAAGATCTTTTACCTGTGCCTGTACCTTCTGTGACCTCGCAAAGGGGAAGAGTTTCATACACTTCGTCCACGTTGTTCACCGAAGATTTTGGTAGGATATATGTGTTGGATAAATCTTTTTTGTAAATACTATGGTAGTTGAACTTGTGTGCAAGTTGTGTCGTTGTTGCTGTGACTTGTAAGTCGCTTCGGTGTTTTTTAAGCGTCACTACGTTTGTTGGGCTAAACCCCCTACCAGATTCTACCTTATTGTTGTTAATACTGTATATGCCTTGCGTTTCAAAGAACCCAGTGTATATTGGTGGGATGTTGAGGTTGTCGTTTCTTACCTCAATTTCCTTTACCGTTTGCTCACATTCATCTCTACCTTGGCAAAGTGTAATGACGGTATGTTGATTGCGGTTATTTAGTTCTATAAACGTGTTTGGAGGTAAATACGGTTTTGTTATATCACACCTACAATCTGATTGTGTGCTTTGTTTACAGTTAACGTAACCTTGCGTAAAGTCATCAAAAGATTGTGGATTTTTTGCGTATTGGTTTGCTTGCATTTGTTCTTTTGTTTCACATAAATCTAACCATTTACATGGCAAGTTGAGAAATGTTTCTTGTACTGGCTGGTAATATGTTAACGTGAAAAAAAGTAATGAGCCTATGACTAATACTGTGAGGATTGCTTTGACTATCGTGGAAAGTGCTAAGCGTGCCATTAGCGAAACCTCAAGAGTGATTTAAGTTTCATTACCAATACTTCTAAGTTACCTTGTATGGCAAAAATGAAGATGATAATGATTACTAAGATGAATGCGCCTAGTAGTAGTTTTGCTATTGTTTCCCACTCTATTGCTGCTTTTTTGTT
>CAYFPK010000031.1:0-10016 GCA_964344975.1 Candidatus Woesearchaeota archaeon
AAGTGGAGCAAATCGAGCGAAGCGAGATCCTTTAGGGCGGGGAGGACGTCACTTACTTACACCGTTGTAAGAAATCACTTTTATACGTTGCCTAAACCTTTTCCTCATATGACAACAAAGAACAAGAGCAAATTGATCCCAAAATGGATTCAGTTACTGGAGGAGCTCCAGCGTGCCAACACAAGCGATTCTTCAAACGATTAGAGGCGAAGAAGGACTTTCTTTCTCTGCAATTGCTCAGCGTACAAACTTGCACCGTGTGACTGTTGGTGACGTCTGTAGGATCCTTGAATCTCGCGGTCAGGTCAGAATCCTCTGGATAAAGGGTTGTGCCTTAGTCTATGTTCAGGAGGGCAAAAAGTGAGTCATCCAGCCGATGTTTATCTCTCAAAATGGGCTAAAAAATACATAGTTAAACGGGCAGAAGATGGAGCTCAAGAAATCCAGTGTTTAGGCGGTGAAATTTGTGTTTTTGATCTTGAGGAAAAGTTGTTACTATATTATTTTTCCGACAAAGACTCCAAGCGTAAACTCGCCTTTTTTTTGAAGAAATTGCAGATGGCTGGTTTATGGCATAAAACACACCAACACGGAGATTATGAGGCCACAATAATATTTCGGGACACCGATCTTGAAGCTTACGAAAAACTCTTTAAAATTCGCAAACGAAAACGTTTCACTCTAGAACAGCGGCAAGTTTTGCGTTCACGTATGCAAGGAATTAACCTAAAAAAGGGACGCCAGAAGGCGCCCCCAACTTCATTAAATCAAGGAGGCTGCTTGGCTAGCAAACCAACTCTTTAGTTGTTTTGCTAGTTAAAAAATAAAGTGCACCCTCTTAGAATACCTTGTAGGAAAAACAGATACGTGTTTTTTTTGGAAAAAATACATTTTCAAAAAATTTCTAAATTAGCAGAGCAGACAAACCAATCGAATTCTGCTGTACTAAGGAAAATTTTGGAGGCTATTGGGGATGATAAGTAATCGCAGATGCCGCATGTGTAACGTTCAACTTTTGGCGATAAATACAACGTTCATGACGCAATGCAAGTCACTTTGCAAGGCGTGTTTCTTTGGCAAACTTCAACTGCCACAAGCTGCGGGGAAAAACACGGTCTTTTGTCCGATTTGTGGTATAACATTTGCGCGACATATAGGAGCTTGCCCGAGGTGTTGTCAGTGATCGCAATCCCTAAACAGTTGCAGCATAGGGACTTTAGGTTTTGCTTGCTTGCTGAAAAAGATAAACGCCCGATTGAGATGGCGTGGCAAAATAATGGTTACGCCTTTGATGATCCAACACTGCTGAAACATATTGCCAAGGGCAAAAACTTTGGCGTTATGACAGGTCACGGTGGTCTGATTGTATTTGATGCTGATCACCACATTACCTCTGAGCTAAGTCAAAAACAGTTGCCTAAAACTTTTACTGTCAAATCAAACAGGGGATCTCACAAGTATTTCTTTTGTCCAGAACTTCAAGAAAAATTAGTATTAAAACTCTATGATATTGACGGTAAGGTTTCCAGGGACGAAAAGGGTAAAGAGATAGGTCTCGGTGAAGTGCTTTCATTTGGATCTCAAGCGGTAGGTCCTACATCTATGCATCCAAGCGGTAAACTCTATAAAATAATTGACAATAGCGAAATTCAAACATTAAATTTTGAACTGCTGCAAGAGTTGGTTTTGCCCTATTGGCAAAAAAAATCTAAAAAGAAGGCTTCCAAGCCAAGAGCCTCTCGGGTGCAAGGTCAAGGCATTAGAGAGATTCCTATTGCCATTGTAATGGATCTTTCAGGCTTTAAGACTGCGCCGAACGGAGAGCTGTATGGCTCTAACCCTTGGCATGGGTCTGAGAATGGGCAGAACCTTAGAATAAACACTTCCAAGAATGTTGCGCATTGTTTCCGTTCAGGTTGCGATTGTGGATTAAGTGTCACCAAGATTATTGCGCTGGAACGCGGATTGATATCTACATGTTCGGACACTGTTGATGATCCTATGTTTTTGCAAGTTCTGGATTATGCCAGACAGCGAGGTTGGATTAAGATACCACATGCATCACCTGCTGCAAATGATATCGTTGCTCGTGAACCAGCGTTTGATTTCAAGTACCCTACAGAACACATGCCATTTTTTCGACAAATTCGGCAAATTTCAAAACTACAAGGTGAGGAGTATGTACCTATTCTCAAAGGCACTTATTTTTTTCTTATTGGCGTAATCTGTTTTTCAAAGGAAAAAACAATTTTAATTGGAGATGTTGCGACTGATTTACGCGTTCACCTGTTAATTGTTTTGGCCAGTGGAAGCGGTAAAAATAATTTGAAAACCTTAATTCTTGTTATTCTTAAAGCGTGTGGTTTTGATGTACACGTTCCTGTCTCGCTACACCCTGAGCAACTTCTTGGTAAAGTTATCAGTCGCAAAGTCAATAAAAAAAATGAGTACATTCCAAATTATGGTTACCTTGCTCAACCTGTTCTTATCTTTGATGAGATGCATTTTCTTCTTACAGGTAAAGAAGCTTCTCTTATTCTTTCACGCAAGTTTTTGCGCCAGGCGAAAGACCGGTACGGTGCGAACCTCTGCCAAAAGAAATCAGTTGATCACCAATTTACTGATCGCGAGATGATTAGTTACCACCCTACCGCATCTTGCTGTGGCTTTACACAATTACAACAAATGGAGCCATCATATGTACTAGACGGTGATTGTCGTCGTGACTTAGTGCTTTACCTACGCGGCTTAACTAACCGTGACAGAACAGACGATTATCGTCAACGTCTAAAAGCTAAGGAGGGTTACGATGATGCTTTACAAGATTGGGTTCAGTATGTTGGTCTAATGAAAGAGCTTATGGATCAAAACGGGACTCTTGAGTTTACGCCTGAAGCTCTTGAACGCTTCAGTGAACTTCATGAGGCGACAGTAGCCTATGGCCTCTCCCTTGGAGAGAAAGCACGAAACTTTACAAAGATGGTTGATTTTTCGTTGCAAGATTGGTTTTTGAAACTTTCTTATTTGCTCGCTGTCGCTCGAGGTGAGGAAGAAATTACCACCAAAATTGTTGAGCTTGCTTTCTTGGATTTTTTCGAATTTTTTTCTATGCAGCTCAACTACATTCAAGATAAAGTTCATTCACGTCTTGATTATGGGGAGGGTTGGCAAGGTGCAGATGGTAAGGATCAACAAGCTTTGGAGTGGTTGTTTGCTCAGGGGGCACGTGACGAATCCTCAAGTACCACCTCGATTGCAGATTTTAAGAAAGCCATTTCTAAAATTCATGGCGTTGGGGCTGATCAAGCGCACAAAAAACATCTAAAGTATCTAAAAAAGTCTTGGATTGCTACGCGACAAGGTTTTCAGACTAGTTGTGTTTGGTTAGCCTTCATTCCGAAGTATGAGGGCGCCAAGATGGTAGATGTAGGTAATGGTGGTACTCTCTACAAATGTATCTTTAAGAAGTATTATACAAAAGAAAACAAAAATTACCCCACTACTACTATTACTAGTATTACTACCATCGAAAAGAAGGTAAAAGAATTAAAGGAACAAAATAAAAAAACTATTCTCAAAAAGAGTGGAGTTGATCCATCATGAAAGTCAGAAAGATGCGGTCAACCGTTCGACTAGAACTAACAGTGCACGAATGTAACTGTCTCCACAAGATTGTTGCTAACCTAGTAAAAAATTTTGAAAAATCCGAGACATGTCTTAATTATCAAGATCTGAACACCTTAACCAACTTCATGCACGGCTTACGTATGAAGCGAGGGTCGTTATATTTACTCAACGAATATGAGTTTAAAAATAGGAGAGAAAAACAATGACAAGAAAAGAAAAGTTTTTGCGTTTTTGGAAAAAACGTGAGAAAAAAGAAAAGAAAAAAAAGGCAAGGAGTAAAAAGGATGGCTGAAATGAATGTATTAAGTCCAGAAGGGAAGTTTAGCAGTGTAGAGTTTGGTGTTAGTACCCAAGGTAAACCGTTTTATACATTTACGGTTTATCCCGCAAAAGTAACACCTTCTGATGTAATCCTTTTTACCAAAAAACTTGAAAAGCTAAAAAAAAGAATGGATAAGGAAGTCACCTGACAAAGAAGGCAAACATTGGTGGAGATTTTACCAATGTTTGAAATAGTATATAAAATTATAGGGGATAAGACATGGAATACAGACAGCAAGGGTATGATTAGATTATTGCGCAATGTAAATCCTTGGAATCTGTTAACAGATTCCAAGTCTTTACACTTTAAAACTTTTTCGGGTTTTTTTGGAGAAATAAAGATAGCTTTTTCCCCTTATTATATTTAATATATAAAGAGGGAATAAAGGAAGGCAAAACGGATGATTGCTAAGAATAAGAACACTATTGCAATATATTGTCGTGTATCCACCGACAAACAAGAAGCAGACAACCAGCTCCTACAGTTACGGGCATACGCTATAAAGTCTGGGTATCATATCCATAACGAATACGTAGATATCATTAGCGGCAAAGAAACAAGTAGACCAGCGTATGATGCCATGTTTACAGATGCACATAAGAAACTGTTTGATTTAGTTTTGTTTTGGGACTTGAGCAGGTTTAGCAGGGCTGGTACGTTATACACGTTACAGAAATTAAAGGAATTAGAAAATTGTGGCATAGATTGGGAAAGTTATCAAGAACCATACTTCAAGTCTGTCGGACAGTTTAAAGACGTGGTGTTAGCTGTGGTTGCTACGGTGGCCAAGATAGAACGTGAAAAGATAAGTGAAAGAACCAAGGCAGGTTTAGCCAGAGCAAGAAAAAAAGGCAAACCTATCGGCAAGCGGGGCAAAGATAAAAAGCCCCGTAACCGTGCTGGATACTACAAGAAAAAAGGGGGGTCTAAAAAACCGCCCATTTCTATATAAAGAAACGCTGGTAAAAAGAGGGGCGTTTTTTTATAGGATTGGTCATTACAATATGTCAATGGTAGATAAACTTACACCTCCAGAGTATGCAACTTGTTTGAGGGATACTTGGTTCAAGAGTCAAGACCCCACAGGGCAGCTAGGGGTGGCAACTATCTGCACTCTGTTTGAGCGTGCAGATAAACAATTACTCATGACCTCAGAGGAGTTAGCATATCTTAAAAGTTTACCCAACACCTTGTATGTATTTAGAGGGATAAGTGTTGGCTTTGGATTAGTGGAAGGGGTTTGTTGGACACTCGACATAGATGTTGCTAGAAGATTTGCTTGCACAAATGATGATCAGAAAGGCATTATACTTCAGGGCAAGATTGCAAAAGAAGATATCTATATGTTTACGCAAGCAAGAAACGAGAGCGAGATAGTGATTAATCCATCAAGGATTAGTGAATTGACACCAGTTGAGGTCGTCCAAGAAGAAGATCTTGAGCAAGAAGATGATGGCTTTATATCTTTTTCAACAAAAACACACTCTAGTCATACAATCAAAGATATCGAACCCGAATGGCAGAAGGTATTATTATCGTTGAGAAATAAAGGTTTAAAAGATTAAAAGGTTTCGCCAACCCTAAATCATAATTCGTTTTTTAGCATTGTTACCCCTCTTAGACTTAGTACATGGCTTCAAATCTGTCTATGTACTTTCTTCTCATATGGTTCTTTTGATGGTATTAAGGCCTAGAGCGGCCTGAAACCTTTGTCCATTTCAGTAAGTCTGGGGTACAACCACTGGCATGTTCGGAGGAGAGCCCTCTTCTTTGTTTCAAAGCAAACAAAAGAACTAAACAGCAATACATGGAATACATTAAAAAACCGATAATCATGATGAAGAGGTTGCTTTCTGAAAAAATGTTTATGGGGATCAGCGGTATAAACATGATGATCTTATACTTAATTTTTGAAGGGACAATAATAAAAAAGATATAAATGAGACTAAGTGTCCAAAGACTTGGCGATAAGAGTATTTTGAAGATATAAACATTTAATAGAACAAGGGCCAGAATAAGTGATGCTGTTACCAGACAATACACGAGCCCATAATTTATTGTTTTTATCTTTTTACTTTTAACCAATTTTTATTCCCCTTTATAGCACTGAGTAAACCAAGGTATGTTGAAAATGCAAATATCGAATAATAGTAAATCGTCATAAAAGGTAGCAGCCTAAACACACCCCTAACTTTATTTTGTTCATACTTGCGGTTATGTGCCCCTAAAAGAATAAGGTATAAAAGACTTGTATAGAGCATGTGGATAAAAATTATTAATAGACTTGGTCTTGAATACAGGATATAAAGTGGCAATAGTGTTATTATGAAAACTCTTAATAAACTGCCTTGAAGAACAGAAAAGACGAACCAAATATACCAGAATTTTGTAGATGATCTTGGAAAATTAAAGAGATGCTTTGCTAGAACTTCAAAACCACCTTGCTGCCAGCGTAACCTTTGACAAATTACATCAACCATGTTCTGTGGTATGGCTGTATACGCAACAGCGTCTTCAGCATAAACTGCCTTTAGTCCCTTTGAAAGCAGCTTTGAAGATGTATCAAAATCTTCAGAAAGTGTCCCCTCCTCGATTTTCTTGAGATGTTCTCTTTTGTATGCGCAGAAGGTTCCAGGTACAACTATGCAGTTTCCGCTCACCCCCTGAACAAACCTAAATACTTCTTGTGAAAGAGCATATTCTATCTCTTGAAAGTCGTTAATAATATCATTCTTCTTCTTTCTTGCCCTAATGTTGCCGCTAACAACACCCACGTCCTCTCTAAAGTAGCAGAGAATGTTTTTTAGACCGTTTTTCTCAATGATTGAGTCTGCATCAACAATCATAATAACTTCTCCTTTTGCCCGTCTGAGTCCTTTGTTTAGGGCTGCTGCCTTTCCCAGATTCTTTTTGAGATTGATAATTTTTCCTTTCTTTGCTCCTTTGATAGCTTGCTTCATCTTGTTAAGTGATCGATCAGTAGATCCATCGTTTATGGTGATAAGCTCATAGTTTGTGTATGATTGTCTCAGAATTGATGCTATACATTCTTCAATGTGTTTTTCTTCATTGTAACAAGGAACAAGGATGGAAACAAAATATCTTGCATCTTCTTGTTTTTTAATCCTTTTATTGAAAATGCAATGAAGCACGTAGAGAATCATTGGAATGTCAATAAGAATCCAAAAAAAAATAAGTACGAGAAGGATTTTAATTAACATTTAC
The DNA here is from genome assembly GCA_964344975.1 of Candidatus Woesearchaeota archaeon. Lineage (GTDB taxonomy): Archaea > Nanobdellota > Nanobdellia > SCGC-AAA011-G17 > GW2011-AR18 > CAYFPK01. Next base: position 7,175 of record CAYFPK010000031.1, read on the forward strand.
TTTTATCTAATAGATACCTACAGGGAATGGAGTTGGTACGGGCATGATGCTTTCTTCTGGCTCGTTACCTTTTTTCAATTCTATTGTTCTCGTATCATCGATAATAGTTCCTTCTTTTATTATTCTAAGTGTTGCTGTAATCTTGCTACCGAAGAAGTCTTCAATGCAATTATGCTTATCACAGTAGTACATTAGATAATTTCCTGTAATTCCTCCATAGGGATGAAGCTCAAGTTCCATATTGTTCACTAGCAGAGTATATTTACATTCTGGATCTTCACAGAGTTCTGAGAGCATTATTGTGTGTTCGTCTTTGAGAAGCCTATATGATACGAAGTTTCCTTTTGCTCCAACAACACCAGTGGAATATTTTGTTATTTCTTCTAGTGATAAAGAGACTTCTTCTTCCAACAGGTACTCTCTGCTTGTTTCTGCTGAATCCTCTATTATTACCTCATTGTCGCAAATGTTGTCCTTATTTTTATCAAGGCAACATCCAGAAGCATATCGCATGTAGGGCTCATTACAAACAATTGCCTTTTCTGCTAACGTACCGGCGACCCGTTCGAGATCCTCATCACTAACCTCGCTAAGTTGTTCAATAGAGCAGCCAGTCATTATAAGCAGTGAAATCATAATTAATCCAAGTAAAATCTTTTTAGTCATTTACATATACTCCGCCATAAAAGCAAACACTATAAGGAGAACTGAAAGAGAAAGGCCTATTATGCTTGTAGTTAGCCCCGCCTTAGCAGCTCCAGTGGGATCCTGCTTTAGCTGTCTTGCTGCGAGGACTATACCTACAGTTCCAAATACTATTCCTGTAATAATAATGTAGAAGGATATTATGCTTAATATTCCTAAGACGAGACTAGCAACCCCTAATCCGTGCTTTCTCTCTCCCACCATTGTACAGTACCTGTACATGAAAAAAGGTATATAAAGCTTGCTGTATCTGTACTGTATGCGGAAAAAGTATACAAATGTGGCTATTCCCACCGATCTTGTTGAGCAAGTGGATAAAGTGGTGAAAAAGAGCAAATTAGGATATACTTCTCGTGCTCAGTTTGTTATTGAAGCTGTTAGACGAAAAATCAAAGAAGAATCATAGAAAGGGTCCTCCGAAGCTTTTATATATCTCTAGATCCTAAAATTACTATTCAGAAATTCTGGGTGGAAGATTTACGCTTTTTTGAATTTAGCAATGGTGTCTACCAATTCAATGTGGCCCATCATCTGTGCGCGGCAACAGTACCGCTCTAGACCCAACTCGTCCATGACTTTGTCACGTTTTTCGCCAGTTTTGGTGCGCTTGTCGTATTCTTCCCACAAGTGAGCGATAGGTTTTCCGCAAGAAAAGCAGCGCATCGGTATAATCATAGTAATGCGGATTTTGTCTTAATTTATAAGTCTTGTGTAGGTAATCTCTTCGAGCCCTGTCAAATTTCTGAGGCGTTTTTCGAGGACTTCATCGGTTTCTTGCAGGGGTCTGATTGTGCCGTTGTTGCCTTCACCTAGTATTTCGATAATGCCTGCTGTTGCTTGATAATGGATGGTTCTGCCTTTGTATTTGCATGTTGCTTCTACTATTCTTGCATTTGTGAGCATCATGACTGCATCTGGTTGTAAATCACTCTCTTTGTACATCTTTTTTTGACTTTTGTTTTCTTTTTTAAATCTAACGTTTTTGCGAAATTTCTTGCACAACCTTTATAAATTCTCTTTTAATTCTTTGGGTATGAGCAAAAAAGAGGTGTCTCGCATACGTGAGCTTATGCTGAGATTTTTTAGTGAGAGTCAAGATGTTGAACAATTTGAAGAGGGTGATGAAGAGTGGAGTCAGCTACGCAGACCGCAGGCATAACAGCATTTCGTCGCGTTGAGTCACCGTCAAGTATCAACACCTATAGGCAATGTCCACGCAAGTACTATTATAGCTACATTGCTGGCTTGCCCCGTAAGGGTTCCATTCATACTGTTCGTGGGAATGTCGTGCATTCAGTTCTTGAAGATTTTTTTAATTTAGGTCTTGCTGGTCTTTCTGAAGAGTCCTATCCTGAGCAACTTTCTGTACGTTTGCTAACTTCACTACACACCCACTGGGGTGCAGCTGTGCCCAAATTTCAAGAGTTACAGTTAAGCAAAGATGAAGTTGTTTTGTTTTACACGGAAAGTTTGTCTATGCTCAATAACTTTTTACAGTGGTTTTTAGGTGAATTGTCCAAAGAAATGTCTCCTCAATCTTTTGCTGATGCGTTTTTGGCCTTAACGCCTGTTGTCGAAAAAAAATATGCAAGTGATGCATTTAAAGTTCGCGGGTTTATAGATGCTATCATGTCACATAACGGGGTTGTCTCTATTGTTGATTATAAAACGTCGCGACGTGATCATCTCAGTGATGAGTACCGTTTACAGCTTGGGTTGTATGCGATGATGTATGAAGAAGAGCATGGTGTGCGACCTGACCGTGTCGGTGTGTTTTTTTTACGGCATGGTTTACGAGATTTTGCAGTCGATGATTCGTTAATCATGCATGCGAAAGTTGCGTGTGAGTCTATGCATGCAAGCACGGTGAGTTCTGATATGGCTGATTATCCTAAAAAAACTGGTCCGTTATGTAAATGGTCCAGCGGTCAGTGTGACTTTTATGATGCCTGCTTTGGCCAGAAGTCTATTTCTGAGTTTTAGTTTTTAATTTTTTTCTTTACTTGTCTGTGTGTGAGATACAGTAATGCTGCGCTAATGAGTATAGCTTCAAAGAGTTTTGTGCTATCAATTGCTGTATGATAAATTATTATTTTTTCTAAATTTGCTACGCTTAGTGTTAACGGTAAATGTTGAG
>CAYFPK010000032.1:0-9531 GCA_964344975.1 Candidatus Woesearchaeota archaeon
TAACGAGCTTCTTGCATATTATTTTGTAACGCATGTCCATTTAAGGTGACAGAGGTTCCTACGTTATGTAAAAGGCCGGTATAACCAAGGCCAACTCCAATCCCCCGTAAGGCATCTCCTGGTTGGGTAAAGGATTCAGCACACACGCGACCGGTAAAAAAATGGTCCGCGTCAGGATAGGCAAGTAGTGGGACGCGCGGTTCTTCTTCAGGAATGACTGGTAATACTTCTTCTTCTTCTTCTTCTTCTTCTTCTTCAGGAACTGGCTCTTCAGGAGCAGTAAGTACATAACGATATTTAGCAGGCTTGAACGGTAATTTTCTAGCTTCAGCATCAGGCGCAAGTAAAACTAAAGGTGCAGCAACAACAGGGGCTAAAAGGGTGCTTGTTTTCATGCAGTAGTGAAGACAAAAAAACATATAAAGGTTGTTCTTGGCAAGTACACCCAATGAACAAGAAAATTCCTCTGCTAGTAGGTATAGTCCTCTCGCTAATCTTGCTCTACTTCTTCACCCCTCTAAAAATGTACTTAACTCCAACCGCCCTACGCACTTTTATTGAACAATTTGGCACAGCAGCACCACTCATATACATTTTACTCTATATCGTACTCACTCTCATTTTCTTTCCAGCAACAGTCGTAACCATCCTCGGTGGCCTTGTTTTTGGCACATTTTTTGGTGTGGTGTACGCGGTGATTGGTGCAACCATTGCCGCCACGTTTGCATTCTACATTGCACGCTATTTTGGCAGACAAACAGTTGAAAAATTACTCAAAGGTAAAGTCGAAAAAGTAGACGAAAAAATTAGTAGTAACGGGTTTGCGTCCATCGCAACGATGCGATTATTATTTTTACCATACATGCCCATTAGTTACGCGGCAGGGCTGACCAAAGTTAAAGCAAAAGATTTTGTGCTGGCAACCTTGCTGACAAACATCCCTGGCGCATTTGCCTTTGCATACTTAGGGAACTCCTTTGGCGATCTAAGAAAAATTGTTATTGCAATTGTACTAGTAATTTTGGTTATGTCCACACCAAAAATATTTAAAAAATTCAAAAAGAAATAAAGAATTGGTGCCCCGGGCGTGATTCGAACACGCGACCTCCAGCTTTCTTAGCATATATCACAGTCCCAAAAAGGGACTCAACTCTCATGCATATGAGACTGGCGCTCTAACCAGGCTGAGCTACCGGGGCGCAATAACCGACCAAGAGAAATCCTTTAAAAGTCTTGTGTCCTACAAGGTTTCATGAAACAAGTTATACTTATTCGTACAGATCTCAAGATGCCTAAAGGTAAACTCGTAGCGCAAGCAGCACACGCAGCAGTTGCAGCAACGCTTAAATCAAAAAAAGAGAAAGTAAACGCTTGGCAACAACAAGGAGCAAAAAAAGTCGCAGTAAAGGTAGAAAGCAAAACAGAATTATTCAAATTAATCGCAAAAGCAAAATTACAAGGACTCACAACAGCAACAATTAGAGATGGAGCAAAAACCTTTTTCAAAGTACCTACAATTACATGCAGCGCAATAGGCCCGCATCAAGACGAAAAAATAGACAAGATCACCAAAGATCTTTCGCTGCTGTAGGCCCTGCCCCAAAGAATTCGTGTTGACCAATCAAGTGCGCCAAATCTGCACAACGTTGTACTCTTACAGAATCATACCCTTCAAGAGCAATATGGCCTTTGCCCACAGCATAGATTAACCCCGGCTTCCTAAATGTTTTTTGTAAACGCAACGCGCAAAAAAATTCACGGTAAGCAAAACTCGTCGATTGCATGGTAGGTGAAAAAAAATGCACAAAAACGTTACTTTTAGCAATTGCTTCTTGATAGATCTCTGGAATATGTCCTTCACTGTTACGTACAGCTGCGCTTGGTCGGGGCAACATACTTGAGAGAAGGTGGTATCCTTGCGAATCAAGGTACGCTGTCGCCTCTAACATTTGTGCATCGTTTGCACCAGAGATATATCCCCATCGTAAAGAGGGCTCTAAGTCACAAAGCAAATGTCCTTGGAGTAATGGCCATTCCATCTAAAAATAAAAATAAAAAAAGTATAATAAATGATCTATTTTCGAGCTCTACGTGTAGCTTTTTTCTTAGTAGCCTTTCGCTTGGTCGCTCTTTTTTTCTTAGCAGCTTTCTTTTTGGCTACTTTTTTCTTAGTAGCCTTACGTTTAGTTGCCTTTTTAGCTGTTTTTTTCTTTGCTTTTTTTCGCTTGGTTGCCATACAATCACCCCCTTTTTTCAAATTACAAATAGTGATGAGGGCATCTTTGAAATTACCTGTTTAAATACGTTTGCAAAAAATTATTGTTTGGTGCCATATTTTTGTTGTAAATACAAGATAATCTTCGCGGAGTCAGCAACTACAACACCATCATCATCAATAACAGGAACAGTCCCACCGGTCTGTTTAACAACGTCAGGTTTGTTGTCACGATCAACTTCTACAGCACGAAAGGGTATGTGTAATGCATCTAAGGTTGCTCGAACCCGGTGACAGAAGGGGCAGGTCGAAAATTCATACAAAGTTATCATAAGTAAACCAAAAAATCGGTCAAATATAAGCATTTCTAAAAAAGATTTATATACAAAAAGATAGACTGAAGAGGTATGCCTCCATTTCAATTTTTCTCAAAAAAGGCCATATCCAAATCTCATCCAATCCCTGAACCGCAAAGTAAAGTTCAGGTGGAAGAAAAACCTATCAAAGAAAAAGAGATCCCCGCACCGCAACAAACCCCCACGCTCAAAGCATCTGTCAAAGAAAACCCCATACAATTACACGAAAAAACCCTCCCACTAATTGAAGAGTTACAAAAAAATTCAGATTCACTGCAAAACGCGCTCGCTGAAATTTACAGCCAACAATCCATAAAAAAGGTAGAATTTTTAGCAAAAAAAGCAAACGTGCGAGGCAACATTTCACCTAAACATAAAGCGTTAGCTCACTTCGGCAATTTTTACGTAGCGACACAAGCCGCTGTTGAAAGGCTTCATGAGGGCCAAGTTTCTCAAGCAAGCGCAAAATTGCAACATGCGCTTGATGAACTCAAAGAATTAGAGAATGTAGAAACGGTGAACAGAAAGGAGTATCAAGCACAAACCCAAACAACCCAACAAGCTCTACAACAACTTCAAGCATTTATTGGCAAGGACAAATAACATATATACCCCAGTATACAAATACCCTCATAACAATACTTAAATAGCGAATTTTATGCCAATTTGCATGGCAAAAGCGATGCACTACATCGAAGAAGGTAACAAAAAGTTCAAAGTAGACAACGACGGTGAACGTTACCGTATTTCCTGGTCTGAAGAGCTACAAATGAAAAATTTGCACGTAGCAAAACGACAAGTGGTCTGGCAAAGAAGAAACTTTTACGTGAAAATTGCATTAGTTTGTGCATTACTTGCATTACTTTTCGTATTCGTCTACGTATTCTACAAATTAGACGCAGTGAACTTTTTTAGTACTGTAATGTACAAATAAGAACATTTTTAAACTAGCAATCTAAAAGCAACAAATAGCTCTATGAACTATTTACAAAAATGCCTAGCACTTGCTAACGCTACACTTGTTGGTTGTCTGAATCCTGCACAAGAAATAGAACCTTGCGAAGGTGCACAACTAACGCCGCAAGCAATTGATATACTTAATCAAGAGGGTGTTACAAACACGCAAAGGGCGATCCCTGTATGTATTCAGCCCGATGGAGAAATTAATGATCCTGCAAACCTTGAACGATTAATAAAATTTAGAAAAGATGACATTGAATTGCCTGAAGGTGAAACATTTTGTTCTACACTGAGTTTAGCACCAAGTCACAGGAACTACAAGAAACTAACAGAGACAATAAAAGATATTATCAGCGAGGCAAGCAACCAAATGGGGCTAGCTGTACTACCCAATGATATCTACGTCTTAGTAAATGAAGATGAAGTTGAGGACATTGAACACGGATATAAAATGCAAAGAGAAGGTGCAACACGCATTTTTTTTATTAGATGTAGTGAAGAAAACACATCTGGCGTTGACGACATTGGCACAACCATTGACAATTTCGCGCACGGCCTCTGTTCTAGTCTTACCAGGCAGGATAGTGAAACTAAAGAAGTTACTGAAACAATGTGTGCAGCACAGTTCTCCTTTACGATATATGATTTACTTGAAGGTGAGCAACGTATAATTGCAGAGCAATTTTTACTCGAAAGGACCTTTGCTAGTCACAATTATCGTGGCCAAACAAACGTACATGAAGAAAGCTATAGTGATCCAGAAAATTTTGGTCCGGTAGCTAAGCTAGCAACACTTGCGTGGGTAAGCCAAACTGAATCGTTTCGTCTAGCCCAACAAAGGGTAAGGGCATCGCAAGGATATCAGGAGATTGTGCAAGATTTACGTGACGAGTTTCCAGACAATTCAGAGTATAATCCTGCAACTATTCAAACAAAGGATAACTACATCCAAACAATGCTGGATGTAGCAAGAACAGATGAAGATGGCCAACAAAGAATAAATATACTCTATGAGAGTTGTTATCAAGAAACGCATGAAGACCCAGACGCCGAACGTTCCCCTTTCTGTTTTAATCGGCAGTGGATGTACGATACAGACGGCAATTGGGTAGGACCTGAATAGTCTGGTTGCGAAATAATTATATGCTTCGCTAAGAAACAAAAGCTATGCAAGATTTCTCCCATCTCACGCCAGCCATGCGTCAATACATGCAGGTAAAACAACGGTATCCTGGCTGCTTACTTCTCTTTCGTATGGGTGATTTCTACGAGACATTTTATGACGATGCAAAAACCGCAGCAAGAGAATTAGAAATCACGCTAACCAGCCGAGGTAAAGGAGAAAAAAAAGCGCCTTTGGCAGGTATCCCGTACCATGCACTAGATAGTTACCTAGCAAGGCTAGTCAAAAAAGGGTTTAAGGTTGCCATTTGTGAACAAATTGAAAATCCAAAATTTGCAAAAGGTATTGTAAAACGTGACGTAGTACGCATAGTCACACCTGGTACACTTATTGATAATTCTATGTTAGATGCAACAAGCAACAACTATATCATGGCAGTAAACGTACATGGCGAGAAATACGCAGCAGCACTCTGTGATTTATCAACAGGCGAGTTCATTGTGTGCAGTCAAAAGGTGAGTGAGCTTGACAATAACTTAATCAAATACGCTCCTTCGGAATGTATTATACCAACATCGTTAGGAGTAAACAAAGAGTTTTGTGAGATTGTACAAAAAAGAACGCACATCGAAACGCAAGACGACCGACATTTCAGGTATGATTTAGCGTATGAAATGTTAAAAAAACAATTCAAGGTGCTTAACTTGGAAGGCTACGGTATCCAGGAAGATAAATTAACGATCTGTGCAGCAGGTGCCTTGCTGCATTACCTGCAAGCAACACAATTCAAAGAACTTTCTCACATTCAGGCAATAAAAAAACAGCAAACAAAAGATGTGATGGTGCTTGATCCGGCAACCATGAGAAATTTAGAGCTCATCGAACAAAGAAATCTCAAAAACAAAACTGGATCTCTACTACACGTTCTAGATAAGACAAAAACAGCTATGGGCGCAAGGTTACTCAAAAAATGTGTCAAAGAACCGTTGTTGAGTGTAGAGAAAATAAATAAGAGGCTTGATGCAACAGAAAGACTCAAAAAGGATACGATTCTCAGAAAAGAAATAAGCGCTATAATTAAAAAAATTCAAGATCTTGAACGGTTGATCTCCCGAGTAAACTATGGTAACGCAAACCCCAAAGACTTGCTTGCTATTAAAACATCCCTACAACAGTTGCCTCTTTTGCAAGCACAGCAAAGAAACATTGAAGAGTGTGCCCTTCTAAAAGAACTGTTGGATTTTCCCCTGCAAGAATCCATTGTAGAACTTCTTGAAAAAGCCTTAGTACAAGATCCACCTGTCTCTATAAGAGATGGCGGAATAATTAAACCGTCATACAATGAAGAGCTCCAACGGTTGTATGAAATAAAAGATAGGGGAAAAGAGTTCTTGCTTGAAATTGAACAGCGAGAAAAAGAAAAAACAAATATAAAAAACCTTAAGATCGGTTTTAACCGTATCTTTGGATATTTTCTTGAAGTGCCACAATCAAATACTCACTTGGTGCCAAAAGAATACATCCGTAAACAAACAACGGCAAAAGCTGAGAGGTACATTACTCCCGAGCTTAAAGAGTACGAGGAACAGGTGCTGACCGCACAAGAGAAAATAAAAGAAATTGAATATGAAATTTTTCAAAGTTTATTGCAAGAAATTGCAAAGAAGACAAAAATCATTCAACTCATAGCAAGCAACATTGCAGGTATTGACGTACTTTGTTCCTTTGCACAAGTTGCCCAAGAAAACAACTATCATCGTCCCACAGTAAACAACGAAAAAAAAATCGTCATTGAAAACGCGCGACATCCTGTGATTGAAATGATTGAAGAAAATTTTATTGCAAACGATATTGAGCTTAACGATTCTGAAATGATGATTATTACAGGGCCCAACATGGCCGGTAAGAGTACCATCATGCGTCAAGTAGCCCTCAATGTACTACTAGCACAGATTGGTAGCTTTGTAGCGGCACAAAGTGCAACTATTGGTATTGTTGATCGAATTTTTACCCGTGTTGGTGCGCAAGATGATTTAACAAAAGGTCAATCAACGTTCATGGTAGAAATGAACGAGACCGCAAACATTTTGCATAACGCAACGAATAGAAGCTTAATAATCCTAGATGAAATTGGTAGAGGCACATCAACATTTGACGGTATTGCTATTGCATGGAGCGTTGCAGAACATATTTACAACAAAATAAAAGCAAAAACACTGTTTGCAACACACTACCACGTGCTCAATAAATTAGAGTCAGAGTTCGAGTTCATAAAAAATTATAACGTGTTAGTCAAAGAAACACAGGATGACTTCATTTTCTTGCGAAAACTCGTCAAAGGAGGCACAGACAAAAGTTACGGGATTCACGTAGGCAGACTCGCGGGGCTCCCCGAACAAGTTATTCTTCGCGCCGAAGAGATCCAAGACAAGCTCAACGAGCAAGATAGTATGAAGTCAAAAATAGAAGGCGAGAAAAATATACAACAAAAAACTTTATTTGTACAAGACAAAGAGGAAATCTATGAAACGAATTAACATTCTCAATGAAGCAATAGTGAGCAAAATAGCCGCAGGAGAAGTTATTGAAAGGCCAGCAAGCATTGTCAAAGAGTTGCTTGAAAACGCAATTGACGCCCAAGCAACACAAATAACTATAGAAATTAAAGACGCAGGAAGACACCTCATTAAAGTAACTGATGACGGCGAAGGCATGGTGCCGCAAGATGTAGTTGCCTGCATACAAAAACATGCAACAAGTAAAATAAATAATGCGGATGATCTTTTCGCAATTACGACATTAGGCTTTAGAGGTGAAGCGCTCGCAAGTATGGCCGCAGTCGCTCATCTAACCGTCAGCTCAAAACAACAAGGTGCAATAGAAGGACACAGAATCCAAGTTGAAGGAGGGTCACTACGCTTCCAAGGGACCGTCGGCGCAAACAAAGGAACATCCATTGAAGTAAAAGATCTCTTCTTCAATACGCCAGCAAGGATGAAATTTCTTAAACCAGATAAAATAGAACTCAAAAAGATTATTGACATTGTAACACGTTACGCACTTCTATATCACAAGACAGGGTTCAAACTTATACAAGACCACACAACACTCGTACAAACCACACCCACAGACGATCGTATCAATACCATAGCAAACATCTACGGAACAGAAACCGCAAAACGCATGCTAGAAATCAATTACACTGACGACTTAATAACGGTAAATGGCTACGTCAGCAAACCAACTTGCGTACGAAGTGACCGGCAGCAACAATCATTTTTTGTAAACAAACGTTACGTGACAAGCAAAGCAATAACCGATGCAGTCTACGACGCGTACCACAGTTTACTCTTTGTAGGAAAACACCCTATTGCTGTGCTCAATATACAAGTTGATCCAAAAAAAATTGATGTAAACGTCCATCCAGCAAAACAAGAGATAAAAATTGATCAAGAGCAAGAAGTAAAACAAAGTGTAACAAAGGCAATATTGCAAACATTAAAACAACACAGCCTGATTAAAGAGGTAACCTTCACACCACAAACAACACAACAACAGATAGCAAAAAATGTCACGCTCCAAAGAGCAGTAGCCCCGCAACAACTACAAACAACGCAAGTGCAAACAGCCTTTGACAACGCCCAGCAAGCAACTAAGCCGGGATACGTGCACCTTGAAAAATTGCCGGGGATGCGTTTACTCGCCCAAATCCACAAAACATTTTTTTTGGCTGAATACGAGCAAGGTTTACTTATTATAGACCAACACGTGGTACAAGAGCGAATAAATTATGAAAAATTCATGCAGGAGTTGTGCACAGACAATTTACAAGTACAAACCCTACTCCAACCAGACATTATCCAAACCTCTCCGCAAGAAACACAAATAATTAACGATTGTGTAGAGCAACTCAAAGCAGTCGGGTACACCGTTGAAGCATTTGGCACCAACGAATTTGTGGTGCGAACGGTTCCAAGCGTGTTTGGCCGCATACAAACAAAAGAAATTCTCATTCATGTTGCAGAAGCGCTACAAGAAAACAAAATTACTGCGTTGCACGAGATTATGGAAGAAATTTTAACAAGAAAATCGTGTAGGTCATCAATAATGGCGGGAGATACGGTCAGCATTCCTGAAATGACCACGTATTTACGCGAACTTGACCGTTGCAATATCCCTTATACATGTCCACATGGACGACCCGTATTCATAAAAACGACACTTATAGAGTTAGAAAAACTTTTCAAACGCAAGTAAAGGCAAAAAAAGTCATTTTAGAAAGTTTTAAATACACTGTTTCCAAAAATAGAGTCGTGCTCATGCATACAAAAAAGAAAAAGGTGGTAAAAAATTATGGCTGCAAAGCGAAAAGCAAAAAAGCGTAAGGCAAAACGTAGAACCAAACGCAAAGCTACTAAGCGTAAAGCTACAAAACGTAAAGCTAAGCGTAAGAAAGCTAAGCGTAAAACCAAACGTAAAGCTACAAAACGTAAAGCTAAAAAGCGTAAAGCTAAGCGTAAAACCAAACGTAAAGCTAAAAAGCGCAAAAAAGCTAAGCGTAAAACTAAACGTAAAGCTAAAAAGCGCAAAGCTACAAAACGTAAAGCTAAGCGTAGAAAAAGACGTAAAAAATAAATAATTTCTACAAATGCCTCATAACGAGGCAACTTTTTTTATATATTCCACAACAAGACATATAAACAGCTACAGCAGACACAACACATGTCAGAATTAATCTACGCACTCTTCATTGGCCTCGTGCAAGGTATAACTGAGTGGCTACCTATTAGCAGCACAGCACACTTAGTGCTGACAAGCAGATTGTTAGAAAGACAAGCAGACGTTGCCCTCTTAGCCCTGGTCCACCTTGCTACACT
>CAYFPK010000033.1:0-9374 GCA_964344975.1 Candidatus Woesearchaeota archaeon
ATACAGCCCCGTAGTATAGCGGCCAAGTATAGCGGACTTTGGATCCGTTGACCCAGGTTCAAATCCTGGCGGGGCTACTTTTCTTTTAACAACACTTATTAAGCAAAAAACAAAAATACAGGTATGCTCACAGAACAAGAACAAAAAGCATACAATAGATATCAACAAATAAAAGAAATCTTAGAAGAACACAAAGACAAAGTAGGGTTAAAACTGCTCAAAGAACTCATTGACAAAGTTACAGGTTACGTCAGCCACGTAGTAGGAATGGCAAAGAGAATTGAAACAGCAAGATTCAGACTAGATCAAGAAAGATATATACAACTAGCCACAAATTTAGACGAAGTAAGAGGCATAAAACATAACGCTCTCATCTCTCAACTAAAAATCCTCAACAGATACCTGTTCAAAACATACACAGCAGAGATAATCCCTTTCGGAGGAGTTTACAGCCTAGACCCAGAAACAATCAATATGAGAGAAGTGGTGGGCGATTGGGCAGGATACCTCGCAACAGCTATCTTTAAAAAGAAATCCTAACAAAACCTTATAAATTTTCTCACCTCAACAAGCATATGCAAAGATTATTGTTAAGCGGGCAAGGTCAAGAACTCTACGTAGAGTTCGCAACAAACGCAACAAGATATTTCTCAGCAGTCGTCCGCGAAGAAGTTGGCTCAGAGCCAGAAATAAGCCCATCAGAGGCCTTCAGCGAATTGGTACAAACAGTGCGAAGAATAAATTTTCTTGGCAAAGACATGGACCCGCCCCTCAAACTACCAAAAGAACAACCTGACCTAGATTTTTTCATAGCAAACTATGTTACAGAGACCTTCCAAGCAAGACAACGATAAGATTTATAAACCACCAAACAACTCCAAATGTACAAGAATGAGCAGGTGTAAAACTCGCTCAGATCGAAAAAAACATGGCACGAATGCACTCCCGTGATAAGGGAAAATCAGGTTCTGGAACACCAACAGATAAAACAGTAACATCTGCAACATTAAAACCAAAAGAAATTGAAAAAATAATTGTAAAGTTAACTAAAGCAGGTAACAGCCAAAGCAAAATTGGTTTAATATTAAGAGACAGCTACGGCATTCCTAGCACAAAAAAAGTCATGCAAAAAACCATTGCAAAGATTCAACAAGAACAAAAAGTACTACCAGAGTTGCCAGAAAACCTCACAGCATTAATCAAAAAAGAAATCATGATAATAAAACATTTAGAAGAAAATCACAAAGACAAACCTGCAAGACGAGGTTTACAATTAACTGAATCAAAGATCAGAAGACTCGTAAAATACTACAAGAAAAGCGGCGTACTTCCACAAGATTGGAAATACTCAAAAGAGCAGGCAAAGCTCCTAGTAGGATAACCCTTTTTTCATAATGAAAACAGTGCAAGAGTGTGTTGAACAACTCAAGCAAAAAAAAGAGTTTATAGAGATATACGCACAACCACAAGAATTAGAGATAGCAGCAGAAATAATTAAAGAATTACAAAAAGAAAACAAACAATTTAGTCTAACAACACAACCGACAAAAGATAAAGTGTATGTTACACTTCAAGATATCCAAGCTCCTGTAAGTCAAGAAGAAACCCAACAGATAGCAGACATTTTCGAAATAAAAGCTCTAGCCTTGCACAAAGCATTAACATACACAACGCAACCATATATTTCAGGAATCTCAGGAAACGAAGAAGCAGCAATAAGTTTGTGTAAAAAGTTACAAATACCTCTAAAAGAACAAACAAAATTACGCTCATACTTAGATTTAACCCATTCAGAACGAATCCAGTTACTCCAAGAAATTGAAAAAATAACAGGCAAAGAAATAACAAAAACAACAACAGAAATTAATGATCAAAAAGCAAGAATAAAAACAGCTTTAGAAAACGATCAACCAGGTTTAGCAATCAGTATGCTGTTAGGAAATAACAGAAGTAAGATTCAAATTGACCATTTATTTCAAAAAGATCAAAAAGAAATTATTGAAGTACTAAAAAATTACAAAAACTACGTACAACATCAAAACGACAAAGTAACCATCCTTACAACAGAGCACAAAAAAGCAAGACACATAAAAAAGTTATTGCAATTTTTAGAGGGTAAAAAAACGGTCATTATTGCAAATACAACCTTGGATGCAAAGACGATAATTTCATACAAAGGAGAAAAGTCCATTGTAGAGCAATTATTAGCAAACATTGACATAACTCAAAAAGAAGACACGTATATATTAAGCCAAGAGCAAGAAAAAACATTCCAGAAAAACTGCACAGAGAAGCTCCAAAACCTCATAATTGAAGAGAAAATGAGCTAGATAGAAAATCCACGCTCACGAGCAACAGATAAAAGTTTTTCAAGCTTACGCGCTTCAGCAAGGGTATGTCGCCCTTTCCTTTGTCGCACAAGCCAATCCTGAACACGTTCACGAATAAGGTCATCAGTTATCTCCACGGAACTAAAGGCATTTTGACCAAACACAAAATCACAACTCATACAAAAATATTCAACACCTTCTCTACGAGACCAATAAGCAAAGTATGTCCCATCCAAAGGACAGATATAAGGGGATAAAGAGGCATCCACAGGCAGCCTGTACATCACCGCTTTCGAAAGACAAGGAACTTCATAAGAAGAGATTTTTCCATCCACCTTCCAAGGCCAAGGGTCACCAGAAGCAGCAATAAAACGAGCCCTAGTAGAATCCATAAAGGCAGCAACAAAAAGAGATATAAAAATCTTACCAAAAAGCTTATTAAACAACCCAGAATCCGAAAAGACAGATGGCAAACAAGAAAAAGAAAGAAAAAAAGGTCAAAAAACATAGAGAGCCAGTTAAAAAACCAAAAGAAAAAAGAAAGAAAATCAAGAAACGCTGGTACCCCATTTTAGGCCCTAAACTCTTTAACAACATGCAAATTGGCGAAAGCCTAGCTGAAGAGCCACAACAGCTAAAAGATAAAATAATCACCTGTAACTTAATGTCACTCACAAGAGACCCAAGAAAACAAAACGCGCAGATGAAATTTAGAGTCAAAGAAATCAAAGATAACAAAGCCCACACAGAAGTCTTCGAATACAGCATCTTGCAAGCACACATCAAACGCCTCACACGAAAAATGAAAGGCCGAGTACTAGACTCATTTGAAGTAACTTCCTCAGACGGCGTAAAATTCAGATTAAAACCAATGATCCTCATCAGAGCCGATGCAAGCAAAATGACAAAAACAGCAATAAGAAAGCAAGCGCAAGACTTATTCACAGAGCAAATTAAAAAAGAAACATTCAAAAAATTCACTCAAGACATGCTTACAGAAAAGATGCAAAAAGACATTGCAAGACAACTCAAAAAGATCCATCCAGTAAGATCTTGTAAAATTCGCGCTTTCAAGCGAGCCTAAAGATTTTTAAAGACAAATGGGATGCTCAAACACGAACGCCTCCGTGGCTTAGTGGTAGAGCAGCTGACTTGTATAGGAAAAATCAAGCAATCAGCAGGTCCGGGGTTCAAATCCCCGCGGAGGCTTACAAACAAAAATGTACGGCATAGAAAATCTCTGGGTAGAAAGAGCTAACGGTAAATACGTTGTCTTTGACACAAATATAGAAGCAACATCAATACAAGAGTTAGTTGCAAAGGTGAAAGGCCTAGAGGCTAAAGTGCACACAGCCCCTCCAGGCGATGAACCTAGTCTTTCACAAGAACAACTCAGGATGTTTTGGGAAAGCTACGATAGGGCAACAAGCTACGCAAAAGAACCAAGTCCTTCCAATTAATCAGTGATACGAGTACAAAAAGAGTTAAAAAAAGCACAGAATTCCCATTTTTATGAACTATAACCACCTTGTTTTCGGTATGTTTGGTGGAAGAGAAAAATATGAAGAATCCATTGAAAAGCTTGTAGCATTTGCCAAGATACCTAAAGGTGAGAAAACACTTGAACTCTGCTGTGGAACAGGAATAGCAACAAAATACCTTCTCCAAAGAACAGATGAAATAACAGCTGTTGAGCTCAATCCAAGAAGAATAGAAGAAGCAAAAGAACATCTCCCTGACAAAGTAATAGTTCTCAATAAAAACGCCAGTGATCTTTCTCTTAAAGAAGACGGCAATTTTCCTTTTATCATCTGCGTTAACGGTTACCATTACTTTGACGATACATTTTACGAAATCATTGAACGCATGCTTGCACCTAAAGGAAGAGCAGTCTTTAATGTCAAGCTTAAAGACTTCAATGGCACAGTGCCAATCCATAAAAGAATGGGAGAAATAGTAAAAGAAGCAGCACAAGCATGCAACATATGGAGATCCGGAGGAAGACTCAAAGATACAGGGTACATCGAATCTTCTTACACAGAAGAAACATTTAAAGTGCCTGAGCCATTTAGAATAACAAAAAAAGAAATTACACCTCTTTTCTTCACAGCAGACTCATTTGCAAAGTATAAAGAATATTGGCTTTCAACGTTTTTTAATCATGTCAAAATAACGCGACCACCCTCTTCAGCCACGTTAGATCCACAATGGGAAGGATATAGACGAACAGTTCTCTATCCAGAAGGAGCAGCAGTAGAAGATGCATTCTATAGAAGAGCAAACGCCATCCCCGCGAACAAACGACTTGCAAAAGTAGAGTTACTTGTTGAAATCAAAAAAGAAGAAATAGGTAGCAAGAAGTAGAACACGCCCCAAAAACCACAACATATATAAAGCAAAGGCAATCACAACCAACTAACCTAATTCTCAGGTACATAGTATGGAAAACGGTTTAAAAACAGGAACAACGACGGTAGGAATTCTCTGCAAAGATGGCATAATCCTAGCAGCAGACAAACGAGCAACTGCAGGCCACTTTATCGCTGACAAAAATGTCACCAAAGTGGAATCAATTACAGACAACATGGCAGTAACTTTTGCCGGAACCGTTTCAGACATTCAAATGTTAGTAAAACTCATCAGAGCACAAATTAAATTAGATTCATTACGAAGAAATAAAGAACCAAAAGTAAAAGAAGCAGCAAACCTTTTAGCACATTACGCATACTCAAGCATTAGACGCATGTTCCCAGGCGTTGCACACTTTTTATTCGGCGGAAAGGACGTAAGCGGATTTCATTTATTTGATATTTATCCGGACGGATCCATCAGCAGTGTTGAAACATTCATCGCATCAGGAAGTGGAAGCATGCTCGCATTAGGAACACTTGAAGCAAACTACAAAAAAGACTGTAGCGTTGCCGACGGAATCAAACTAGCACTCTTAGCAATAAACACCGCAATTTCACGTGATAGTGCATCAGGTGAAGGAATAGATATCATCAAGATCACAAAAGATGGCGTAGAACACGTCACCACAAAAAAGATCGAAGCAAAGCTTACTCTGTAAAGCTTCTAGAAAAAACCATGTCAAAAATATTAGAGACAGTACTGAGCCACGTACCACAAAAGTCAGACATTACCGATGCCTGTTTTGAAGGAGCAAATATTGTTTTATACACAAAAAATCAAGACTTTGCACTCAATAATAAAGAGATCATTCGCAAAATGGTCAATGACGTTAAAAAAAGAGTAGAAATCAGACCAGACCCAAAATTAACCGTTAAACCACAAGAAGCAAAAAAAATTATTAAAGACATTTTACCAGAGGATGCTAAAGTCGACAATATTCTTTTTGATGAGCAAAGGTCCCGTGTCATTATTGAAGCTGAAAACCCGGGCGCAGCGATTGGTAAGGGTGCTGAAGTATTAAAAGAAATTAAAGCAAAAACATACTGGGTACCGTTAGTAAAACGAACACCATCAATAAGATCGCCGTTAATTGAAAACATTAGAAATGTGTTATACGAATATTCTGAATATAGAAGAAAATTCTTGCACAAAGTTGGTGAAGCAATTTACAAAGACTGGTCCCGAGATAAAAAGGAACAATGGGTACGACTGAGTTGTCTAGGTGCAGCACGTGAAGTGGGACGATCCAGCTTCATTTTACAAACTCCAGAATCACAAATCATGCTCGACTGTGGTATCAACGTCGCAGCCCCGCCAAAATACGCATTTCCCTTCTTAAACGCACCAGAGTTTAACTTTCAAGACCTAACCGCGGTGGTACTCTCCCACGCACACCTTGACCACTGCGGAACAATTCCCTACTTATTCAAGATGGGCTTTAGAGGCCCAGTCTATTGCACAGCACCCACACGTGATGTTGCAGCACTCCTAGCACTAGATTACATTAACATCTCAAACAAAGAAGGCAAAGCACCTTTGTATACAACAGCTGATGTAAAAGAAATGGTTAAACACACAGTCTGTTTAAGTTATGAAGAAGTAACAGACATCGCAGCAGATATGCGTTTAACGTTTTACAACGCAGGCCATACCTTAGGCAGCTCATTATGTCATTTAAATGTAGGCAACGGCTATCACAATTTTATATACACCGGCGATTTCAATTACGAAAATTCAAATTTACTAGCAGCAGCAGCAACAAAATTCCCACGACTAGAAACAGCCATGATGGAATCAACCTACGGAACAAAAAAGCAGCAACAAAAAAGTAGATACGAGTGTGAAGAAGAGATGGCAAAACTCATCTCAGACACAGTCAATCAAGGCGGTAAAGTATTGTTACCAGTCCTAGGCGTAGGAAGAGCACAAGAGATCCAACTAATCATTGAAAAGTTAGTACGAGAAAAGAAAATGCCAGAGGTGCCAGTGTACATGCAAGGCATTTTATGGGATGTGACAGCAATTCACACCGCCTATCCAGAATTTTTCAATCCAAAAGTACAAAAAAGCATTTTTCTCAAAGGAGAAAACCCATTCTTGAACCCTATTTTCAAACACGTCACCAGCCAAAAAGAAATGAAACAAATCATCGACGGCCCGGGGCCCTACATTGTCATGGCAACATCTGGGATGATGACAGGCGGAGCGTCGGTTGAATATTTTAAACATTTTGCAGAAAGCAAAAAGAACATGTTAATTCAAACATCTTATCAAGGCGAAGGGTCGTTAGGTAGACGCCTGCAAAACGGCGAAAAAGAGATTATTTTTAAAGAAGGCACCAAACAAAACATTGTGTATGTCAACATGAGCATCCACACCATCCACGGATTTTCTGGTCACTCAAACTTTAAACAGCTAACAGGCTGGGTAAAGAATTTAAGACCAAAACCAAGAAAAGTTATCGCAATCCACGGTGAGCAGTCCCGTTGTATTGAACTAGCAAGCACAATTTACCAACAAAACAGAATTGAAACGGTAGCTCCTAAAAACTTAGAAGTTATTCGGCTACGGTAACTTTATTAATTCTTTAACAAAAAGAAAAGTATGAACATCGAAGTTGAACTAAGAAGTTTCATCAGCAAAGAAAAGTATGAAGAGCTAATCACCTTTTTCACAGAGTATGGTGAGCTACAAAAAGAAGACGAGCAAGAAACACACTACTTTGACGGCGAGCAAGATTTACGAATTCAAAAAAACCAAAACTTTGCGAAGGTATGGTTAAAAAAAGGAGAGCTCCATGACGATGCTCGTGAAGAAATTGAAATAAAAACACCGATAAACGACTTTAACAAACTCAACCAACTGTTTCAAACATTAGGGTATAAAACAGAAATAAAATGGTTTAGAAAACGTCATCAATTTTCCTGGCAAGGTGTAACCGTCTGTGTCGACCACACGAAAGGATACGGCTACATTTTAGAATTAGAAAAAATGTGTGAAGAGCACAACAAAGAACAAAGTTTACAAGAACTCAGAGAAAAACTCCAAGCATTAAAGATAGAAGAAACACCTAAAGAAGAATTTAAACAAAAATTTAGATATTACAAAGAGAATTGGCAACAACTAACTAGCTAAACGAAAAATTAATAAAGAATCAAAAAAACTCTAAGACGATGAAAAGAAAGTTTCACGTACTTATACAGGAAGATGAAGATGGCGGCTATGTAGGAAAGGTTGCTGAGCTACAAGGATGTCTAAGTCAAGGAGAAACCTTAGACGAATTAATGGAGAACATAAAAGAAGCAATAGAGCTCTGTCTTGAAGTAGAGTCAGAAGAAAAACAGAATATTTTAGAGGAACAAATTAAATTTGTTGGTGTCCAAGAAATAGAGGTGTAAGGTTGAAGTTACCTTTACTCTCAGCAAAAGAATTGTGCAAATTTTTAGAAAAAGAAGGTTTTAAAGAAATTAGACAAAGAGGAAGCCACAGATTCTACCGTCACCCAGATGGAAGAACAACAGTTGTACCAATACACAACAAAAAAGATATAAAAAGAGGGCTTCTAAAAGGAATTCTCGATGAAATCAAGATGACAAGAGAAGAGTTCTTCAAAAAGTACCGCTAACTAGCTAAACGCAGATAATCCTCTGTTAGAACCACACCACCACTGCGACAATAGCTACAGCCAAGGTAAACTTTACTTGGATCAGCACTTGTAGGCCCACGCAGATATGGCGCACGGTGGCCAGTACTTAAACACTCAGCTCGCCGCGATCTAAAAGAATAAACCGCAGCAACGACACGGTCAGAAAGATCTTGTCGAAGACCAAAAAGACGAGCACGTCGCCGCCGAGCAGCTTGCCGTGCAGTTCCAGTAGGTTTTCCAGCCATAGAAACGAGATTTAAAGAGAATTAATAAAGTTTATTAAAGAAAAGAAAAAGAAAAATATATGCTGCTCATAGAGGACAAAATCTATGGAAAATTCAAGATCACAGAGCCAGTACTTGTAGAACTTATCAACTCAAAGCCCGTACAGAGACTCAAAGAGATAAATCAACATGGGCATCATGAAAAATGGACGGTAAAGCCAACATTCTCAAGATACGAACACTCCGTGGGAGTAATGTTACTTCTCAGAAAATTAGGAGCAAGTTTAACAGAACAAGTTGCTGGATTATTACATGACGTTTCACATACAGTTTTTTCACACGTAACAGATTGGTTTCTTGGAGATCCATTAAAAGAAGACTACGCAGATAAGATCCACAAAGCGTTTATTGAAGATTCAGAAATACCTTCAATATTACAAAAGTATAATCTTAACGTCGAAGAGATAACAGATTACAAAAAGCACACACTTCTTGAGAGACAGGCACCGGACCTCTGCGCAGATAGATTAGATTACACTTTTCGAGAAATGAAATCTTGGGCAGATCAAAAAAATGTAGAAAAATGCATAAAAGATCTTAAAGTTAAAGAAAAAAAGATCATTTTCAAAGAAAAAGAAGCTGCAGAAGCTTTTGCAAAGGCGTACGCAAAATGTCAAGAAGAAAATTGGACATCAACAAGAGGATGTTTAAACTACCTCATCCTAGGAGAGGTTTTAAAAGAAGCAATAAAAGAAAAAATAA
>CAYFPK010000034.1:0-8808 GCA_964344975.1 Candidatus Woesearchaeota archaeon
GAGAATACAAGCTACACTGGTTGTGGCTGGTCACCGGTATATTTAAATAGCGTTTTTAGTTGCTCGATTTTAATGACTACCTTGAAGCTTTTTGGACGGTGGGATTGTTCAGCCATAGCTGTCGCAGATCCTGGCGTTCGCCCGTATATCTGCCTTGATTCAGTCTCTGTGCCTGTTGGTTTTGGTCGGCATGCGTCTGAACGGTTCTATAAAAGCAAATATCACATTGTTGAGCGTTTAATCTCTAAAATTATGGTTACTGGGCATAAAGGTAAGAAGCATTTGCGCAGTTCCGGGCATAATACTGGTAAACGTTTGCTTGCTACGCGTGCTGTTTTAGATGCGTTTGAGCGCATTGAGAAGGAAACATCTGAAAACCCTGTAGCTGTTTTTGTTAAGGCGCTTGAGAATGCGTGTCCGCGTGAAGAAATTACTACCATTGAGTATGGTGGTGCGCGTTACCCGCAAGCTGTTGAGTGTGCGCCGCAGCGACGTATCGATATTGCTCTTCGTCAAATGACACAAGGTGCTGCCTCTAAGTGTTTTAAAAATAAAAAGTCTTTATCGTCTTGTCTTGCTAACGAGATTCTTCTTGCTTATAAAATGGATCAACATTCGCAGGCTATTGCTAAGAAGTTAGAGCTAGAACGTCAAAGTGACGCTTCTCGATAAGTGAGCATGTCTGAGAGTTCTTTTTTTTGGAATTCTTCCTCTCTTATACCTACGTTCGCTAAGAGGTCTATTTGGATTTTGAATAACGGGTAATCTTTGAAGTTACCATTGTTTTTTTCTTTGCCTAACTCTATTGTTCTGGGAGCTGTTCTTTGTTGGAATGCTATCCATGATGTTGCTTCTTGATACGCCTGTAATAACCATTCAAGATGGGCTTGTTCTTGCGAATCAAGTTGATCTATCTCAAACTCTTCTTTTTCTCTTGTTCTGTATATTTTTGTCATCTAATTCTGTTCTCGGCCTGGTTTGAGGTAGTATGCTACAGCTGTACACTTTTTTATGAGTTCTCTTTGTATTGGGTCTTCTATTGTTTCTGCAATTGTTTTTACTTCTGTTTGTTCTAGTATTACATACCCTAAAATGTCGTCCGGGGTGTATCCGTTTTTTTGTATAAACCTCCATGCGCGAAAGTGGTGATTTTCTATGTTGTTACTTTGGTCTAAAGATGTTCCTGCGCTAGTTAATTTGTCTGTTATATCTCTTGAGAGTTCTTTCCACTGTGCAAAATCTTCTTTTGTTAGTATCTTTACCATCTTAGGTCCTCTGCGCTGATCTGCTTTTTTTGTTTTCTGTATTTTACTGTTTGTAAGTATTCTTTGCACGTTTTATTGTCTATTGGTTCAACGATTTTTGTCGTTAAATCTTTTTGACTACATGTTGCTGCTGTTAGTTTGCCTTGCTCATCCCACATTTTGCGTACTGTTCTTTCAACTTGTGTTTCATCTACTGTGAGTCTAATTGAAACTTCTGCTAAGCTTTGCTCTCCTGTTCTGTAGAATTCGAACGTTCCTTGTTGTTCAAACTGGCCGTCTTTGTCTTTATCTTTTTTGAGCGTGTATTTTATGATTACTCCTGTCTGTTTGTCTTGTATTACTTCTTTGTACGTTGTTTCGTCTTGCTCAACTGTTCTTATGTCTGCTGCTTGTGCTGCTGTTGCTAGGCTTGCAGCGACTATTGCTGTTAGTATTTTTGTTTTCATTTTGTCTTACCTCTAACGAATCTGTAATTTCTGTTGATGGCGCTAAATTCTGCATTATCCGAATGGCCTCCATGGATCCATTCTATTCTCTTACAGCGGTCGAGTTCCTCTCTAACTTCTTTGTTTCGCTGTGGTGTTTGACCCTCTTCTTTCCACCTGTAGTCTTCTGTTCTGCCTTGCCATTCCTGGTTCCATGTTATGTTTTCTATTGGTCTGAGGTCTGTTGAGTACCAAACTTTGATGTACGTTGTTCTTTCTTCTGGGTGTTCTCTGTGCGTTACAGATCTAAGTGTCACATATGCCCTTATTGCTTCATCTGGTAAAATAAAACCGGTGATGGCGTCTAGTACTTCTTCTAATGTTGCTAATTCTGTTGTCTGTTTACTCATTCTGCTTCTCCTCCTTGGAATAAGGAACAATATTGTTTCCTTTAGTTAAACTTTTATCCTCTCTTTTTTGTAAAATAGTATTTTCTCAACTTTGCCCCCTAAGCAATTTTTCTAATGCACGATCTGGATCTTGCTTAATGAATGCAAAGAATTCTTCGACTTGTTGACTCGTTCCTGGGCTTAGCCATTTGTAGACGTCTTCTTTGTCACCTTTAATGGTTTGATCTTGACGATTTATTCTCAAACCTTTTCTGGAATATTGGAGGGTAAACTCCTTGTATGTGGCGGTGAAATCTTTGAGTGGTGGGTCGCTGGCACCTCCAAACCAGGTCAAACTGGGCTTAGAATCAAATGGGAACCTGTGAATGTCTTGTAGTATTTTTTCTGCTTCTTCTGCTTCACATCTTCTTGTAAGCTTGACACCTCCTGGTTTGCCGCATAACGGGTTGTATGAGGGTCCCTGTGGTTTTGTATCAGGGAAGACTCTTTCAATCTGATCATAAAATTTGTGTGCATCGACTATAATCTCAAATTCAGGGGGATGGATGATATTTTGAATATTTCCTTCTCTGTGTAGCAAAAAATTATTTCCTGCAATGTATATTCTTGCAGAATGTAGGGTGGGTTTGTTACCGACTAATTCGCCTTTTACAGAGTCATATTCATATTGCATTTTTTTGTGTGGGTTTCTCCTGCTTTCTTGTAATTGTCTGATCTTTCTTTTAGTTAAACTTTTATCCTCTCTTTTTTGTAAAATAGAAATATTTAAATAGAACTATGCCTTTTTTGTCACATGGATAAGCTAGACGCTAAATTGCTCAAGGAACTTGATAGCAACCCGCGTATCTCAACTAGTAAGCTGGCTAAAGCTTGTCGTTGTTCACAGCAAGTTGCTGATTATCGCCTTAAACGCTTTGTCGAACAAGGTGTTATTACTCAGTTTGGTACCATTATTAACCTAAAAGCGCTTGGTCTTGAGGCCTATCGTGTGTTTTTTACTTTTCATCGGAAAAAAGAATACACGCCCGAAAAAATTTTTGCCTATCTTGCCAAGAAGAAGGGGGTCTATTGGGCTGCGCGCATAGGTGGTAAGTTCGATTTAATGCTTTCTGTTTGTGTCAAAGATTTTTCTGCTTTTGATACTTTTATTGATAGCTTTAATGCGAAATTTCCGGGACTTATTGCAGATTACTCTTGTGGCTATGTTGTTGATTATGTGCTTTGTCGACACAAGTACCTGAGCACTAATGATTCGTTTTTACAGTATGGGTATAATGATGACTTCATGTCTATTGATACTGTTGATGAGCAAATCTTGTCCCAGTTAAAAAATAATTGTCGTTTGTCTTCAGTTGAGATAGGGTCTAGAATAGGTGTTTCTTATAAAACAGTCCTAAATCGTATCAAGGCGCTTGAAGAAAAAAAAGTTATTTTGGGCTACCGTTTGTTTTTGCGTCAAGAAAATCCTTTACCTTTCATGGTCCTTTTTTCTTACGGGACCTATTCTTTGGTTGAAGAAAAAAAGTTGCTTGCGTATTTACGTAAGGTTTCTTGTGTTAGTCAAGTTACCCGTTTGTTTGGTTCTTGGTCTTTAATGGTTAACCTTCGTATAGATAGTAATGAAGCTTTACAAGAATTCTTAATTGATTTACGAGAGCGCTGCTCTGTTATTTCTTCTCATGAAATTGTTCCCGTGTTCTCTGATATTGCTATAAACCTGTATCCCGTGTAAAATTCTTAGCTTTCTGTTTGTTTTTTCTAAATTTCCTTGTTTGTTGTTATTAAGTTGTTTTCTTTTGTTAGTGTATGCCCTATACGCTTGTTTTTGATTCTGTTTTGTTAAAACAATTGCGAAAATTGAGCAAACAAAAAGATATCTTAGACCCTTTACAAACTATCTTTGCTTCTTTAGAATCTTTGGGCCCCTCCTACGGTAAATTGCTAGATTCCCGTCTTGGACTTTATGAGGTTAAACGAAAACGTCCCCCTCTTCGCCTTTATTATTTGCATAACCCTTCTTCTAAAGAAATTCTTCTTTTGCAGTTTGAAATGAAGAAAAGTCCTAAAAAGCAACGAGATACGATACAAGCTCTTAAAAAACGTCTTAAATTCCTGCGTCTTTTCGAGTATATTTTTTGCCTTTTGCAAGATTCTCTTGCATTTCTAAAATTCTTTTATAGAGCTCTGTATTGCGTAATGTGGCTATTTCTTTTTTCATTTGCTCGAATTCTCTTTTTGAAATAGTTACTGTTTCCATAATTTACTTGATCTTTGATTCTTTATATGCTTTTTGCTTGTTTTTTTGTAAATCCTGTGGTCTATAAAATTATTAAAATTCTGTTTGTTTTTGCGAAATCTCCTTGTTTGTTGTTATTAAGTTGTTTTCTTTTATGGGTTTATGTATAAACTCTATCGAACTGAAATGTTTGAAAAGCAATATTCTAAATTTCCTCCATTTTTACGACAACAAATTTTGCGATTTGAAAAACAATTGAGAATGAACCCTTATGTTGGTAAACCTTTGCGTGTTTCTTGGTTCCGTGAGAAAAAATTTGGTAAATTTCGTCTTTACTACCTTATTTATGACGATTTTCTTGTTGTTTATTTAATTGGTTTTAGTGACAAAAAGAATCAACAAGAGATTATCTCTCTTATTCGAAGTCTTTTTAAAAAATATAATAAAGATATAAGAGATAGGTTAGATCCTTAAAAAACCCTTTTGACTCTTCCTTCTTTTACATCTTCTAAGCCGCGAATTAGTTGTTCGAAAAGCTCTAAGTCTCTGTTTGCCTTTTTTTTGAGCTCCTCGTACTCTTTTTTTGAAATAGTTACTGTTTCCATGGTTTTCTTCATCTTTGATTCTTTATATGCTTTTTGCTTGTTTTTTTGCAAATCCTGTGGTGATGTTTTTCCCCACACTTTTTCTTATACTTTGCTTTCCCCTTGTTTTGTATGGTACAGTTACACTATGCAAAAAAGGATTTTTTTAGTCGCTCTGCATCAGTTGCAGCAAAAGGGGTTATGTATGCGACGTCGCGGTTAGATGATTTAGTCTTGTTATTAGAGCAACATGATGAGCGAATTATTGTTGATGAATCTGCTTTTTCTGGTCCTGGAGTTCGTCACCGAGTTTCCCGGGGCACGGGTGCGCGTGGGTTTATGAAACACGGCCCTACCGTTGGTGTCACGCGCACTCGTACTCAAACCGATGCGCCGAGTTTGGGCTCTGAGTTTGCCTTTGCGTTTGATCGTCTAGGTGGTCATGGCTTTCGTGGCTATAAATTTTCTACACTTTCTTCTGATGCTCGGTCGCGTGTTGTCTCGTTAACTGAGATTTTGGAGGGGCAGCAGTTGTACTGTTATGCTGAAGGGATTTATGGAGATTATGGCAATTCTCTTGCATCTGTTGTTGCTTACATCGATACTGATAAGGTAGAAAGGCAAGGAGGAGAGTTTTCTGTGCGTGTTCCTTCACGTTCAACTTCACGGCCACACCATTTGGCTTTGCATCATGTTCCTCTTGGTGATTGTGAGGATCCTGCGCAAGTTGCTCGTAGGTTGGTTAGTTCACATACGTGTGTTGATTCGACTTACCAGGGCGTACATTATGGTTCTCCCTCTTCTGAAGTTGTTTTTGATGCGCATGATGTTGCTGCCTATTTGCATGTGGCTGAGCGTATGGTTAAAGAGTCTGCTGATACAACTGCGTTTACCCATTCGCCGTTTGCTTTTTTATCACAACGGATGGTTTTGTTACATCAAGCTTTTTGTGATCGGGTTGTTGTGGAATATGGCTTTGACGGTCGTCATTATAAGGTTCCTAACCGAGCTGAGCGAGAAATGTTTTTGTGGGCTGCTGTTAAACAGTTAGGATATGCTTCTGCGTTTTGTCCCACTAAAGAGCGTGACGGTGTTTTAAAGGATTATGCGTGGGCTGCTTAATGGTAAAAGGATCTTTGTGAGTTCCTTTTTTACTTCTTCATATAGCTCTTTTTCGTTATTCTTTTAAACTTTTTGCTCTTCTCTTAGGACTATGTATCTTACTTATTCTCGAAAAATAAAAAAAGAAATTGAAGATTCTGATCTTCTTGCTTGTTTTGATAAAAGGTTAGAAACTCCTTATATTATTGCACACTTAAGTGCAACTATCTATCGTGTTGGTACACTTCCATCAGGGGTTCATGTTGCTATGAGAAAAGCTATGCCAATATCTGATTCTGTGGAAGTTAATAGATTCTCTGCACGTAGAAATTTAGAAGCATATGCCCGGAATGCAGAATGGTTGTCAGAAGATGGAAAAGATGTCGTCTCTTTTTGTATTGGTATTGAATTTGGTCTTGATGTTGCTTTATTATTTGAAGATGTTTCTGAAGGTGGTTCTGCAACAGTTCTTTCTTTTCCTCCCCCTCATCATATTGTTCATTATGTTACTTCACCGAAAGGTAAGAGGGCTGTGTGGCTCGATATTGATCATAAATATAAAGAATTTGACCCTGATATCCCTTTTAAGTTCTTTGCTAAAGAAAACATTATCATTTGTTAGATCTGTAAAGAGCTTACAATTTAGAAATGCTCTATTTTGTTGATCTTTTGAGCTCTATGTTTCTTTTCTTTAATTCTTTGAAGAATTCATCTAATGGTACTATCTTTTCTTGCGCGTGTGCGCCAGGCTTGAGTTTTCCTTGTGCTGCCATCTGTGCTATAATTGATGCTGGAAATGCCGTGCAACGCATCATGGCAGTTAGCTTTCCTTGCGCTTTGTCATGAATCCTATATGTTACTTTCTTTTTACCTTTTTGTGCTGTTACTTTCACTAATACTTGGTCTTTTGCTCCTTTAGGTAATGTTTTGTGTAACAATTTTTCAAAGTCTTTTCTGAGTGGTTCTTCGAAGTATCCCATCTCTTTGAACGTTTGCATCATTTCTGCGTGGCCTGGGAACCTTATTGTTTTGTAGTTCAGGTTTTTTACCATCTTTTGCATGGTTGTTGTCAGTGTAGATGCTCCACCTGACGTGTGAAACGCTTCAAGCTCTCTAAACCCGGGAAATTTTAATTTTTCAATCTCTGTGAGTGATTCTATAAGTCTTTTTTTGTGATTTTCAATTATCTCGGACATTTCTTTGTATTCGTTTATTAGTCCATGGATGGAGAATACTTGTTCATACTTGAGGCCACCCTTTGGTTTTTGAGGTAAACCTCCTACGCGAATCTCAATTCTGTCTGCTTTGCCGCCAAGTTCTTTGAGTGCTTTTGCGCTAATTAAGTTCACTAAGCCTGGAGCTAGGCCACAGTCTGGTAAAATGGTAATGTTTGCTTCTTTTGCCTGTTTGTTTAGTGCGAGTTCTTTTTTTACGATAGTATTGTTGCCGCCTAAATCAATAAAATGTGTTTTTGCTTTGATTGCACATTGTGCTAAATTTAGGTTGAAGTTGTAGGGTACGCAGGATATGACTGCGTCGTATTTTTTTAGAACTTTGCTGACGTCTTTTGTTACGTCAACTTTTTCGAATTTGAGTTTTTTGTTTGCTGCAAATTTCTTTTTTGCTTTTTTTGGATCTCTTGAACCTATACCTACTGTTGTTACTTGCTTTTGTTTTACTAAATCATGGACGGCACCGTGTGCCATCATGCCTGTGCCCAATACGAGTATTTTCATCTTTTTTTTCCTTTGTAAATTTAAAAAAATAAAAAATTTATAACTTATTGTATAACCATGCTAATAAGTATCCACCGATACCGCCGTCAAAAAATGCCCAGATGGTTCCAATAAGTGCTCCCGATGGTGTTGGTCCTGCGCCTATGTACCATTCGCTGATTAGTTGCCATGTTAGCGGTCCTGTACCAAAGAGCATGCTAATTATTGCCATGAGTAGTACGCCTGCGCACCACAGCAAACCGCATGCTAAGCCAAGCCGTTTTGGATCTAATGAGTGTTTTGCCATTAGTTCACCTCCTTTATTTACCTAGTATTTTAATTAAGACCTTTTTATGTCTTTTGCCATCAAATTCGCCGTAGAAAATCTGTTCCCAGGGGCCGAAATCTAGTCTGTTGTTAGTTATTGCTACTACTACTTCTCTTCCCATAATGGTTCGTTTGAGATGTGCGTCACCGTTATCCTCGCCAGTTCTATGATGTCTGTAATCTTTTACTGGAGCGAGCTGTTCGAGCCATTCTAAAAAGTCTTCTTTGAGGCCTTGCTCTTCATCGTTGATGAACACTGAGGATGTTATGTGCATGGAGTTGATGAGTGCTATGCCTTCTTGGATTTGTGATTCTTGGATTGCTTTTTCTACTTCTCTTGTTATATTGATGATTTCTCTTCTCTTTTCTGTTTTTATGGTAAGGTATTTGGTGTGCGTTTTCATACTATATCCACTTTTATTCCTTCTTTACTTCTTTCTCTTTGCTTTTCTAGAATTATTTTAAACTCCTTGTTTTTTTCACTTACACGTCTTAGTTGGTCTATCTCAACATATTCTGGATCAACATACCTGAATTTTTTTTTAATATGATATTGAGGGTCCTTTTTATTTTCTCTGTATTCTATTCCTTCTTCTAGGCTTTTTATTTTCTTTTGTATATTTTTGTTTTTACTCTCTTTTAACTTTTTTAGAACTTCTTTGTCTGTTTTGTATAAATCACTCTTTTCAATTATTTTTTCTTTTATTGCTTCTTTTAAAACCTCTCCTAGGATGAGGTAGTTTAA
>CAYFPK010000035.1:0-4847 GCA_964344975.1 Candidatus Woesearchaeota archaeon
TATGCAGTGGCTTGAATCTCCTTTTTGGCGTAATGTTGCACTATTAATCGGTGTCACCATAGGTGCTGGTGTTTTAGGTATTCCGTACGTGTTTGCGCAAGCAGGATTTTTTACTGGCGTTGTCATTTTGGTTGTTGTTGCTTGCCTTGTGCTGTTATGTCAGCTGTACCTTGCTGAAGTGGTTTTGTCCACAAAAGAAAGCCACCAATTGCCTGGTTTAGCGCAGAAGTATCTAGGCTCAACAGGTAAACGGTGTATGGTGTTTTTAATGCTCCTCTACATTTATGGTGCGCTTTTAGCTTATAGCCTCGGTGCTGGTGATTTGCTTTATTCTTTGCTTGGCTTGCACCCGTACCTGTGGTCGTTTGTGTTTTATGTTCTTTGTGCTGGGCTTTGCTATTTTAGTTTACAAGTGCTACTGCGTTATGAATTTGTGTTAGTTTCTTGTTTAGTGCTCTTTATCTTTTGTTTACTTGGGTGGGGTTTGCCGTTTTTGCGCGGAGCACATTTAACTTCTTTTTCTCTGCACAACTTGTTTATCCCGTACGGGGTGTTGCTGTTTGCCACGTTAGGATTTTTTTCTATTCCCGAAATGGCTGTTAACCTTGGTAAAGAAAAACGTTTGCTCAAATCAACCATTTTGTTTGCTACGCCTTTTGTTGCGTTTTTGTATCTTCTGTTTGCCTTTTTAGTGGTCGGTGTCAGTGGTGCTGCGACAACGCCGATTGCCACGATTGGTCTTGGTGCCGTACTTGGTGATGCTGCTCTTTTGTTAGGTAACATTTTTGCGCTGTTTGCCATGGGTACGTCGTTTATTGCTTTAGTGTATTCAGTGAAACATTTGTATATGTCTGATTACGGTTTTACGCACACGCATGCGTTTCTTGCGGCAGTTACTGTTCCGCTGTTAATGTTGTTGTGGGGTTTTGGTAACTTTATTTCTGTGATCTCTTTAAGTGGTGCTCTTGCTGGAGGTATCATGTTGTTGTGTATCATTTACATGCATCATCATGTTAAAAGTTTTCGTGATAGAGTTCCGGAGTTTAGTATTGCTAATTACACTTGGTTGAACATTCTTTTGGTCTTTTTCATTCTTATCGGTGTTGCGTTAACTTTTCAACAGTTTTTGTGAACAGAACCTTTAAAAGTACCACTGTCTAAAAAATGTTATGCAACATGGGCGTATCTTTTTTTCCCTACTTATTGTAGGCATCTTGGTTGGTTCTGCAGTTTTTGTGTCCTCTTTTTCAGATGATTCTATTACCGGGGAAGTAGTAAAATCTTCCTTTAAGGAAATTCTTGCCAAAGATGCTGCGAAAAAGGCTTCAGAAGATGTTGCTAAAAAACGTTCAATAAAAAGAGAACCGCGGCGGCAATTAAGGAGGGGCGAACACGTGCCTGATCTGCCTGAAGAAGTGCCTGATTCTTTGCTTGCTAAATCTTCAATGGAAGGTATGCCTGAGGAAGAAGGTCAACCAGAGGATCAAATTGCGCTTGATTTTGATGGTGATGGTTTTTCGGATGCTGAAGAAGAAGATGATGGCTCTGATCCGAATGACCCAACTAGTATTCCTTCCTATGCTGGCGACCCGTGTGAGGATAACCTTCCTGGTTATGACTGTACGAGTGGCGAGCCTGTCTTTTTACCCTGTATTGACTATGATGGTGGTGAAGACCCTTTTTTGTCTGGGTATATAACAGGAACTAATACTCTCGGTAATCAAGTTACCTTTCCGGATTCCTGCTCCCCTTCAGGTATGCTTGTCGAGAGAATTTGTTCTGATGGTATTACTGCTTCATCTACGCATATATCCTGCTCCTCTTATGGTAAGGTCTGTAGTGCGGGCGCCTGCCGTGATTCTTGTGTAACGAATGCTGATTGCTCTGGAGACGCTCTTTGTTACCTTGGTGCGTGTCAAGAAGAGATGGGAGACTTTGTTTCCTGGATGATGTCAGAGGGCTACTCAGAAGATGTTATCAATGTCTACATTACCGAAGCCGAATTTAGTGACGCATTTTATAGATCTTTTTTAGACGAGCTTCTTTCCAAGCAAGGTCAGCCAAGTGGTGCTACTACTGGAGGTTACTACTTTGGTCATCTTGCAGACCTTTTGGAGCGGTTTTTTTCAGAACCCTCCTTTGAAATGACTCTTTACAATGTGCTTGCTGATGATGTTGGTTGGCACAATGATCCCTTTACCCTTGCTGAAGCTGCACATGTTGAAGCGAGTCTTGAAGCGGTGTATGGAAGACCGTTTACGGTCTCGCTTGTTAATCTCCCTGTGACTTATATGGATGTGTTTGGTTCGGACCCTGCGCACCCCTATACCCTTTACCCAGCTGATGCTTCAGTGAATTATCCAGGAGGTATTGCTTTTGATGAAGTCCTTCGTAGAGAGTTTGTTGGTCTTGAAGTGAATCCTAGCAATGTTAACCAGTACTCTGCCTGTGTTGACAACGGCAATTATTATCACTTTGCTGCTAGTACGACAGACACTGGCGCTTATGTTGCGGTGGGTGGCGATTGTAGTGGGTTTGCAGGTTGTAATATTGCTTGTAGTCACGCGCCCCTTCCTCCAGATGTTCCTGACCTTCGCACAGCTCACGAGTTTGGACATGTGCTTGGTTTTCCACACCCCTATGGAACCACCCCCTCACAGCTGTCGGAGACTGATAATGTTATGACCCAACCTGGAAGAATCGGTTCTGCTATCCCTCTTTACGAGGAAAAGGTTCTTGATGATGAGAGTTACCCTCTTATGTACCCTGCACTCTCCCCTGTGATGCGGTATGCCCTGGAACCGGATTTTGGCTACACCAATGCAGCAACGTACGTTAGTGATTACAATGAGCATGCGCGGTATCGCTTGCCCACTCTTGTACAGTGTGGAGATGCAGCAGATACTCGTGATGATGATGGGGATGGTGTGACCAACGCCTGCGATGCATGTCCTGCCTATGATGATGCTGTTGATTCGGATGGGGATGGTGTTGCTGATGGATGTGATCAGTGTTCCGGCCAAGACTTCCCTGGGGAACTATTGTTTTTAGGCTTAGCTGACTATGATTTTGATGGTGATGGTGTGCGCTTTGTCTGTGATAGTGATGAGTGGTGCGTTGGCCCAGAGTATAACCGGTTTGATACAACTGAAACGTTCCTTGATCCAGCTGTAGCTGAAACGACGACAGGTTACTTGCTTGATGGATCTGGACCTGTAACGCTTACCGATTCTTGTGTAACTCCGCAGAATCGCCTTTATGAGGTTGGTTGTTACGGTGGTGTGGTTGTTGGACCACCGGAAACCCGTGCGGGTGGTGTCAACTACTATCGTCCAATTGGCTACTGTGCTGATCTTGGTTATACTCAGTGCCTTGATGGTGCTTGTGTTTAGTTTACTGTTTATCTTTATGGTAGATGTCTAGAAAAATTATTCTTTCTTTTTTTTGATCATATACATATGACAATCTAAACGGAGAAATATAAACTTCCCTTGAATACTTTCTTTTATGCTTCATTGGTTTTCCAATTAATGGATTATTAGCAATTTTTTCTATTTGCTTTTTAACTTTTTTTAGTAATGAAGGATTAATTTTTTTAACTTTTTTCTTAAAAGAAGAGGTATATATTGCCTTTACCATGTTTTAAGGTCTTCTAGAAAGTCCTCTACATCCTGCTCAATAAAGTTTCCTGCTAAATATTCTTGATATGCCTCTTCAGTCCTTCTTGCAAATTCAAGATCTTCTAGGAGAGCTTTGTCTTTTTTGGTTATTTTTTTTAAAATCAGTCTATCTCCTTCTTGAATTACCATAAACTGGTCACCTTCTTGCATCCCTTTTCGTAAACTTGTAGGAATCACGATCTGTCCTTTTGAACTGAGTTTTGTTATTGCCACTTTCATAAGGTAAGATGCATCTTACTTTTATTTAAGTTTTGTTGTTTTTTTCGCAAAAACAACTTATTTACTGAGAAGATTGCGTAGAATTTCGTTTACCTGTTGTGGATCTGCTTGCCCTTTTGTTTTTCTCATAATTTGACCAACCAAAAAATTGAAACTTTTTTGGTTTCCTTTAAGTACCTCTTGCACCGCTTGCTCATTTTCAGCTAACGTATCTCTTGCGATCTGTTGGAGCTCTTCAGAATTATCAACTGCGTGCAAGTTGTGCTCTTCAATGTAGCTTTCTACGTCAAGATCTTCGTTAACAATAATTTCCATTAACTTTTGGCCTGTCTGTCTTGTTATTTTTTTGTTTGCAATGAGTTGCATGATTGTTTTTACGTGTTGCGCGACAAAGGTGTCTTTGAGTTCTTTTTTGCTGTAATTAAGTACACGCGTTACTTCACGTCTTATCCATTCAGCAGCAAATTGTGGATCAATGGCCTGTATCGCATCTTCGTACACTTGCATCAATGTAAAATTGTTGATGATAACGGTTGCGTCGTTTTGTTTTATTTTTAGTTCTTTTGTATATCGCTCGTACTTTTGTTGCGGTAACTCAGGTAGAGATTCTTGTGCGATTCTTTGCATGTTTTCTGTAATGGTGATAGGAGTTAGATCAGTGTCCACAATATAGCCATAATCTGCTTCACCTTCTTTGGAGCGCATGAATACCGTGATGCCTTTATCTGCGTCCCACCGTCTTGTTTCTCTTGTCGTTAATGGATGATCAAGCTGACTTTGCCTTTTTGCTTCGTACAAAATGGCCAGCTCAATGTCTTTAAACCCAGTAATGTTTTTTATCTCTGTGTGCACGTGGCCGGGGATATTCACATTCGCGTCAGCTTTGAGTGTACCTGTTGTTAGCTCAAACACGCCGGTGTATTGCAATAATGTTTGGATTTTGTTCAT
>CAYFPK010000035.1:4947-8803 GCA_964344975.1 Candidatus Woesearchaeota archaeon
TGACATTCCATACCAACAATAGTTTTCATAGATTTTTGGTCTGTCTAGTCTTTTTATAGGTTATGGCCGCAAGCGTTATATATCAAGTTTATCTGTACGTTCCTATGGAAGATGGACCTCGTTATGTTGTGGACACCTCGGTTGTCGTTGAGCGTTCTGTCTGTGATTTGATTGTTAAAGGTAAAATTTCTGGCACGTTGCTAATACCTCGTGCTGTGTATGCTGAGCTGGAACATCAAGCAAACCAAGGTCAAGAAATCGGTTTTTTAGGTTTAGCTGAGCTTGAAAAGTTGCAAGAGCTTGTTAAGAGTGGTAACATTGCGTTAAAAATTGTCGGTGAGCGACCTTTAGATATTCAAATTAAGCACGCAAAAACGGGTGGTGAAATTGATGCCATGATTGCGCGTGTTGCGTATGATGAAGATGCTACGTTAGTTACCGCGGATAAAGTGCAAGCGTCGTCTTCACGTGCAGCTGGTGTTGCTGTGATGTATTTGTCTTTACGTGGTAAAGCGACTGCCTTACTTTTGGAGAAATATTTTGATGAACACACGATGTCTGCGCATCTTAAGGAAGGGTGTGTGCCTCAAGCGAAACGAGGAGTGCCAGGTGGGTGGTCCTTAGTTGCTGTTGGTGCTAAGAAATTAACTCATTTGGATCTTGAAAAAATGACCCAAGAAATTATTGAGAAGTCTCGCGTTGATCCTTCAGCGTTTATTGAAATTGCGCGGCCAGGAAGTACTATTGTGCAGTACCAATCATATCGAATCGTTATTACTCGACCTCCTGTCTCGGATGGTTTAGAAATTACTGCAGTAAAGCCCATAAAACAGTTATCGCTGGATGACTATAATTTGCCTGAGACCATTAAAAAACGGTTAGAAAAACAGGCTCGCGGAATCCTCGTAGCAGGTGAGACAGGTTCTGGAAAATGTCTTGATGTTTCTACTCCCGTGTACTCTTTTGAGCAAGGAAAGCTTTCACTGGCTGAGCTGTTAACTGATTCTCGCAAGGAAGGCACCTCTTACGTACCTAGAAAAGACATTCAATTGCTTAGCTTGGATCCCGATGGTAAGCTTGTTTCAGATAAGATCAAAAAAATTCTGGTCAGAGAAGAGGACCATATTTGTACGGTTTCTACTCGAGCAGGAAAAGAAATACGGACTACTGATGAACACCCTTTCTTAGTTTTTCGACCTGAAGCAGGTATTTGTTGGCTTCCTCTGCATGAAATTAAGCAAGGAGATCTTATAGCTACACCAGAACAATTAGAAATTTTAGGACGTCCGGTCTCTTTTGATTTACTGCAAGAGCTTGATGAGGATCTTTTCTATGCGCTTTGTGATGTGTCCTTGACTGTCCCTGCTTATATGAAGTATGCGCTACCAACTGGTGAGAGAAAGATTGTTGAATTTTTGATTGCACAAAACCTCTTTGAATTTAGATTAGAAGACTTGTCTAAGCTGTATAGTAAAAGTCGTGCTAGGGCGATCCTTACTCAGTTAATGAAAGATAAGATCGTTCGCAGAAAGCAAAAAGGGATTTATTGTTTAGAAAATAAACAGATCTTACTGCAAGGTGAATACTGGCTTTCCTTCAAAGATCTTAAGTCTTCCCCACTTAAGCATAAAATCACCAGAGACCAAATCATTGCACTTAACACTATTGGAAAAAATATGAACAAATCTTTGCCCATATTGCCCGTCTGGCAATCTAGTGTTGCTTTAATGAAGATTCTCGCTTACCTAAACTCAGAGGGAATTTCTAAATTTGGCATTTCAAACACTTCACCAGAAATTTTAGAAGATTTCTTTTCTTCGGTAAAAGAAGTATTGGGTGTCGATTTTTCAGCATTTAAAGTTTTGAATAATTCTTATTATATTGATTCATGTAACACTTTACACCACTTCTTTAAAAAAATTCTTAATTATGATGCACATCAACACCGTAAATCATTTCACATTTCATTTCCACAGTTTTTTTTCCTTTTGTCTCAAGAAGAGAAGGTTGCTTATTTGAAGGCCTATTTTGACGCTGAGTCTCATGTTGATGCGAAATCTATTGAGCTTGTGTCCGCTAGTAAAAAACACTTACAAGAAATGAGTCTTTTACTTCTTGGCTTAGCGATTCATTCGAGAATCAAGAAAAAAATGAGCCAGGCTACGAATTCTCCAAACCCTCAATTACGTACGTATTGGCGACTTACTATTTCTGGCGCTAACAATTTACAAGTTTATCAAGAAAAAATCTCTTTTTCATTAACCTATAAGCGAGAAAGATTAAATTCTATTATCAAAGATAATCCCGTTACCAATGTTGGGGCCTTGCCCCTTCAGGAGATTTTTAAATCTCTTAAACAAAAATTAAGAAGGGTTGATTTTCACCTCTATTACCATAGTAAATGTTCAAAACAACAATTACATAAAATATATGAAAAGCTTTATGATTCTTATAGTGATCAAATGCAACATTCTCGCCGATTGCTTAAACTTGTCCAGAAACTCTCTTGTATTTCTGAATGGCAGCGGCAGCTTTCATCTTTTGAAAAACATTTACAACAGCAAAATTTGACCATAGGTAAATTTAGTCAAACAAAACCTTTTGATAGGGCCTCACTTACCAACTGGGTGACTGCTACGTCAGAGCCTCGCGTCCGTAGCTTGTGTAAATTGGCAGATCATTCGAATGTTTTTTCTTTACAGCCTTATAGATATATGGACACGTTGTCTGATGAGATTAACACTGTATGTAAAGCATTTCAGATAAATTCTACCCACATTGCGAAAGAAAACCCTCTTAGTGCTAATGCTATTCGCTCATTAAGAAACCGGGACCTACTGGGTGCAAAACCTTCTACATTGACTGCAGTGAAGGAAGTTCTTCTGGATCGTCTTAAGGAGCTTCAATCGTGTGAAAATGAATTAGCACAATTGCATCTGCTTAAAAGTTCTCAGATCTTTTGGGACGAGGTCTCAAGTATAACTACTAGAAAAGGAAATTTTCAGGTCTTCGATATTGAGATGGAACACCATCATAATTTTGTTGCTGGAGAGACCCCTTTTGTTGTTCATAATTCAACGTTTTCGCAGGCGCTTGCCGAGTTTTATGCTTCATCTGGTTTTATCACTAAAACCGTTGAAAGTCCGCGTGATTTGATTTTATCACCTTCGATAACGCAGTACAGTAAAAACTTTGCTGACTCTGAAGAAATTCATGACATTTTGTTTTTATCTCGACCTGATTACATTATTTTTGATGAGGTTCGTGATACCCCTGACTTTACCTTATATGTTGATCTGCGTTTAGGTGGCAGTAATGTTTTGGGCGTGTTACATGCAGCAACTGCTATTGATGCAATTAACCGTTTCATTGCGCGGCTTGATACCGGGACGATTCCTTCAGTGCTTGATACCATTCTTTTTATTGAAAAAGGTAACATTGGTTCTGTGTTGACTTTAGAAATGACGGTAAAAGTTCCTTCTGGTATGACTGAAGCTGATTTAGCGCGCCCTGTTGTTGTGGTGCATGATTTTTTGTCCAACAAAGCGGTGTATGAAATTTATAGTTATGGAGAACAAACGGTTGTTATTCCTATTTCTCAAACTACTTCTCAGGAGAACCCTTCCTTGCGTTTAGCTGCACGGCAGCTTGAAAAAGATTTACTTGACTATGTCAGTGATGCTTCGGTGAAGATGGTGTCTGACCGTAAAGCAGAAGTGTATGTTCCTTCTGATGAAATTGCGCGTTTAATCGGTAAGGCAGGTTCTAACATTACCCGTTTAGAAAAACAGTTTGGGTTGTCGTTAGATGTAAAGGAGTTAGCACAACGTTCTGGGTCTGCTGATTTGAAACCTGT
>CAYFPK010000036.1:0-8245 GCA_964344975.1 Candidatus Woesearchaeota archaeon
TAAAATATTAAAGACTTAGCATTTTGTGAAAAATCAAAAACGCAAAAGTTTAGTTAACCACTACATTTAAAAGAGGGTGGGAGAAACAAATCTGCAAGGAATTGAGCAAATTAGAAAATGTATGATCACAAACAAACACAAAGCAAAATAGAAGAGTTTTGGAAGCAAAATCAGATCTACAAAAAAGCTAAAGAAAACAACAAAGACAAAAAACCCTTCTACTATTTGGACGGCCCACCGTACACATCGGGAAAAGTACACCTAGGCACAGCCTACGGAAAAGTACTCAGAGACGCAGTATTAAGATACAAACGTATGCAAGGATTTGATGTGTGGGACAGAACAGGTTTTGACATGCACGGCCTGCCGACAGAACACGCAACAGAAAAGAAGCTAGGCATAAAAGACAAGGATGAAATAGAAAATTTTGGCGTACAAAGATACATTGACGAGTGTAAAAAACTTTCAATTGAAAACATGCACGACATGATCAAAGACTTCAAAGGATTAGGCGTCTGGATGGACTTTGACAATCCCTACATGCCAATCACAACAGAATACATTGAAGGCATTTGGTGGTTAATCAAAAAAGCGCACGAAAACGGAAGACTGTATGAAGGCAAACGAACCATGCATTGGTGCGCACACTGTCAAACAGCTAACGCAAAACACGAGTTAGAATACAAAGAACTCACAGACCAAAGCATTTATCTAAAATTCCCAGTAGTAGGAGAACCAAATACATTCTTACTCATCTGGACAACCACGCCATGGACCATTTCTTTCAACCTAGCAGTGATGGCCGGTCCAGATATCGATTACATAAAGGCGCAAGTGCGAGACGAAGTGTGGATTGTAGCAAAAGAGTTAGCAGACGACGTTATAATTCAAAAGGTAGAAACAGGCTACACAATTAGAGAACAACTAAAAGGCACACAACTAGAAGGACTAAAATACAGACACCCCCTAGAGAATAAAATTCCACAGTTCACACACATGCAACACCAACACAACAAACTCCACACAGTTATTTTATCAAAAGAGTTTGTCAACACAGAAAGCGGAACAGGGTTGGTGCACTGTGCACCTGGCTGCGGTCAAGAAGACTATGAAGTGGGGCACAGAAATGGCCTACCTCCGTTTAACGAACTTAAAGAAGACGGTAGATACAAGCAAAGCATCCCAAGTTTTGCAGGATACAAAGCAAAAACTGACGACAATAAATTTGTTGAAGAGCTAAAAAATACAGGTAAACTCATTGCAACTACACCAATCAAACACGACTACCCAACATGCTGGCGTTGTAAAGAGCCAGTCGTGTTTAGAACAACCAAACAATGGTTTTTCAAAGTGGAAGATTTAAAAGA
Organism: Candidatus Woesearchaeota archaeon; assembly: GCA_964344975.1. GTDB lineage: Archaea > Nanobdellota > Nanobdellia > SCGC-AAA011-G17 > GW2011-AR18 > CAYFPK01. Next base: position 1,368 of record CAYFPK010000036.1, read on the forward strand.
AAACATGAAAGAAATTAACGCAAAAACAACCTGGGTCCCAGGTTGGGCAGGTGAGCAACAATTCCATAACTGGTTGGACAATTTACGTGACAACTCAATTACCAAACAAAGGTACTGGGGAACTCCCTTACCCATCTGGCGCAACGAAGAGACAAAAGAGTACATCGTGATTGGTTCAGTAGAAGAGCTCAAACAATACACAGAGAATGTACCACAAGATTTACACAAACCAGGCATAGACAAGGTAATCCTAAAAAAAGACGGCAAAGAGTTCACAAAAATTCCAGACGTGCTTGACGTCTGGGTAGACGCTGGCTGTGCATCATGGCTATGTTTAGATTATCCAAAACGTACAGACTTGTTTGAAAAATTGTTTCCTGCAGATTTTATCTTAGAAGGTAAAGACCAAATTCGCGGCTGGTTCAATATTTTGTTAGTAGCATCCATGGTCGCATTAGAGCAACCATCATACAAAGCAGTATACATGCACGGGTTTATCAATGATAGTAAAGGCCGTAAAATGTCAAAGTCTCTACAAAACTACATTTTACCAAAAGAAGTAACAGATGAATACGGTGCAGATACATTTAGATATTACTTTTTAGGTGCAGCAAACCCAGGTGTTGATGTTAATTACAACTTCAATGACATTAAAGTAAAACATAGAAATCTAGGGGTTTTAAGAAACATAAAAAGATTTTTACTGCAGCTAGCAGACGAAGCAAAGTACCAAGGCGAAGAACCACAAGAGTTAGATGTAGAAGAAAAGTACATCATTTCAAAAACAAACAGTACCATTAAAGACGTAACAGAACTTTTTGACAACTACCAACTCAACGAGATCCCCCAAAAAATTGAAGATCTGTATCTAGACTTATCGAGATTTTACATGCAAGTAACAAGACAAAAGCAAGACAAAAAGAAAGTAGCCTACACCATAAGCTACGTCCTGGGCAACATTATCCGCCTAGCAGCACCAATGACTCCATACACGTCTGAAGACATCTTCCAAGATCTTAAAGCAAGGTTCAACATCAACCAAGAAAGTATCCACTTAATTGAATGGCCAAAAGCAAACGAGCAAAAAATTGATAAACAAATTGAGCAAGACATTAACATAGCAAAACAAACCATGCAAACCATTTTAGCACAAAGAGAAAAGGTACAACTAGGGATAAGATGGCCACTACCAGACGCAACAATTTACGTGGAAAACCAAGAGCAGGCAAACGCGATAAAAAATACAGAAGAAATAATTAAAGTCCAAACCAACATTAAAGAAATTAAAATTGAAGTCAGCCAACCAGGTCTTGACACAAAAATACAAAGCAATGTCACACTCAACACAGAGTTAACTAAAGAGTTAGAGTTAGAGGGGTTCACCAGAGAACTCACAAGATTAATCCAATCATTACGAAAAGAAGCAAAGATGCAAAAGCAAGATAGAGTCGAGCTCAATATACAGGCCGACATAGACATAACAAAAAATGTGCAAGATTTGGGTGAAAAAGTTGGCGCAACAAAAATCAATGTGGGAACGCCCCAGCAAGATTATCCGCATACCAAACAAAAAACCATCAAAGGTAAAACATTCACCATAGCACTTAAAAAAGTCTAACGCCAAGAATCAAGTAAAGATTGCAACTCGGTCAAGGTGGTCAAAATTTCTTGCTGTTTAGAAGCATTTTCCTCTTTGTTAGCATAATAATCCGACAATTGTGCTTTATAGGCCGCAATTAATTCACGCAAAGAAGAAATTTCTTTATGGGTGCGCACATAGAGCAAAAGAGGATCCTTAAAGGTAAACGAAGACTGCTCTAAAACCCCCAATAACCCCTCTCTAGTCATAGGGATAAATTTTAGGCGAAGAATGTAATAAAGGTATCCAAAATCGTTTATAAATAGCTTTAAATACTTTGTGCCACTTATAAAGAGCAATGACAGCAAAGAAAACTGACGACAGTGTCAAAAAGCAACTCAAAATAGTAAATATTGTCGCCTCAGCATCTCTAGGTAAAGATATTCCACTCATTAGACTAGCTGAACGTCTCCCGAACACAGAATACAACCCAGAACAATTTCCAGGGTTAGTGATGCGTATTAAAGATCCAAAAACCTCAGCGTTAATCTTCGGATCTGGTAAATTAGTCTGTACAGGTGCAAGATCCATGAGCAAACTCAAGGAATCTATTAAACAAATCATCAAAAACATTGAAAAAATCAACATTAAAATCGCAGAGTTACCTAAAGTCAAGGTACAAAACATGGTGGCATCTGGCGCGATTGGCATGGACTTAAACCTCAACACCTTGGCAATGGAGCTAGAAAACACTGAATACGAACCCGAACAGTTTCCAGGACTAGTATACAAACTCCCAGACACCAGAGCAACATTTCTGTTATTCAGCAACGGAAAAATCGTCTGTACAGGTACCCGCTCAGAAACAAAGCTCAGAGCAGCTGTAGACCAACTTATTGTAAACTTGGTTGCATTAAAAAAGAAGTAACCAAAAAATTATACGTTTTTTGAGCAGAAGTATTTTTAAACAAGAGCAACAAAGCCCCTGTAATGGACGCAAATGAGCAGATAACAAGATATCAAGACTTTTTTCAAACACATTATGAGACAAAACTAGCAAACCACGTCCAGCAAGAAAGACACGCCATCATAGTAGATTTTAGCACCCTCGCACAACACGACGTGGAGCTTGCCGAACATACATTAGTAGACCCAGAAAACTTCCTTAAAGCTGCAGAAATCGCGATAGAACAATTCGACTTCGGCAAAGAAAACACAGTTAAAAGAGTCCGTATAAAGAATTTACCTAACTCACAAAGCCTCTACATTGCAAACATTAGAAGTAAAAACCTCGACCACTTTATCACCATTGAAGGTATAGTAAGGCAAGCATCAGAAGTACGGCCGCAGGTAACCAGTGCAAAGTTTGAATGCCCAAGCTGTGGACAAACCATGGCAGTACTACAATTAGAAGCAAAGTTTCGTGAACCGACAAGATGTTCTTGCGGAAGAAAAGGAAAGTTCAGGCTACTATCAAAAGAATTGGTAGACGCGCAACATCTCAAGATAGAAGAGTCACCTGAAAATTTGCAAGGCGGTGAACAACCAAAACGATTAAGCATTTTTTTACGAGAAGATTTAGTCGATCCTAGAATGGAAAAACGTACCACGCCAGGAAGCAAAGTACGCATTACAGGCACAGTAAAAGAGATTCCCATTATGTTAAAGACAGGCGCACAATCTATCCGGTACGACATTGTCATGGAAGCAAACCACATCGAATCTGTGCAAGAAGATTTTGATGACCTGATCTTGACCAGAGAAGATGAAGAAGAAATTGAAACCTTCGCAAAAGACGACCGCGCGTTTGAAAAAATTTCAAAAGCAATAGCTCCATCCATTTATGGGTACAAAAAAATCAAAGAAGCATTAGTCTTACAACTCTTCGGCGGCGCAAGAAAAGTAAAAAAAGATGGCACGATTCGGCGGGGAGATATACATATTTTATTAGTGGGCGACCCGGGCTGTGGTAAGTGTCTTGATGGGGAAACAAAAATAATGCTTAATGATGGTAACATCATTAAAATAAAAGAATTAGCAAAAGACAAAGATTTCAGTAATAAAAATAACGATTTGCTTGAGAACATCACATTACCAAGTCTAAACTTTAACGGAAAATTTGGTAAGAAGAATGCAATAAGGGTTTGGGCAAGAGAAGAAAAGGAAAAGTTGCTTGAAATAAAATTAAGATCTGGAAAAATTTTAAGAGTAACAAAAAACCATCCGCTCTTTTTTTCAAACGAAGGATATATAGTGGCCAAAGAGGCAAAAGAGTTTAAAATTAAAGAAAAGATCGCTACGCCAAGAAGAATAGAAGTTGAAGCAAGAATTCAAACAGTTGATCCATTTACACCAATCTTAAAAACAAACGCAAAAAAGAACCAATATCCTGAGATAGTAGACAAAAATCTTGCAAGATTTTGTGGATATCTTTGTGGAGATGGCAGAATAGCATATACAAAGACTTCCGGGTGGGTGGCTATAACAAATAATGACGAGGAGATACTAAAAGATTTCAAGAAAAATGCCCAATACTTGTTCAATAGAGTTCCATTTACAAGACAGAAGAATAAAACAACAGCAAAAGACCTAATTATCTCATCAAAACACCTAGTAACTTATTTCAAAGAGGTATTTCCAAAGCTAGTCAAAAAAGCAAATGAAAAAGACATCCCAGATAAGATCTTAAAATCACCAAATTTCATTCTTGCAGAGTTCCTAAGTGCCCTCTTTGAATGTGACAGCCATATTAATAGAACCAAAAAACAAATAGAATATTGCACAATAAGTAAAGAACTAGCAGAACACATGCAGTTATCTCTTCTTCGATTTGGAATAGTGAGTTTTCTAAAAACCAAGGTGAAGTACGCCGCAAATACCGAGAAAAAAAGAAAAATAAATGCATACGAGATAGTTATCTCGGGAACTTTCGTTGAAGAATATGCAAAGAAAATCGGATATATTTCAACTAGAAAAAAAGAAGAATTAAAAAAGATAATAATAAGTTCTCCCATCAGAAACACAAATATAGATATCATTCCAGGAATTAATCAACTTTTAAAAAGAATAAGAAAAGAAAAGAATCTTCTACAAACAGAGATGGGTATTCCAAGGCCCACATACGCACATTTTGAGCAGAATAATAGGTCACCAAGCAGAACAACACTACAAAAGATAGTAGCACACCTAAAAGAGAAAAAAATAGACTCAGAAGAGATACAAAAACTATCTCAACTAGCACATGCAGAAATTTTTTGGGATGAAATAAAAGAAATTAAAAAATATAAGCAAAAAGACTCTCTTGTGTATGACCTTGAAGTTGATACGACGCACAACTATATAGCAAATGGTGTCGTTGTACACAATTCACAACTCTTACAGTTCATAGCAAAGGCAGCACCAAAAGCACGGTTTGTATCAGGTAAAGGTGCATCAGGTGCCGGATTGACCGCCTCGGTAGTGCGCGATGAATTCTTGCGAGGGTGGAGCCTTGAAGCAGGAGCCATGGTGCTAGCCAACAAAGGCATAATTTGTTGTGATGAACTTGACAAAATGTCCCATGAAGACAGATCAGCACTACACGAAGCACTAGAAAGCCAAACCGTAACCATTTCAAAAGCAAACATCCAGGCAACACTAAGAGCAGAAACAACCATGCTTGCTGCAGCAAACCCAAAACTGTCACGTTTCGATCCATTCACACCAATTGCAAACCAGATAGACTTACCATCCACACTAATTAACAGGTTCGACCTCATTTTTCCCATTAGAGATTTACCGGACAAAGTCCGTGATGAAAAAATTGCAACACACGTGTTAGAAAAAACAGAAACCGACGAATTGTACGACACAGAAGTGAGTAAAGATTTTTTAAGAAAATATTTGGCATACGCAAGAACAAAAATCCAACCGAAATTAAGTAAAGGTGCAATTAAAGAGATTCGAGATTTTTATGTAACGCTAAGAAACTCAACACAAAGCGAAGACGGCGGGCTAAAACCCATTCCGATTTCAGCAAGACAGCTTGAAGCGTTAGTACGACTTTCAGAAGCACACGCAAAAATAAGACTTGACGAAACTGTTTCAAAAAAAGATGCCACACAAGCAATCGAGTTACTTAAAAGTTTCATGATGGAAGTCAACTACGATCATGAAACAGGCACATTTGACATTGACAGGGGCGCAACAGGCATGACCACAGCAACCCGAAACAAAATTATAGTAGTAAGAACCTTAATTAATGAGCTTGAAGCTAGTGGCCTTAAACAAATCCCTATCGAAGAAATTATATCCGGCGCAATGCAAAAGGGCATTGATGAGGATAAAGTTGAAGAGGCCTTAGATAAACTCAAACGCTCCGGCGACATCTTTGAGCCAAAGAAAGGATACATCCAAAAAATATGAGTGAAGAAATAAAAAGACACACAGCCTACAAGGTATGGATCGCTGACATAGTCAACAGACCGTACGAAAAGGGGCTTGGAGAATTTGATCCAAACTATGTGCAAATTCAAGATAAAAAAGTGTCACGAGTCAACATCATTGCAACAGTCATCGCCAAGCAAGAGCAAGATACTAGCGCAACAGTAAACTTAGACGATGGTACAGCCGGCATGCAAGCAATCATATGGGACAACAAAGCGATGGTACAAAACATCAAAGTGGGAGCAACAGTAATAGCGATTGGCAAAGTAAGAGAGTTCAATAATCAAAGACAAATTGCTTTAGAGATAATTAGAGAGCTAACACCCGAGTGGAGAAAGTTACGCGAAGAAGAGCTAAAAAACGAATTCACAGCACCGCTACAACAAGCAGCACCACAACAGGTAACACAAACCGTGACAAACAACACTACAACAACACAAGTAACACAAGCCGATATTAGAAAAGAGGTACTTCAAGCAATAGAAACACTGGACACAGACGACGGTGCAGACTTTTTTAAAATCGTGCAAACAACAGGCAAAAATGAAGAACTCATCGACGCAACCGTACAAGCACTTCTCAAAGAAGGCGAAATCTTTGAAGTAAAGCCAGGCAAATTACGGTCTATGATCTAAACGCTTATAAAACCTCAAAAACACCCAATTTCTATGACAAGTTACCAAGAAATGCTAAAAAACGGGTTCACAAACCTACCGCAAGGTACAGCAACAAGAGAACGTTTTGAAATTCCAAAAGTAAAAGGCCATGTGCAAGGAAACAAAACCATCATAAAGAACATGAACCAGATAATCACCACACTACGTAGAAAACCTGAACACGTAACAAAATTCTTACTCAAAGAACTAGCAACTCC
>CAYFPK010000037.1:0-8217 GCA_964344975.1 Candidatus Woesearchaeota archaeon
ATGCGCCTAGTAGTAGTTTTGCTATTGTTTCCCACTCTATTGCTGCTTTTTTGTTCATGAACACGCCATTGTTAGCGGTTTGCCTGCTAACAGCCCCCCCTTACAGTCTCTTTGTACGCTATCATGATATTCAAAGTATGCTGCAGATTGATCTTGTGCTAGGGATCTTTCATCACAGAAGTAGTTTATTGTTTTTGCATTGCCTAAGATTATTCGTGAATTGAACCAATCTGGCCTATCTCCAGGAGCAAGGATTCCTTTTGATCCTTGAATACTTACTGTGGACCTTGTAAGATCTTTTCCTTCTTTGATGGCTTCACAGACTTCATTGTTTTCTGTTTGTGTACAAATTTCAAACGTGAAGGGAAGTGGTGTATTAACATGCCCAACAAAATAGACGTAGAGGTCCTCATTGAATTTGAGGTAATCAGGTACGAGGTAGTTATAATCTTCATTTATGTTTGAGAGATATTCTATATATGTTCTGTCGTCCATTGCTGAAATAGTTGTTGTGTTAAGATACTCTTTGAAATTTCTAAGCCCATAATTTTGTTCTTTTATCTCAAGATCTTTTGTCTCCACACCTGCACAGGAAAAACAAAAAACGTCTTTTTCATTAGGCCCTTTGTTACTAAATCCAATCTCGCCACGATGAAATGCGTCCCAACAATCAACCATGGCATCGCCTATTAACACTGCAGCTTCAGGCGGTTCACCGTCTATTGACGCCAACTGATTCTTGTTATCAATAATGATAGGCTCTGAGAGTTCTGCAATTGGTGGCCTGCTAGAAGTTTTTGCAAACCCTTTTGAGATATCTTCAGCTTGTACCTTAAGCAATAGCCAACTTTGCACCGTTGTTATGCCTGTGGTTCTGTCAATTTCTTCGCCAAACGAGCCAAACATAGCGAAAATAATTGCCCCTGAAAGTAAAATAACTACTAGAGAAATGACTACGATTAGCATGGTCGATATTTCACCTTTCTTCATAACCCTGAAAAGACTCCTAAAATGTGTTGCAAGGCTTTGAAAATGGTGAAGGTGATGAGTATTATTGCTAAGATGGTTAGAATTACCTTTAAAGAGATCTCACCTTTTTTCATACGTGTTTTTTGTGACTTCTGCCTTTTAAACGTTGTTAAAATTCGGTTCCCGCCAAAATGCCTTGTGAGAGTAAACTAAATAGTACGGTTACCACAGCAGCAATGCCAATGTAGAGATACACGCTACGTGTCATGTTTTTACCTAACAAATGTTGCTCTGCAATTTTGTCTGTGCCGTTTTCGATGCTGTTTTGTAACACTGATAAAATGTAGGTTAACTGTACTACATACAACCCTACGACCAGTTGAAAGTAAAACCCGGGGATGACGCCTTGCACGTTGAAAATTTCTGAGATCACTTGCAGTTGTGATGTTGCGCCTAACGCGTCTGGGTTTTGTACAAACTCAGTAAATTTAGTGTTTAAGGTGACAATGATGTTAACGATCATGGCAGAAATGCCTACCACGATTCCTGCAATGGCTGGCGTTAAAAAGCTAATTTGGGCTTTCATAGAAGAAATTACTTCAGCGAGTAAATCCTTTAACCTCTCATTGACTTTGTTGATACGTTCAATGTAGTTAGCTACACTGATTAAAGACTCAGCGACAATTTTTGGCCCTTTTTGTGCGCTTTCAATGAGCACTTCCATGGAACTTCTAATAACTGCAGATGGATATGTTAAAATTGCACCTGTTTTCTCGTTAAATATTGCTTCTGGCATGCTCATGCCTAGCTGCCTGATGTTGGTATCGACGATGCGAAAGAATTTTCCTGTCGGTGTGCCGGTCATAACTTGTGCGACGTTGCTAAATGCCATCTCAGCAGGGATACCGTCACCAATCCTGTTGCCTAACTGGAACAGTGCGCTGGCAAATTCTTTTTCTAAATTTTTTGTTTCTTTTCGCAGTTTAATCAAATTTCTTGTTTTACTTTTGTAATACGTACCAAGTGCCACTGCACAGCCAAACGGAATTGCAAAACTTAGAAGAAGTGCGCCTAAGCCAAACGGGCCAAAGGTGTTGTTTCCTATGGTAATATAATTGAAAAAGTTTCCGAATACGCCTACATTGAAGTCGACTCGTGGATCTAAGATGTGAAAGATAACAGGGAGAAAGCCTAATGCGATAAAAAATGTGGCTATCAATGCGCAGCTCACTGTAGGTGATTTTATTTTTTGCAACAGGCCTTGTTGAGTTGTTGTTGCACTAAATCCGGTTGGGCGTTTACTCAATGCGTTTAAACCAAATGCAAACACCCCAAATGGTAAAAAAATGTTGTAGATAATAAACAAATGTTGCCAACCAATAAGTCCCCCTAAAAATGAACCTACTAATGGAAAAATAACTAACCCTAAAATAGGCAAGACGACCCCCAACATGTGTAAGGTTGTAATAGGGTTTTTGAGGTCTTGCGCGTAATGCAACATTTTGTCGTAGGTGCCTTCCAGCATGACGTTGAGTGCTTTGTCTAACAAATCTAGTCTTCTTGATTCGGTGGGTTCGAACAAAGAAGATTCAATTAAATGAAACGACGTGATAAATTCCATGTTGTAATGTCGCCACGTTTCTAAATAATTGTCTAATGCTTCTTTTATGGTGGGATATTTTCTTGTCTGTGTATCCCAAAAAATTTTTCTTAAGTCTAAAGATAATGGTGGGCCGACGTGTTGTGCAGCGAACCTAATTGCGTGTTCCAAATTTGATGTGTGCCGCATGTACATCACCACGTATAAAATACATAGTACCATCTGGTTAGATGCTTTAAGTCGCCAGCGTGCAGCCAGGTAAATAGGTAGACGCGCTACAAATTTTACTACCAGTAAACCGACGAGTAAACAGAGTAGCGGAATGAAGAGTTTTATTTGGGTTGTTAGTGCAAACATTATTGCTGCAAACAAAAATCCAAAAAGAATTGTGCTAAACCCTGCGATGGTTGCAAAGCTTGTTGCGCCTACTGGTGTAATGTCTAAGTGAATTGTTTCTATTGCTTTTTCAATTTCATGCACTTGTTTTTTTGGTGGTGCGATAGCAAGAAATTTCTCAGATTTGTTACACCAGGTTTCGTATCTTGAACGTTGTTTCCCCAATACTTCTTGTTTGAATGTTCTATATTCTTTGGAAAAGGTTTCTAGATCTTGTGGAGATGCAATGGTTTTGTCGGTGTGTTTACCTAAGCGAGCTTTGTAGCGTTTAAGAATCTCTTGTTCCTCTTTTTTAGACATTAGGTAGGTTTGGGTTAATTTGTTTAATAAGCTTTTGGCACCCTGTTTTGTGGTTCTTGCGTGTATTCTTTTGTAGGATAGCTTTGTTCTTTGTCATCATAGCAACCGTTGGCTTTCATCACTAAGCCCGCAGCGGCACCTACCATTGCTGCTGCTGCAAGCAAGGCTATACCTGCAAGCTCGCTTTCATCTATAACTTGAAGAAGAGTTTTTCTTTTTGGTCCAATTTGATCTACCATACCTATGCACTCCTTTTGTATGCCATCTTTACGTGTTTTTTTAGCGCCTCTTCCCAATAGAAGAAGATTTTTTTAGCATCTAATTGGCCTTTTTCTTGTCTGACCATATCGCTGATTTTATGAAACTCGTCATTGAGATGCATCGTGCTTTCTGCTTCAAGCAATCCTGGTAAACTTAACCTTCCTGCATAATCGACCTGCGTGCGTTTCATTTTTGCGCGCAATAAAATGTTTTGCCAAATAGCGTCCCAATTGCCGGCCCACTCTTTAACCTGGCCGCCGATTGCTTTAATTATTTCAGATTCCCCGTTGATGAGTGCGTCGGTTGGTTCTAGTGTGTCGGTTTGCCCGTTGTATTTGAATAAGTCAACAAAACCTCCTTCTGCTAATGGATCGTTTTCCCATGTTTTTCGCACTTCAGTAATTTGTGTTACTCTTCTTTTTCTGTGTAGGCCGTCTGCAGTCTTAATCGGGTTTGCTACGACAATAATGTCTGTTGCTTTAAATGATGTTCGCGGTACGCCCAAATCGTTGACGACACGGTCAAACACACCGTAGGGTGAGTCGCCGTGGATGGTGCCTGCAACCACGTTTGCTAGTGCACCCACACGCATTGCTTCGTAGAGTGCTAACGCTTCTTTACTTCTAATTTCCCCGACGATGAGTGATGAGTCGCCTAAACGTAACGATGTGCGAATACCTTCTTCAGCGGCAACTTCTGTGCCTGTTGTTGCTAGCGCTGAACGAACTTTCATCGGTTGAATGTTGTGACCTAAACTTCGCAACTCGTCTGTAGGCAGCTCGAGCGTGTTGTGTGCTATTATCCCTCCTGTTATGAAACTTTCGCACCCAGGAACAGAGAAATCATAAACGTTTCCTTTGAAATCTTCAATTACCTCAATAGATTTTATTTGATCCCAAAATAAGTCTGACTCAGTGAGCATCTGCAGATTTTCTATTAAGTGATTTGTTAGTTGTACTTGCTGTAGCATCACCCCCATTTTTTCACGACCTATGTTGTTGTTTCTATAAATATAATCCCTGTGTCTCAGTGGTTTGTATAATTTCTTTAACTCTTTCTTATCTTCTAAATCTAGAGGAATCACATCTGAAGCATCATTTTTTGGGTCAAGAGCACAGAGAACGTTCAGTCTTCTTTTCTTCTCTGCTGGTAGTATGCCTATCTGTTCCCTGTATCGTTTTATAAATTTGTTTGATCCTATTGCCGCAGGGTATGTTTTGTCGCTTGATCGATACTTGCGGATCCTCAATAAAATGCCATATTGAAGCAAGAGATTTTGCATATCCTCTAATAACCTTCTTGAAGAAAGACTAATTACAATTTCTTTGTCAGAGACGTGACCATCACCGCTAAAAACTCCTTTTAGTACAAATGCAATCTGCTCTTTTGAAAGATTAAAAACCCATTGAGGGATACGCTTTGTGTAGGCGTTTCCTCTGAGCTCAAAAACACGTTTCATAACTTCTTTTAGTGTTTTGGAATTACCCATTAAAGAATATTTGTCGGAATGCATCTTAACATTAAATCTTAACTGTTTTGCAACTTTCCTTAATATTTGTCGATTCTCTTCTTCTACGACAGAGAGTATAACAGAGGAAGTATCATAACAGCCATCGGCAATCCATAAGCCGACAAAAGTTAAAAAATCTTGGCTTAACTTTATACTGACAGGAAAAGAACCGCTATTTCCACTGTATTTGAATTTTGCATCTTTGAGACAGGTAATATTGTAACCAAGACACTTCATGTCTTTGATTATTTTTAAGGGAATCATCCCTTTTCTTAACCAGCCACTCCTTAGAGAGCGATTATGATTGTATTCTTTTCCTAGTTGAATTATTTCATGCTTATGTTCTTTTAAGAATTTTTTAACACAGGTACCGTGGAAATATCCTTTATCAAACCGCTCAAGATAATCTAAAAGATTTATCTCTTGTATAGGTTTTAAATTCCATGGAAATTTCCTTGCTGTTGCAATGAAATCACCCTTTTTGAGATCTTTTGTTTTTACTTCGCAAATCTTAGCGCTTTTTCCAATGCCAAAAAGAGAATGATCGCCTGTTACCTTTATTATTTTACCCGTTCTTGTGGTTAGCTTGTAAATTGGCTTTTCCACCTTATGCCGAATAAGTTTTGTTGGTTTGGCCCACTTAATTTTCCCTTTCTTATCCATTGCTAGGATTTCGAGATTGCTATCATTGCCGCAAATTTCATGCCCTGTTAAATTATACCAAAGCCCATAATGCTCGATATTTTTATCTATCAATTGGCCCACTGTGGTCCTAGAAACCTCTCCAGCCTCACGAATAAGAATCTCCGAGTCACCAGTTACACTATCCTCTATCGTGATCAATCTGTATTTCCTCATAATTTCAACTAACACGGCGCCCAGTAAACTTGTTTTACCAGATGATCTTGTCCCTGCAACTAATAATGTACGTGCGCCGTCAATTAAAAAACTGAGCACGCCTGCTGCTACGTCTGAAATCATACCGTTTTGCACGAAGAGCGGTAGTGTCCATGATTTGTCCCTGTGTCTTCGAATAGAAAAGCCTATACCCCAGGGGTTGAGTGGGCGCCCGATAACCGCCACTCTTGCGCGTGCAGCAGGAACGGTGAGTTCAGTGTCTAAGATAGGGTTTGCTTCATCTAAAGGCCGTGCTGAAATTAACCTTAACTTTGTTGCCCAGCTATCTCCGTCTTCTTTTGATGGAATAATGTTGGTGACACATTCGTCAAAGTCTGCGTGCACAATAAAAATGGGTGTCTGCCCAATCGGACCGTTGATGCTGATGTCTTGCACCTTTTCATCCTCTAATAAAGTTTCAATTAGTCCAAACCCCACGGTGTATCTTACTAAAATGTGTGCCATTTCTTCGAGTTCTACAAAGGGAATCTCTAAGTTTCTTTGATCGGTGAGTTCGGTTAATAAGTCTCGACCAATGTTGAAAAAGGTTTTTCGCATACGTTTGGGGTCAATGAACTCTTCGGCCTTCGGTTCGTGTTCAGCGAGCACTGAACGGGCTAAATCGATCAACGCTTGTTTATCTTCATCAATTTTAAACTCTGGGGGGATTAAGTGGTACAGCGGTTTAATCGTGTCTTTTGTCTGATAAATCTGGACTGTGGATGATTTTGCTATATTGTACGCGTCGAGTTCTACGCCATCAAGCGGGGGTGTTGCCATGAGGCGGGTAAACATGAAGTTGGGGGTAATACTGGGTTGAAAGAGTATATTATATAATGCCCTGTTGCCTATTTCGTATCCGTGTATGTCGTCTTTTACCGCTTGCATCATTTTTGTTTTTTGCAGTTGCCCTTCAATTTGTGTGAGTAACAACGCGTAGGGTGATTGTTCTTGGTTAGCGATCTTTATTTCTCGCGCTAGTCGTCTTGCTTCAACATACGCGCCGATAGGGTCTGTTCGTAACAAGTTAAGTACAATGTATTGGATATTTTTTACCGCGTCTCGTGTTTGCGGGCTGTTATCAAAAAGTATCAAATTCGTGAAGAGCTTTTTTTGTTTTACGTAAAAATTGTATACATGGGCTATTTCTGTTAACAATTGTGTCTGGTTAAATCCGTATTCATAATTTTTATTTTGGTGAAAAATTATTCTTGCAACGCCTGCTTCTACGCTGAGTTTTTCAATGACCATTGCCATACACATGGCGTCTGCTTCAATGCTGGGAATCGTCGGGTGCTCTGCGTAGTTAATGTGCATGACTTGCTCGCCACCTTGCTCCTTGAGCTCGTGATCGCCCGGTTTTGTCTTTTTTTTGAATAACATTACTACTTTTGTATACTAACGTAACCCTTATTAGCTATGAATCTCTTAATCGTGTATCCTAAAAAGGTTTCGTATGGCAGTGCAGCAACAACAAAATAAAGATCAAGTTCTTCTAGAGGTAAGTAGCCGTGTTCGTGGACTTGAGGGGCAGTATAACCTTTTGCGCGACCGTACCTTGGTGGTGAATCAGAATTTGGTCGGTTCACATAAAAAATTGCATGCTGAGTTTTTAAGTGTACAAGAGGATATTGCTTCTTTGAAGCATGACATCTTTGCTTTGAAAGAAACTATTCGGCATCTTGTACAAGAATTGTCCCATGTTGCCCGTGCTGAAGATGTACGTATTCTCGAAAAGTATATTAATCTGTGGAATCCTATGAAATTTGTTACGGAGGATGATGTAAAAAAAATCTTAGATAGACATGGTAGAGAATGATGTTTCCCAAATAAAAGCTGGTGTTGCCGGTATGCTGGATGATGTACCTGCGCCGAGTGCACCTGCACAAGATATGCCCCCCGCTACTTCTAGTATGGGTGAAGCACCTGTTGCGCCGCCTGCAACCTCGTATGAAGGTTTTGAGCAGAGTTATCAGACAGGGAGTAGTGTGCAGCCGTATGGTGCTGAGCCGTTACCTTCAGGTGGTGTTGATACTGAAGCTGTACACCAAGTTGCTGAGTCTATTATCAATGAACGTTGGGATGATTTTTTAGGTAGTGTCGGTAACATTAGTTTGTTTAAAGATCGTACCGAGCGTGAACTTGTTTCAGTTAAACAAGAGTTAGTTCGTATGCAAGAACGTTTTACACAGATTGAATCTGCAATGCTTGGTAAGGTTGCTGCGTATGAGCAGGATATCAAGGGTGTCCATACCGAGATGAAAGCTTTAGAAAAAGTGTTTGA
>CAYFPK010000038.1:0-7639 GCA_964344975.1 Candidatus Woesearchaeota archaeon
TAAAAAGCTTTACGCGCACTTGTCAAGTGTGTCAAGTGCGGATATACTCTGCAACATAGATATCAAGGCATACAAAAGAAAGGAGTAACATAATAACCAACCGCAGCAAGCTGCGGGGTATCAAACCCAAAAAGAAATGAAAAAATTTGATATACCTTGGCCCTGGATTTTTCTTGCTTTTATGATTTTTTTTATCCTTGCAGTTTATTTTCGTTGGATATAGATTAAAGCTGTTGTTTGATTAGCTAAATTTTTTTAAACTGCTTGCTTATTTTCTTCTGTATGGATTTTTCTCCTATTACTCTTGAAGGTTTTTCTGGCCGTGCAAAAGAGCTTGCTGCTATTACCCGATTTAGTGACCCAACATTAAATATGTTTCCTGTCATGTTCTACCGTACCAATGACTTCATTCATTCTCAACGAGTGTTATGGCATTTAGAAGATATGATGCCAGATATTGTAGAAGTTTATCCCGCGTTTCGTGTAAACTATGGCCGTACCCTTGGTTTTATGCATGATGATTGTGAGATTCGAACGGGTGATCCTTCCTTGCATAGCAAGGAGCAAATGACGCTTGAGGAAGCTTCTTTGCTTGCACAGCGTGAAGAGGATGCTGTTGCTTGGATGGTTGGACGGTATGGTCCTGTTGCAAACGGTTTTTCTTATGCTGATTTACTTTTAGATGCTAAGAGTAAGGCATCTTTAGAGGCACAGTTTGTTTCGTTTTGTGATAAGTTTGATGGTTTTGGTGAGGCGTGTCACGAAGTGTGGGCAGGTAATATGTCTTTTGCCTTACCAGCAGGGGGACGTAACGGTTCTTCAGGCGGTTATGTTCGTCGTTTAAACGACTTTGTTGATAGGTATCCTTTAATGCGGCCTTTCTTTGCAGCTTTTCCTCATTACTTGCCAGGACCTTTTGACTTTCGTGCAGTTGAGGGCTCGCCGCATACCAAACAGTCTCTTTTTGCACCGACTGGCTATGCACCTTATGACCGGTGGAAAAGTACCGTTATCGCACGAGAAATGACGCGAGGAAACCTTGTACAACTTACGGCCCAGGTTGAGTTCTGTCACCCTTTATAAGTAGTAAATGATGGAAAGGTTTAAATAGGGTTGTTATCTTCTCGAGCTATGCACAAAACAACCTTAACCCTGGGAATATTAACAGTATCCCTGTTAGTAGCGGTGTGCTCGCTTGCCTTGCTTGCGCTGGGTAGCGAGCTTGCCCTTATCCCATTTTTAGGTCTTGCTTTTATAGGTGTTAGCTTATCGTTGTATGTGGCATGGAGGTTATGATATGCCTATAGATGAAGTCCTCTCTGATGAGACCTTAGGTCGGATTTGGTCGTATGTAGAGGTTGTCCAAACCATGCCTCTTGGCAAAAAATATGACCCAGAAACTCTTTTTAAGGTCTACCTTGGTCACGTCCAAGGACTGAGTCTTTCTCAAACTGCTACAACTGCAAAGATTGTTTATGCTACCAAAGCCTCTACAGCTACTGCCATTAGTAAATTGTGGCATGCTGTAGGATTGCAAGCACATCAAAAACAAATGCCCAAATCTACACAAGAGCAACATGATTTGTGGCAGGCTCGCCTGGATGCAGGTGTTTCTCTTGAAGAGCTTTCTGCAGAAACAGGGTATTCTGTAGGAGCCATTCGAAAGCATACAATAACACCACTTGCTTTGCGATCAACTCATTGGAAGCAAGGATCTTTTTCTGACGGTGCTTATGCTTTTTCTGAATCTTATTTGGCCTCTCTTTGTGCTCGCGCTGGTAAGCGTCCTGAAGAAATTGCAGATGTTTTAAACGATACATTTCATGATGAACCTATTCGTACCGCCTCTGCAGTTGTTCGACGAATTAGAAAATTAAAACAATCTCCCTGTCTTGAACAGATTGCCTGTTTACAACTCAAACGAGCATATCATTCTGTAGAAGACCTTACGGACCAATTGGGATTTCCAGCGAGAAAAATTATGCGGGTGACTGTTCCTGCCAGAAAAGCTGTAGGGCGCCCACTAACTGATAATGAAAAGTCCCTTTCTCAACTTTTACGTAATTTGCAGAACCCTGTCGAGGAAATTGGTGCACTTTTTGGCTGTAGTGCAAAAACAATCTATAAACACACTGTTGCTGCTGTTCCCCAGATTAAAATGACTCCAATTTTACGAGAACGCATGCAGCAGATGAGAGATGCAGGTGTAACTCTGTCTGCCATCGCAAGGCATTTTTCTTGCAGTCAAAGTACTGTTTCGCTACATACTGTGAAAAAATCTTAAGCTTCTGCCTTTACTTCTGGTGTAGGTTCTGCTTTTACCTCGGCTGCAGGTTCAGCTGGCGCTTCTTCTTTTTTAAGACCGAGCACTTCTTCTAAAGGAGTTTTGCCGTACTTCGTGATTTTCGCGTTAATCATAGATGTTTTTTGTGCAATCGTGTTGCCTGCAACGGTCTTTCTCACTTTGCGACCTTTTCTGTTTTTTCGCAGCCCAGTTCCTGAAACGATGAGAATTTTTTTCTTTGCGTTACCCGGTACATCTTTGCGCATACCCACACCAGTGCTATCAGCGCCGCCGGTGATGACTAACTCGTAGCCGTCTAAACCAATGATTGCGCCGTCAAGGGTTTCAGTTAATTTACGCCCCACTAGCGGATTCTCTTCTAGTTTCTTGGTGTAGGACTTCTTTGCTTGTGGGTCGTTGATGACCACTTTGAATTCTGCCATGGTTGTTTATATGCCCCAAACCGGATTCTTTTTACGTCTGATTTGGGCTATTTCTTTTAACAGCTGGATCTCGTCTTCCTTTAAAAATCTTTTGAGTGCTTTGTATTGCAAGAATTCTTCCTCATTGAGATTGGTGAGCAAAATATCGCCTTCCACGAGCTGTTTGCCTACGGTCACCTTTGGATACGAGACTGCAACTTCTTTGCCGGATTCGGCTTCAGATGTGTTTTTGCCGTTTTCCTGGATGCTTTTAGCTGTGATGACTTCGCCGGTGCTTGCCACAAAAAGTTGTGTGCCGGCAAGCAGTTTTCCCACTTGCACTTGTGTGCCCATAACCGCGGGGTTGGATTGTCTAAACACGTACCCTGGCATGATTCTGCATTTGCATAAACTTTTGAGATCTTTTCGTCCCTTTTCTTGCAGCTTTTCTTCAGTCTTTTGTCTCCATACTTCGTATTTATCTAGTAACGCATAAATTACTGGTTCAGTGATCATATCTACCGGTGCGTTTTTTTCTTTGCACGTGACATTGAAGCCTAAAATTAATTTGTTTAATGGATTGGTTTCAGAGTTTGCTTCAGCGATATCTTTTTTGGTAATCGTGCCAATAGATGCGCGCTTAATCTGAATGTTTTTTTCTTTGAGCATGCCAATGAGCGCTTCTAAACTGCCGATGTTGTCTGCTTTAATCACAATACCTTGCTGGTCAATTTCAAAGGTAATATCTTGAATCTGTTCTTGGACTTCAGCGATTGTTTTTGTTTGGTTTTTTTCTACTTCTTGTAGCGGCATACCTGCAATGACATTGTCTAACTTTTGCGCGGCAAGTTTTACTCCATAGGCTGCTGTAACTTTATTTATCTTTTTGAGTTTGTTGTTTTCCAATTCAAACAATGCTTTGACTTTGGTTGTGACCGGTTTGCCTAGTGTTCCCACGACAATTTTATCGCCGACGTTGAGTTGGCCGTCGTACACAATGACATCTAAACATCTGCCTATGCCCCTTTCTTCTGTTACTTCAAGCACGGTTGCTTTTGCGGGACCTTGTGCGTTAATTTTTAACGCTTGCTCTAAGAAGCGTTGTGCTAAACCCGTTACCAACATCAAAAGTTCAGGGACGCCTTGACCGGTCTTTGCAGAAACTGGTACCAAACCAATCTTTTTGGTGAAATCGTCAACGCGATCAAAACGGTCTGCTTCAAATCCGTAATTATATAATTCTGCAATGAGTTCGTAAATTTTTCCGTCAATTTTTTGTTGGACGTTTTCTGGCAGGTTGTTTAATGTTTTAATCACGGGGTCTTGTGAGCTCATCCAGCCTTGCTGGATGTCCATTTTGTTGAGCGCGACAATGAACGGGGTTTTTGTTTCTTTTAAAATTTCAATAGATTCTATTGTTTGCGGTTTAAGTCCTTCGTTAATGTCAATAACTAAAATGGCTATATCTGCTAGCGCGCCGCCACGTTTTCGTAGATTGTTAAATGCGAAGTGTCCTGGCGAGTCTAAAAAGAGTAGCCCTGGAATCGTGATGCTTGCGAGGTCTTTTGCAAACACGCCGCAACAGTCTTTGATACCTTTAATCGGGATGTTGTAAGATTTTATAGTCTGGGTGATACCACCTGCCTCTTTGCCGGTAATGGAAATCCCTTTAATACGTTCTAGAATAGATGACTTGCCATGGTCCACATGACCCATAATTAATACAATCGGTTGCCGTATCATTGTCTTTGTCCACTATAATACAGAGGATTTCTGGATTCTTTAAAAGGCTTTTGTCGCTGGAACCTGAAACGGAACCCATATTAAGGAGAAATCTGATTTTGAACATTATGAGCAAATTTGTAGACCTTCTTAAGAAAAACCGGTTGACCTACACGCTTGTTCTGAGTTTGGTTACCACGATTGTGCTTGTTAATCAAACGCTTGCTTTTGTTGAAAAAGTTTCTCAGAGTGTGCTTTTAACTGCCTTTAGCATTTTGGTTTTCTACTTTTTGTTTCGTATTGCTGTTGAGGAAAAAATATGGAGGGTCTAGAAGATGCATAAAAAAGGATATAGTCAATTATTGCTCTTTATCATACTGGTAGTTATTCTTCTCATTGCTGGTAAGTATCTTGGTTGGTGGTAGCTAGCCATAAGGTTTATATAGGGGATTTTTGCTATGTAGGTCTATGTTTGAAGAAGAGACCCGTAAACGCTCAACATACGTCTATGCCGGTGTTGGTGTGCTTGCTGTGGTTGTTCTTATCACGTTACTTGTTTCTTTATGGCCGGCGTCTGATACCACTGAAGTGTATGTTGGTTCCTGTGGTGATTTGCACTGTGACCCATTAGAGCTTTCTGCGGCTAGTTGTGCTGCAGATTGTGGAGCAGAAGAGGTCAAAGATGAAGAGGTTGTTACAGTAGAAGAAGAGGAGCCTGAAGAGGCAGAAGATGTGTCTGGGCTTGAAGTGCTTGATACGGACTTTGTCGGTTTTGATGCTGAGACTGCTGAGTTTTCTATTACCATAATTAATGAAGGTGATTCTGCGTATGATGAGGAGTTTACTGTTGAGGCGAACTTAGTGTATGATGGGAAGGAAATTGATACGTGTTTGAAGCCTATTGATGATGTCCCTAAAGGAGACCTTGCTGAGGTGACCTGTTACTTTGTTGCAACTGATGTTATTGACGAACTTGCAGATGGTGATGTTAAAGTTGAGCTTGCAATTTCCTTTTTAGATGTTGAGCAAAGCGATTCATTTACCTGGAGCGGTGGTTTAGTTAACCCTGACCTGCGGGTAGACTCCATTTCGTTTTCTGTTGAAGACAATTCTACCCTAGAGATTACTGTTTCTGTTCAAAATGAAGGTTCTGTCGATGTTGATGAGGCTTTTTTTAGTGACGTTGCCTTGTACGTTGAAGATACCAAATATGATAGCTGTTCGTCTTCGTCTACAGAGATTACTGAGATTGCGGCTGATGATGAAGAAAGCTTTAGCTGTGATGTTGATTTAGATGATGTTGCCGAACTTGTCCTTGATGGTGATGTTGACATTGAAATTAGAGTTCTTGTTGATGAGGATGATGATGTCGCTGAAGCTGATGAAGAAAATAATGATAAAGATAAAACAGGTACTTTAGAACTTTCTGACTTTACTTAAAAACTCGCTTTAGGGTGTAGTCTGACCGTATTTGATGCTATGCCTGCAATCTGTGTGTTTAAGTTTTTTATCTTTTCAAAAATAACCTGATTTTTTTCCCCTGTCTCCTTAAAGATTTTATCTGCTTGCCGATACATATTAGTCCTGTTAACCCGTACTTTTAACGCAGCTTTAAGATCGCTTTTGTAATGGCTGGTTATTGCCTGTTCATAGAGTTGTTTTGTTTTTTGGATGTGTTCAGTGAAATTTTTTGATTGGGGGATTGGGTCCTTGTAGCGAATCATACGTTTGATTTGGTCTGCAGTTTTTTCTAAATGATTAAATAATTCCCATAAGTAAAACGTTTGTGGAATTGTTAAGTTGAGTTCTCGTCTGGCTTGTGCTGAAAAACTTTTGTTTAATACTTTTAGACCTAAAAATGATAACCTGTTAATATCCATCTCTTTTTGTTTTATTTGTTCAATACAATCTTCACCTTGCAAACACTGTATTGCGTCTTCAAACATGGCACGAATAACAATGTCAATTCTGCGAATAAGGTCAATGGGTTCGGTTTCTTTAATATTGCAAAAATCTTGGATCACAATCTTTTTGGCAGACTGTTGAATGATTTCTAATGCAAGAAATCTGTTGACGTGTTCGCGAATAATTGCAATGTCTTTTTTTGGGTTATACCCTATGACGTTGATAATCTTGTAATTGTTAATGTATGCAGCAATGAGTTGGTGCCTGAACTCTTCAACAGTTGTGTATGCAATAGTTATTTGTTTTTTTTCTTCTTTAGTTGCCTTTTTTGTTGCGTTAACAATTAAACTGTCGTTTTCGTGCGAGATGTGTACGTTGTCGCCTTTTTGTAACTTATGTTGTTTGAGCCATTTTGGAGGTACAGAAACGACGTGTGTGCTTTGTCCGAACTTTATCAATTTCCTGTACATGTATATACCCTCTATACGCTATATGTTGCATATAGGTTAATTATATATAAGTCTGTCGCTGTAATTTACTTGACCAAAAGTAGGGGGTGGTTACAATGCAATATTCAGAGCGCATGCAAGTGTGGCTTGACAACGAAGTATCAGACGATATATTATCTGCCGAAGAGGGAGCGTTTCTGCGAGGCTATTGGGGCATTTAAGCCTCATCCTTTTTCCTGTATAACAATTCTTCATCTACACGCTTCCACGCGTATATTTCTTGCTGTGTAAACCAAATTCCTATTTCCCTTTTAGCTTCATCCACTTCACCGGAGGCGTGTATAAGATTTTGAATCGGTCTGTTTGATGTATCCGCTAACGCGTATGTGTCAAAGGAGTAATCTCCCCTTATTGTTCCTGGTTGTGCGTCGCTTGGTGCTGTTGGGCCGACAATTTTTCTGACGTGTTTAACTGCGTTGTGGCCTTCGAGTACGAAGGCTATAATTGGTGACATAGAGAGGAAATGCATCAAACCTTGTCTGACGATCTGGCCGTGTTCGATTGCTGAGCGTCCAAGTTCTTTTCCTTGCTTTTTGTAGGATTCTATTGTTTTTTCGCCTACCGATTGCATCCAGGCTTCATCATTGGCATAGTGTTGGCCTGCTAAGTCAGCGTCAGCGTATTTCATTTTCATCGCGACGATTTTTAGGCCGCAACGTTCGAATCTTGAGAGAATTTCGCCGATGAGCCCCCTTTGGACTGCATCAGGTTTAATCAGTACTAACGTTTGTTCTATCATTCTTTTTTGGGTTTGATACCCCGCAGCTTGCTGCGGTTGGTTATTATGTTACTCCTTT
>CAYFPK010000039.1:0-7313 GCA_964344975.1 Candidatus Woesearchaeota archaeon
AAAATATTAAAGACTTAGCATTTTGTGAAAAATCAAAAACGCAAAAGTTTAGGTTACTCTCTTCATAAATGTCAGAAAACTACCTCAAGTTAACAAAGCCATTGCTCAACATTCGCGAGTATAATAACGCGAATCACCTTTTAGCAAAAGTTCGTTCGCCAGGTAAGATCAAAAAACACAAAAAACGCATTGCTCAAGACATCCAAACATTTTACCCCGACGCAAGCAAAGATGATATCGAGGTAGGATTTGTAAAGGGTAAGGGATACAGAGTACATTGGCAAAGGCCTAATCAAGATGACCGTTTTTTCAAGGTTTCTTTTTTTGAGGGCGGTTTTCCAAACGTTGCCGAGTATGAGTTTACCGCAGCAAAAGACCTTGCAATACGTGGAGCGCCCATGGTATCAACACATGCAATGCACAGGCTCACCATTGATGGTCTCTTGCAGGTGTACCATGAAATGACGTATTGTGATGAAATGCTTGCAACAGAGCAAATCGGCAAACTTTCACAAGAAGCACTCATAAGGTTCATAGCAAGTGAGACAGAATATTTCAGGGCTCTTTTAGGTCAAGAAGGAGAATCTCTCATGATAGACATCGATTACAAGCCAGAAAACATGTTTTGTACCAAGCAAGGTAAAACGCTGCATTTTGACTCTGAGTTTGTGCTAACACCCAAGCAATATCGCAGTCAAAACCCCACCGGTAACGTTATACAAGGGACACCACGATATATGAGCCCAGAACAGGCAACAGGAGTATATGACCTTGACATCAGTTCCATGCTTTTTTCTTTTGCCGGCATATTTATAGAGTTAACCACAGGACAACATCCTCTTATTAAAAAAGAATTGGACATTTTCACCGCACTTAACGATCTTAAAATTAAATCGCCCAGAAAAAGGGTTCTAAAGAAGTTTGACAAGAAAGTTTCTGCAGAGGTCAGCAAAGTTGTAAAGGCGTGCCTTGAAAAAGCAAAGCAGAACAGGCCAACACTTGATGATTTAGAAGAGATCTGTAGAAAATTTGATGCAGCAAATGAACACCCTGGAGAGGATTTTGTAGCAAACATGTAAAGCTATGCAACAAGTAAACGTTTTTGCATTTGTTTGAGATACAACTGTAGTTTCACAGAAATTTCTTTTTTTAAAATATCAGAAAAGGGCAAAGCTGCAACCTTCACATCCCAATCAATGTCGGGAAGTTCGGTTAATGTACCTCTAAAGGTTCTACCAGCTTTACTAGCTTCAGCTTCAATAGCATGTGCAACCTCAGAGCCAAACAAACGGATTGCAGGAAGTTTCGAGATAGAGTTTGCACCAGCAGAAAGTAACGGTGCAACATACTCTGGCCGATCTTTCCAAATGCCACACTGAATGTCTAAAGAAGAAAAGTTTTCGCGCAAAGCAGAGATCCATTGCGCTTGATAATCTACTGAAGGGACAGCTGCATTTGCAAAAGGTGTACCTGCAGTGGGAATAAGCCCATACAAATGAATTTTAGACACATTATACTTTGCAATAAAATCACAGGTCAAAGCAATGTCATCAGAAGTCTCACCTAAACCAACAATAATGGTAATTGCAGAAGGAACGCCCATCTCTTGCAGAGTTGATAAAAACGAAACGTAAGGTGCTAAGGGTTTGGACGGACACACGTCTTTATGCAAATTCTCATTGACCGTTTCAACAGACGCAACAAACCCTTTCACATACGGCAAATACAACTCAACATGTTTTTTTGCTAAAGGTCCTATCGATAACCACACTTTTTCACTGTAAACCGTAGTAATCTTATCTAACAAATCAACAAACTCATCTGGACTAAAGACACCTATGCCGCCAGTGACAAACCCAATCTCCCAACCAAGTTCACGACATAATAATGTTTCAGCTAAAAGTGATGCAACGCTGCGACGCGTTTCTGTAACAACTTTTTCTTTGGGTTGCGTGCTCATGTAACAAAACGTACAATCACCTATAGCACATCCCCAAGAAAAAAACAGTGCCCGTTCAAAATGTGTAGTTTGCATAAAAAGAAGAGAAAAATCTAAAATTTAAAGCTTTGGCTTAACAATCATCCCAATCAACACCGGACGTCGTCACAATCTCTTGCCAAGGGCCGTCTGGTGCCTCATCAACAAACTGCCAAGAAACATAATCATCACTGTGACCAAACTCAAGATCATCAGGCGCATCCATACCTAAACAATCACTCATGGCAGGAGAAATATCAATACCAGGGTAGGTTGGATCATCTGCACCAAACACGTACGAAAAAGCGGTACACGCACCGTTATCTTTCGGCAAACAATCTTCCCACTGCGCATAACACGTAGCATCATTACGTTGAACAGCAACCCAACGATTCTTCAAAAACGTGTAGCCATCACCTGCATCAACTGAAGCATCATACCAAGGAATCTCTTGCTTGTGCGCACCATCAGAACCAATGTCAGTATATGGCAGAGCAACATAAAACGGGTTTTCTTTTGGCGTAAATGCTAAAGGATGCCACCCGCTACGGTTAATAACATTATCAACACCACCGTAATGAGTTTGTGCATGACAATCCCACGCGGTTGCAGGACCTAGGACACCTATACCAAACTGTGTTGCAAGAACGTTCTCATGCCAAGGGTAAGTTTCTTCTACAATTATTTCTATCTCTTCAACAAGTTCTTCAGGTACTGCTCCCTCTTCTTCAAAAATCTCCTCATCTGTGACTTCCTCTTCTATAACTTCTTCCTCAAAAATTTCTTCCACAGGTTCTTCTAAAAAATCTTGTGCATCAACTTCGCCGATCTCTTGGGTAATCTCTGCAACCTCAGGCAACGCTTCACCTGAAGTACGAATAATTTCTTCACTTTGACAACCCGCAAGTAAAACTAAAAAAACAACAAACAAAAAACGCAACTAACCACTCTCCCAAAAGTAGATACGTAAAACTCTATTAGTAGGATTTACTGCAGCTGCAGCATCCAAAAAGACATCGGAAGTCTCCTCAGAGCTCAATTCGACAAGCTCCTCATCTTCATCGTCGTCATCATCATCATCATCGAGGTCTTCTATATCATAAGAGTAAGAATCTTCAATAATTTCAATCGGTTGCGCAATAATATCTTGTTCACTCAAAAAAATTGCCTTAGGATAAATGTTTTTTGCTTCAGGTAAGATTTCAGAAACATCACTAATCGGTACAGGATTACCTAATTCATTTTCGGTTCCTATAGGATAATACAAACAATCTAATTCGCCTTCTACCTCACATAATGAAAAGGCAAAATCCCACCGCGAGAAAGGGGGCAAATTCGTTTCTAAAAATGAATAAATACAGTCTACAGAGCTAGCACCTTCAAAACCATCCACATTAAGCGGCGCAGTACCCAAGGCCTCATGAACTTCCCATTCTTCTAAAAGGTTTGCAGCATCATCATTTAACACACACGCACGAAACACTTCATTACGTTCAAGCTCTTCTAAAAACGCGTTAGCCGTAATATCAAGATCAACAGGAACCGTGTGCGCTTCTTTTGCACCAACATCACCTGTTTTTGGCAGCACAGTAACTAAAAAACCAAACACTAACAAAATAGCAATGATAGCTTCAATCGTTCGTAAATACCCCTTTTTGTTTACCATACTAAAATGTTAATCTCCGCTGGTGTACGTACACCATTATCACTTAATAAATATGAGTTAAACAAACGAGAATCTACACGAACATTACCAGGGATATACGTGTCATCAGGGAACCAGATGGTGTTCGGGTCTAAAGCAGTTGAAGTTACAGCAATTTTAAATTCTTTCAGTTCTGGAAAACCCCATAACTCTTTTGCACAAAAATATTCTTCTTCATCAGTTAGAGCAGAGATTGAACAATCATCAGTATCAACAAAGTTAACATCATCACCATCCGGTTCAATACCAAACAACGTTTCAGTAACACCTAAACTATACTGGGCAAAACAGGTAGGCTCACTATAATCCCCATATTCATCTTCATAAAGGCCAGCATCATATTCAAATTGAAATTGGCAAGCAGGAAAATGATTCATCTCAATATCTCCAACAGGTTCACAATTATCTTCCAAAATAACACCAGGAATTCCTCCACTATGGTCAGTATTTATTTCTTCTTCTTCTGAATGAATAAGGACATACTTTAATTGAACACCTTCATCAAATATGTCTGGTGTAGGAAGAGTTAGAGAGGATCCATCATATTCGTACATGACCGAATAAGGTCGATCTTCACTAGCTATATCACAATAATGTACAACTTCAGGTTGATCTGTTGCATAGTCATCAGTAAAGATTGCACAAAGGTCTTCAGTTACATCTTCCGGAACATAAAACACTTCAAAGTGATCATCATCATCACCAAGCTCCAGAGCAAAATCTTCTGTGGTAAATATCTCTCCAAGACTTTCTAGAACTCCATCTAAATGAAAATAACTTACTTTACTATCATAAGGAATAGAAGCCGGCTCCGGAGGTTCACCAGTTAAACATTGGTGTTCTGGCAACCCTTCCAAAAACAAAGGAGTCTTTTGCAACTCCCACCCTGAATCAGCAGTAAACCCATCCTCAACAATATCAAGTAACGTATCAGGCTCAAACACATCAGTAATACCTGGTTTGAAAAACGTAAAGAGCATAGCTATATAAATTAAAAACAAACCAATCCCTATGATCCAATCAACATGCCCACCGATCCCTTTCTTATCCATCGTTAAACCTCCACAGAGGTAACAACACAGCAGCAGTAACTGAGGTATAGATACCTGAAATCGTATTCATAAGTAAATACCCGACAAGCACCATGATTAACGAATGTTTTAATCCTAACTTAAAGTTTCCTTCAGCAAATTTACCGATCATAAGCCCAGCAAAGATACCTTGAATAACAATGGTGGCAACAAAAATACTACTCAAATCAGCCGACGCTCCAGCAGCAGCTAAAGAACCACTCACCCCGGCACCCGCAAGACCAGTCATCACATCACCGCCAATTTCACCTAACTTGGGAATTAGGTATAACTGTAACACCAGCATGATAGCGATAAAGACAAAATAAATAATGTACCCTTGAATCATTTGGTTATAGGATTGCGCTTTACGCTCTTCTTTAATTTTTTTCGTCTCCAAAACTGAACCGGTAACAGATTCTAAAACTGAGCCCATATCCCCTCCAGACTTTTCAGCTTGCAAAACAATCGCGATGGAACGCCGAATAACTTCGTTGTTAGTTTCTTTAACAAACACACCTAAAGCATCGTGCAAAGGATATCCCCACGAAACTTGGGTTGCTAACTTTTTAATGTACGGATCTAAAGCGCCATAACTTGACGTGGTACTATGTTGGATAGACTTGGGAATACTCAAACCAGATTTAACCGATTCAACGAGTGAACGCACAAACTCCAAAAACTTTTCTTCCATCTCCTTTTGTCGCTTCAACTCAGAAAAAAAATCTAGGATGAAAGGCAGTGCAATGATAAACCCACCGACAACAAAGATGGGGTTAAAGTACCAAGCGGTAGGCCCGAAAGGTGAAAAGCTAAAGACAAAAAGTAAGTCCATCAAAATAATGCCAGATCCAAAACCAATCCCGAGCCAATGACGTACCTGCATCTCTTGTCGCATAACTAGAATTTCGTAAAAACCGTATATAATACTTTTGCCTATAACTCAGGCTGCGTAATTTGCAAGAATGCCATAAATCCTAAATTCATTAAAGGAAGTAACACCCCGATCCCCATCCAAGAGACAAACGTCACCGACATACCACCAATTTGTCCACCTATACTGTTAATGATCGCAAGAGTTACAATGATAAGTAACGGCGCAGCGATTAAAATGGACGTGTACACATCTGAATAAGTACCTAAAGCTTCAACCTGTTTTTGCCGATCTAGTCGGTAGGTAGAAATGGCATCTTTTGCTTTTTCAGATAAATAATTACGTAAATCACCACCACTTTCAATGGTAGAAATTAAACCGTTCAACAACCCTTTAAACTCTTCTGACGGTGTAGTCATAGAAATAGCGCGCAAAGCAGTAGTTAAACTGTAGCCGAACAAATTAACTAAATTCAAAATTTTTTTAATTTCTTTTTTAAGTTCCGGGTAATCATCAGATTCAGCCAATAATTCAAAAATAGAGATAGGGTTCGCACCTGAACCCGCAACAGCGCTCATGTGAATTAAAGCAAACGTTAAATCGTGCTTAATTTTCTTTTGTCGCTGCCCAATTAAACTGGCAGGGTAGAAGTAGAACCCAGCAACGGTACAAAGAAAGGCAAACAACACAAAAACAGGAAGTAAAAACCACGATAACTTAAAACTTAAATTTAAAATAGTAAATAATATTAAGTATAAAGGAAGAGAAAGTAGTGAGTAGAACAGCAACATACTCACATACGTAGTGGATAAAATGTTAATCTCCACTTTTTTAAAATGAACAAATAACGGCGCAAACCACTTCGGGTGTTTTGCAAGTAAGGTTTCAGCCTGCTTTTTCATATATTTGTTGGCCGTAGTACCCCAACTGTTCGGTGCATACACAGAGTACGCAGCAGTCTCAAGGGCAAGTTCTTCTTTAGTTTTCTTCTTTTTTGACTTACGTTTATGTTTAGCTAAGACATAGCGTAAAGACTCTTTTTCGTTATGTTTTTTGATAAACGTTTTAATCTCTTCTTTAGAAAGGTGATACCGGTGTACTTCCTCTTTTTTTGCCACAAGGAGTTTTAGAAAAGAGCATATTTAAGCTTTATCAAGAAAAAAGGGCTTCAAAATGAAGCCCAATAACCTCGCCCGAGGCATAAAACTTCTGCAAAAATAACCTTAATAAAGATTATTGGCCAAAAGCAAACAGATGTGACGTCCTCCTTGCACCTTATAGTGTGAGGTTTCCAGAAAGAGTTAACACTAGTAACTCTGACATATAGTTCCTGCTTCAGCGATCCAGCCTTGGGTGTGCGGTCTTACATGATCTTCACAGGCGTTGAGATTCGGGCCCGCCCAGCCCTATCATACGTTATTACATGGGTAATAATTTGTTTTCAATATATATCCACCGCGAGTTACCGCCTTGCAGGACACATATTTACTTTAGAAAGCTTCTTTATATACTTTACGCGCACTTGGCAAGTGTGTCAAGTGCGGATGGATCTTTGAACCTCTATGTTACAAGAGAGATGTATTTCACACAGTAAGAAACGCACGACATCTCAACACTAAAGTGCTGGTTTGTACCTAAACTTTTGCGTTTTTGACCAACACCACCTGATTAAGAATTTTCCTGGTT
>CAYFPK010000040.1:0-6538 GCA_964344975.1 Candidatus Woesearchaeota archaeon
ATCGCCTTCAAATACAAACTCATATGGTTTTGATACAATGCTAAAAGAAAGCATATCTTCTTGATCATATGCTAACTGGTCAATAAAATCAGAAAGCTCACAAACAGCCACTTCTTTAGAAACTTCATCAGCACAGGCAACAAAATACACCACTTGCACCTCTGCAATACCTTTTGCAGTTAAAAACCCAACAATACAATCGACAAAGTCAACTAAGTTCGCAGTAAACCTTTTTTGCATAAATAATCAGAGAAGCCAAAATTATAAAAACATACCTAATACTAAAAATCACAAAAGCCCTGAAAAAGAGGGCGGGAGAAAACCTATCAATTCTTCAAAATGTTCCTTCTACAAAGAAAGATTACTGTTCACACAAATCTCAAACGCCTGTATATACCCTTCCGGTTTGCTCCAAAATGCCTCTTTTTCACCTTGAGATTCGTGCCAGTTGTAAAAAGAATGTACGTAGCGCTCATCACCAAGGCCGTAAGGGGTTTTGCAAGCACGCTTTGCTACACGGTGAGTAAAGTGAACGGTCTTTTCTTTTTCTGCTTCAGCAACAGAACCATCCTGTCGTCTTTCTTTCATCTGTTTAGTATACGTCTCTGAATGTAAGGGGTCAGCAGGCCTATAGCTAAAGCGTCGACGTTCACAAGGTAAAGCGATAGTCTTTTCTTTGCCATCTGCAACAACCGTTCTATGTACCCAGTCGTTTTTTCTTTTAGTCATACGATAATCCGCACCAATACGATCTGCAACATGCGCACAAAAGTCATATAGGCTTTGATGGCTTGCGGAGTAATCACTATGTGAAGTGTTAACTAAAATACGTTCAAGGCCACGCTCTTGTGCGGTTGCAACAATACCATCAAAGAAAAGTTGCTGCCAAGGCACACCATAGTAACCAAAGACTTGTAAAAAAGGAAGCTCAACATCATCAACAAGTACACCATCAACAAGTAAAGCGCCTTCACCAGATGCAACATCATCAACTTCAAGCAAGATTGCTTTACCAACAACATCAACTAAACGGGGAACGGGGTACGTACCATTTGAATATTTTTCCTTAGGTCCCTCTTTAGTACGGTGACCTTGCAAAGAAAGAAGGTGCACATGCGCATCTGCTTCATATTGCAATGCTGCAACGCGATGTAAACCAGCCGGGCCAAACACACAAGCACCTGTTTTATCTTCTAAATTTAATCTTGCATCAGCATTATACCCAACCGTTAATGTATCAAAATCAAAAGCAGCATCAAGTCCACCACGTAATGTTTCAAGCCACAGTTTTGTACGTCTAAATTTAGGATGGTCTAAATTAACAACACTTTGTGCAGAACGTAAATAGGCATCCACTTGTGCAACGCGACTAGCAAGGTTGCGTCGCACAATTTGTTGTACGTCCCCTTCCATTTGCCCTTGAAGCTCTTGGAGTGTTCCTAGCGAAGTATTTGTTGCAACATCGATAGCAGCAAAAAAGCGTGCCTTTCCAAGGTCATAACCGCCTTCTGCAAGCCACTGTGCCTGTTTTTCTACGGCATCTCTTACAGAAGACAAAGCAGCAACTCTGCCTAGCATTCTTTGGTCGTTATAGGGAAAATATGGGTGGTCAAGATCATCTGTGAGTTGTGCTTCCTGGTCTTGATATGTAAATCGCGGATGTTGATTCTCTCTTTGCACTGCAGATGTAGCCCACTGAAGGTCCATACTTGAATCGATCTGCTGTTGAATTGCCTTTGGAGGCAAGTTAAACTCCGGTCCGTCATCACCACGTTTACGTCGCCCAACAAGCAGGCTCTTGGTTTTATCTTTCTGATAGGCATGAATGCGGGCAAGTTCTCGCGCAAGCTCAAGGTCATCTGGTAACATTGTGTGTGTCCGAAGAAGGTCGTGTTTGAATGTAAAAAATTCAAATAGGTCCTTTACTGGTGGCGGATCTTGAACTGCGCGTTGCTTTGCAACAGCTTCCTCGGCGGTTAGCCTACCTGCTTGGTAGTCTTCGTGTATGGCATCATATTGCACTCTTGCCACTGCATGTAGCTTCTCTTGGTCTAGCTTCGCTTGTTCAAGGTCTCTGCCGAGTTGCCTAAGGGAAACTACATCGGCGCCAAAGGTTGCATCAAATCTTTGCATAATTTTGCCAACACCGGTATCTCCTACAAGAGATGTCCACGCACTGAGGTTATTCGCAACTTTATCAGTAAGACTTTCAGTATCGACATGGCCAATCTCTGGGCTCGGTGTAAAAATCTCATGGCTAGCTTCGTAGCTAGGCCCACGTGCACCAAACAAACGTCCTGCAAGGGGTTTCTGTCGTAGCTTCGAGCGCCGAATAAGGCGTTTAGCGATTCTCTCGTGTTTTGTATTGTTCCAGGAGGCCATTCTTGTTACACTGTAAAGGAGATAAGTTTATCTGCACTTCCTTTTTGTTTTTTTGTCATAAAATGAAGTAGATCTTTTGATTTATAGGGGTTTTTACCCCTTTTTTTACAAATAAGTGTTTTTTAAGGAAAAAACAGCTGATTAGGGTATAATGGGTTATAATTCGGCACAAGATTTTTCTCCCCTGTAAGTTCTTATTTAAACTCATGGTCTAATCAGGGATTATAATCTCTGTTTAGAGGATTTGCCCCAGTATACCGGGTAAAAGGAGTTCCTTTAATAGTTACATAAAACAAGAAAGCCTCTGTTTCGCAGCCTCTCGTAATTCTATAATCTTTTGCTCATCTGCACCAAAAAAAAGCAAAAAACAAGATCCTCGCTTAAGCAAGCCTATATGGTAGGGCAGCACACCACAGGCATCTTCTTGCTCATACCACAAACCCACAAGAGCTTTCTCCAACTGCACAAATGAAATTGCAAAAGAAAGCTTAAAGCTCTCAAGGCAAAAAAGATCAAACTTTTCTCGTTGACAAAACACAAGTGCAGCGGTAGAAGAATTTAAACGTGGATTAATTTCAAGGGGGTATACAGCTCCTGTTTTAGTTTCTAAAAAATCAATGCCTACAATTCCGACATACCCTGTCTTTGCCAAATGTTGTGCAATTTTTTGTGCATAAGACAGAATCTTTTTTTGCTTTTTAGATGTAGAGGGGTAACGGTTTCCACCATACAATTGACTGATAACCCCATTTGCTTCAGGCTTTTGATGAATTACCTGGTCAGTAATGCCAAGCAAGGTAATTTCACCACCAAAGATGCTAAATTGTACATTCGGCGCAAGGGCAACATCTAAATACGATTCAATAATGTAGTTGTCATTGTAATAATAAGAAAGTTGCTCTTCTGAAAAAATAAGATGCACATCGGTGCCGCCTCTGCCGCGAATTTTTTTTGCAATGGCAGGAAATTTTAAAGACTCGCCAATGGTGGGCAAACCTAAGCTGTGAAATAACATTTTAGCATAGCGTTTATCGTCAAGATCCTTAGTAAGTTGAATCGGTGGAGAAAAGACAGAAGCATCCTCAAGTTGATCCGCAAGAATCTGCACGGCATCTGCAGAAACCATAGGAAACAAAAGAGGGGACTGCATCAAAGAAAGCTCATCGACAACTTCAGAAGCAATAATATTCATAATGTACGCAGGATTCTTTTTGGGCACAACAAATACTTGCGGGCAAAGACCTCTTTGCATAAAAAAAGAAAGTACAGAAGGCTCATCTTTACGAAGCAATACAATATCATCATCTGTGCAAAATAAAAATTCGTCATACATTGCTGCAGGTAAACAGTTTTGTATAACAATTTTAGGCCGCTCGTCTATACGCATAGTGAACCTCTTCTAGATCTTTATAGCGGCTGGTGTGCAAATCCAATCCATGCACCTCAAACAAATGGCGAAACACGCGCATAGCGCGGTTACGCATCCTAGCATGCATATCATCATAATCAAGACCTGCACTAGTTACAGCAAAGTAATCATGTACAAAATCTGCCTCAGGGTGTCCATCAATTGCGGCAAAGATGACTCTAGAGGCAGCTTGCCGTGCAAAACGTTGCGCTTGCCACTGTAGTGGCGCACGTGCAAACTCATAATCAAGCTCATCAAGGCTTTTATGCGCTCGCATGCGTGTGAGGGCATCACGAATTTGCCTCTCAGTCTCAAGCACGGGGTAAATATCTTCTGTTGCTTGTAGTCCTTGGGTTTGTGCAAAATGTTCTAAATCTGCCTGACCACAAGCATCAGCAAGAGCAAGTCCAACAAGTGCGTGATGAACATCATTTTGATAACTACGCCCTCTTCGTGGCATAAGAAAGTCATTGTAGAGTGCATCGCGTTGTTGTTGGTCAAGCTCGGGTAAAATCTCTAAAAGGTGGTGTTGGTTGATACTGTGACGAACATATTCATCGAGCATAGCTGACGAATATGCACCGATAGCCTGTAGGAGAAGCGCTGGATCTATCTTTGCAAGTTCATTACGAGCAACCGCTGATTCGCCTGCAAATACAACATTTTTAACCCGTGATTCTAATGCCTTCGTCGCTTGCATGCGCCTGCGTAGGTATGTGGGGTCTTGGCGAGCAAAAAATTCTAAGAAATTTCTACCCTCAAAATCAATCTGTCCATAGACTTCATCATCATGTCTGTGGCAAAAACCAAGCGGGTACATCGGATCATGTAAAGGGTGGGTAACATCAGAAATGTCCTCCAATTCACGTGGTGTAGTAATCTGAGGAAGCCCCCATTGTAGAGGTGCCTGTCTCACACGCTCTACAAAAAAGTCTACAAAAAATGCAGAAAAAAGTGCGGGATGTGTCTTGTACACTAAATATCCTTTATCTCCGACGCGCTCATACAATATGGGCGGCTGTATGGGGGCTTCTTCGGTGGTCATGCTCTTAGTTGGAATAAGCACCGTCGCCAGTCTCTCCACTCCATGCGCCGCACTGCACCGGGCTCCATACTGTTTGTGTTGATTCCATGGTTACTACCTCCATTGTTTTATCCCATTAGTAAACTACTTACTAATCATGATCTTCGCCTTGCTTTGTTCTTCATGAAATTGGCGACCTCTTTGCTAAATGCGTGCTGTTCTTGAGCTGTAAGCTCTCTATACAAATGGACCTCACTAACACCTTCATTACCATAAAAGGAAAGTACGAATGAGGGTGCGTGGGCGGGAAGTTTATAGCTCACTGGAGCTGTGCGAGTAAATCGACTAATGGTTCTCATAGGTCTCTTGCCATCAAAAAATTCAGTAAAGCATGTTGCAAGCCCGGCGGGGCTTGATGCACTAAAAGCTTCTCTAAAATCTCTGTTTACTTGTTTTTGTTGAGTATCAACAGTCTCAACTAGGGCAAACAGGCCAAAGTAATGCCAAGAATCTCCTGTGCTAGGGCGGTGCGCTTGTGTATGTAAGGCATAAAGGACGCGGTCGTAGGGGCGAATTTCAACACCTGGCGCCTGTGCCTGACTAAGGGGTATGGGTTCCCAGGCAAAGAGAGTGTCCAATGTTGTATAGTTTGTTGATTTCACACTCTGAGAAGGGCACTCTAAAATAAGAAACCCCTTGGCAGAAAATTAACCAAAACCAAAGAAAATTTTAAATATTCTTCTGTTTTATAAAATTTATGGACATTTTCAAAGGCCAAATATATGGGCAATCTCCAAGAGTGAAGCTAGATGCGCTAGATCGCAAAATCCTAGATATACTCATGCAGAATGCAAGGCTCTCAGATACCTTTATTGCAAAGCAACTCAACACGAGCAGAGAAGTCGTAACGTATCGCATAAAACGTCTAACTACAAGCAACTTTCTCTATGGCTACATTACGGTTATAGATGTGCGAAAAATTGGCCTACAAAACTATATTGTTGCACTAAAACTAAGTGCCATAAAAGATCTAAAATCGTTTATACCCGAGCTTGAAAAAGAGAGCAGCATCACAAGAATCCAAGAATGTACAGGCACTTACGATCTACAAATATTTTTTACTGCACAAACACAAGACGAATTCTACAAATACCTGCGTAGATTCATTGCAACACACAATGACGCTATTCAAGACTACACCATTCTCACCATGCTTGCAGAGAGCTTTACTGGGCTCGGCATTTTAACAGAAAAAACACAACCGCTACAAAAAAAAGAACAACGCGGTAGCGCGTTTCAAAAAGAGTTTAGCAAAAGCATAAAGCCATACAGGGTTGATGCAAAAGATCGAGAGATTCTCAGAATACTTGCAATTAATGCACGAGCAAGCTTAGCGGAGATAGCAAAAAAAGTCGCGCTCTCACCTCCAGCCATAAAAGAAAGGGTCGCACAAATGGTACGGGCAAGAATCATAACACATTTTCTACCTGTTGTTGCACTCGCAAACTTAGGCTATCAATGGTTTCTAGTATTTGTTCGCGTCAAAAACATCTCAGAGCAGACCATGGCAAGTTATTGCAAAAAAGAGCCAAACATCTTATGGTACATAAAAACACTTGGCGGGTGGCATTATCAGCTTAGTTTTTATTGTAAGTCTAACGCAGAGCTCAAAGAAAGCATAAACAAAATGCGTATGCAATTTAAAAATGAAATAATTACTTATG
>CAYFPK010000041.1:0-5749 GCA_964344975.1 Candidatus Woesearchaeota archaeon
AAACCAGGAAAATTCTTAATCAGGTGGTGTTGGTCAAAAACGCAAAAGTTTAGCCAGCACTACCCTTAAATAGCACAAACACAAGAAATATACGCTATATGAGCAAAGCAAAAAAGATTCTACGAAAAAAAATCCAAGACATTACCGAAGAAATAAACGAACAAGAAGAAGTCAAAGAAATAAAAAAGAAAAAAGATTTAGAAGAGCAAGTTGAAGAAACAAGATTCGAAGAGCCAGAAATTGCAAAAGACATAAGAAAGTTTCACCAAGAAATACAACCGCAACAACTAGAAGAAATTGCAGCACCAATCATTGTCCCAACAAAAAAAGCAAATGAACAAGAGGACCCATACAAAACAACACCAGGCGAAAGTTATGGCGGACCAGAAACAACGTATGGACACGAAAAAGAAGACGAGCACTACGAACCACAAAGCGATTGGTTAGAAAAAGAAGAATTCAACAAAAAAAAATCACCGTTTAGATAAATATTCATCTAAAAACACTTGGGCAAATGTAGCATCATCAACAATTAAAACAACTTCATCGTTAACATACCCACCACGATGCGTGGGGTTATAACTACCAAACACAACGATACGCTCATCAATGATAAACACTTTGTGATGTAATTTCCCAGAACCAGTATACAAAGAACTAAAAGAAGACAAACGATCATACTCAGAACCTTTGTCAACATGATCAAAAAGTCCAGTAACAGAAATTGAAGAACTCTTTTCTAAAAGCATATCCCCGATAGCATCAGAGGTAAACGAAAACGTCATAAAATAAATAGATTCTTGAGCAGAATCTAAAACAGAAACAACTTTTTTCTCACAAGAGTCTTCAGGACAAAACAACACATCAACAGGGGTGCCATTAACAACAACCGAAGAAATGTAGGTCTGGGATCCGGCACCGAAGTCACCACGCCACAACTCAGTAAATTCAGATAAAAAGGAAAAAGCAAGAACAGGTGAGAAAAATACAACAAGATTGTTTGCATTTACAGCAACACCACGTTGTGTAGGATTCATGGAACCGGTAAGGACGTAAGTAGAGTCAACAACACAAAATTTATGGTGCATAAACTGTGCAGACGTATCATAGACAAGGTAAGGACGTTCACCAAAATAATTCTCAGCATCAACAACAAGACGCACAGCAACCCCTTCAGAAAATTTTTCATCCAAAACAGACAGCACAGAGTCAAGATCAACATCAAAAAACGCACAAGAGATATCTTTTTGCGCAGAGGAAAGGTAGCTAACTAAAACATCTTCGCAAAGATCTTGCGGGCAGAAGTAAGGAGTAATAGACCCATCATCAGCAATAGTTGGCATAAAATAAAACGCCAAAACATCAGCATAAGAAAGAACAAAGAGAAGACCAATAAACCACCAAAACCACCGCATACAAATACAAATCACAGAAGCTTAATATAAACAACCAACGAATTCTCGCAAGATTTACGAACGAGTAAAAACTTCAAAGGCAGTCCCAGAAGCATTCTCTTCAAAAACAGCTTGTACAGATGCATCTAGTGAGTCATAGGCAGCACACGCCAGATGAAATTGCTCAGAAGCACAAGCCAGATTAAATCGTTCAGAAGCTCGTCGATACTGGGAACGAAGCAAAAGCTGAGCTGTAAATTTAGAAATACCAGAAAGGCCTGCAGTGACACCAATAACAGCAGGTACAGAAGAACAAAGAGCAGCAAGAAGAGAAGGGGCCACGCCAAGTTCAAGGTACTGACAAAGGGGAAACACACCACCAAAAGCACCAATAAGGCCTAAGGGAAGACCAGAAGCAAGTGCATGAGAAAAGGTAGATTCTTCACGTGCAGCAACAGAATTACGCGCATACCAATCCTCCGGCGTTTCACCAGAAAGAGGGTTATAGAAAAGATCAACCATACTAATACAGATAAAAAATGACTAATAAATGTTACTAAAGTTGCTTAACCATATACGGACCTTCTTTACGATATCCAAGCTTATCAGCATAATACCTTCGCACACCAATACCACTAATAACAACAACCTTATCCTTACCATGCTCAGAAGCAATTGCTTCAGCTTTCGCCATCAACTTTTGCCCCCAACCTTTATGCTGGACAGAACCTTCAGCACCTAAAGAGGTAGCAGGCCCATAGACATGCAACTCACGTAACAAAGCAGAAGTTAACGTTATCTCAGAACGTAAAAACTGTCCTGGAAAACGTAAACGTGCATACCCAACCAAAGTCCTATCTTTATCTTCAGCAGAAATGAAAAACTCAACACCTCCATTCGCTTCGTACTTTTCAACAAGAATGCAAACAGAATTCCAATCAAGATCACAACGCCCTGGTTCACGACAACGAATACAATTACAAGTAATACCTTTTTGCTCACAAAGCTTAGCGACCTCTTGACGCAAATTTGTACGAATAGGTCCAGCAGAAATCACCGTTGACGGAATGTCACGTTGAATACGATGGATACGCAAATACGAAGGAACATCCTTTTTGAACTCAGCAATAAGTGCAGCAGTATCCTGCCAAGAGATTGCAGTAAACTCACCACGCTCCCACAGCTCATACAAAGGAGTCCCAGGCATAATTAAACAGGGATAAATTTTCAGCATGTCAGGACGATACAAAGCACTAGAAAATAGTTCACGCAACCCAGCAAGATCTTTTACAGCATCAACATACAACCCAAGCATGTAATGCGCATTAATTTTAAACCCAAGATCTTTAAGATCAGCAAGCGACTGATGCGTATCAGCTAAAGTATGTCCACGATTAGTTTTAGCTAAAACTTCATCATACACAGACTGCACACCAAGCTCAATGCGCGTACATCCTAAATCTAAAAGTAACTGGCCATGAGAAGCAAATCCCCAATCAGGTTTAGTTTCAATGGTTAAACCCACGCAACGAATTGTTGCCGTTTCATTTCGCTGTTGTTCCAAAGCTAAATCAGCCGCACCTTGTAAAGCAAGAATTTTTTTATGTACACGTTGTGTTCGCTCAGCATCCTGGACAGACCCAGGCAACTCAAAAAAATCTTTAAACTTAGCATACACAAATGCACCATTTACAAAAAACTCAAAAGAAAAATCATTGAGCGCTTTAAAGATCAGTGCAACAGTTTCTCTTTGATACGCAGCATCATACGAAGGAAAGGTACCACCTTGAATAATCACTTCCGCTTTTTCAGGAACTTGACCTAAAAGCATAAACTGTTCAAGACGATTAAAAACAATGAGATAAGGATTATACTCAGCACGCGCAGCACGCATGGTTGACGGCTCATTACCCGTATAACTCTGCGGCACATCACCAAACACAGAACCAGGCCCGCCCGGACAAAATGAGCAACGGCCGTGCTTGCACGCATAGGGCTTCGCCATAACAGCAATTGGCGCAACACCAGAAACGGTACGTACAGGTTTAGTCATCAAAAAAGTATATTCCTTTTTTTCATCCGCAGTCAAATGCGTGACAAGCTCAATGTTGGTAGGAATCGTCGCAAGACCAAAAGATTTAGCAGCCTTCTTTTTAGCAAAGGCAAGACTGGTACCAGATGCAACATCACTGGCAACAGTTAAAGCAACTTGACGCATATCCATACAAAAAGCAAGAACACAAGAACTCTTAAACCTTACTCAGGGTCTTCTTCAGGCACATCTTCAGAGTCACCCTCTTCCCCACCAAAATAGGTTTCTTCATTACGACAAGAACAACCAGAATCATCACAAATATACACTTCACCAGCAGAACATGCACCTTCCCATGGATCCTCAGGAGTTTCATAAGTGCTAAAATATTCTTCCTCATTGTGGCAAAAACATCCAGCATGATCACAAATATAAATTTCACCTTCTCCACAAGAATCTTCCTCAAGATGATCTTCAGGATCCGCAACATCATCTTCATGATCTTCTACAAAACCTTCATCACCCTCATAATCATCCATAATGTCTTCACAAGCAGCATGATCAAATATGTCAGCGGCAGCGCAAGGTGCAGGCCAAGAATCCATAAAGTCCTCAGGTAAATCTTGCTCATCATGATGCTCTTCATCCATGAGTGCTTTACAAGCAGCACGGTCAAAGATCTCAGCAGCAGTGCAAGACGCCGGCCAAGAATCCAAAAACTCGTCAGAATGTTCCTCTTCATGCGGTTGACCAGAAGCAGCATCATCATAACAAGCTAAACGATCTTGGGCAGAATCAATATCATGACAAGCAACACCTAAAGGCGCATCAGGCTGATCAAACTCATCCATAAACTCTCGACAAGCATCAGGCGTGGTAATACCCTCATCAATACACGGCTGTGGAGCATGAGAATCAAACATATACTCCTCACAAGCATCCTCATCAAAAATTTCTGCATCAATACAAGCTTCATCTAACGAATGTTCAGGGTAAAGATCTGCATATTGCCGTTCAACATCATGCATCACCTCTTGTAAGTAGTCAGGCAACAGTTCAATAAGATCATTATTTTCTAAATCAACACAAGCTTGCGTATCACCATCCATACAAGCAGAAGCAAGCGGTGCAACAACATGGCATTGCTCAGCAAAAGCAACAACAGAAATATCTTCACAACGACACGTGGCCGGATCTGCAAAACAGGTAGACAAAATTTCAGAGAAGGCTTCAGCCTCACGTTGTTGCTCAGCTGTTAAGTCACGATCCAATTCTTTATGCCACTCAGGCGCATCATCATCTGTTTTACACACATCCGCATAAGCTAAAGGGTCAAGTAAAGACAAACGCGCACAAAGCGTTTCAATACGCACAGAAATTTTAGCAGCATACGCAATAGATTCTTCTTGATGGGAAGCATCAGCAACAAGATCACGCACAGCACCCCACTCATCACCAACAAGCTCATCATCAAAATCATCCAAAACATGTTGCACTGCCTTACTACTTTCAAGCGCTCGTTGTTCAAGCTCTGGAGAAACTTCTTTTTCTAAGATAGATCCATATTGTGTAGCAAGCTCTAAAGCTTTTTGTGCTGCGTCAATGTCTCCTTTTGCAATCATTTCTTGCGCTTCAACAATTTTTTCTTCTTTGTACGCTAAAGCTCGATAAGGGTTATCACCAACAAACAAATCTTCAACAAAAAGATCAACAAAATAGAAGGCACTATCAGGAGTCAACCCCGCATCTTCTTGCAAGGCAACATCAGCAACATCATCATAAACATCAGCTGCAGCAAAAGATAAAGTAAGTAAAGAAAAAACAAACAATGAAAAAAGCAGTGGTAATCGCATAAGCTAATCAGAGCAAAGGTAGATTATAAAGCTTACGAGAAAAACCGACAAAAGCTTTAAAAACACGCCCAAAACCCCAGTGACATGCAAAAAGCTCGAATAAAAATCGCCTCAGCAGAAATTGATAAAATCAACGACATCTGCCAAGCTATCAGAGATATCGCTACAAAAACTAAAACGAAATTAAAAGGTCCTATTTCTTTGCCAACAAAACACATGCGTCTAAACACACGCAGAAGCCCAGACGGCGAAGGTAAAGCTTCCTGGGAACGTTTTGAAATGCGGGTGCATAAAAGGTTAATTGATTTAGGTGTAGACGAGCGAGCTTTACGTTTA
The DNA here is from genome assembly GCA_964344975.1 of Candidatus Woesearchaeota archaeon. Taxonomy (GTDB): domain Archaea; phylum Nanobdellota; class Nanobdellia; order SCGC-AAA011-G17; family GW2011-AR18; genus CAYFPK01. Next base: position 5,616 of record CAYFPK010000041.1, read on the forward strand.
GTCATGCGTGTACCTATCCCGCAAGGGGTAAATATTGAAATTTCTCTTTTAGATTCTTAAAAGTTCTCAACAGTAGTTTCAGTAGCAAAGGGATCTCGCGCAATCAAAACATAATTACCATCTCGAGTAGGAAG
>CAYFPK010000042.1:0-5230 GCA_964344975.1 Candidatus Woesearchaeota archaeon
AACCAGGAAAATTCTTAATCAGGTGGTGTTGGTCAAAAACGCAAAAGTTTAGGTAACGTAATACATAAAAAGCTGTCTTTTATCTACAGATTACTTCGTTCACATCAACAGCTACAGAAATTGCAAAGTCTTCAATACGGTCTGGTAAACGTAGCACCAGATCGTCGGACGATTGGTGGTCTTTGGGATCTTCTAAAATTGCGCCGGAGCCTAAACGAACATCTTTGTCAAAACCGGAGATATCTTTTGTACCGTACAAAATGTCGTCGTTTACGTCGGTGTCACCGTCTGAGTGTCCTAAGTAATTGATCTCATCGGTGTTTTCTGTTTCAAAATAAATTGCTAAATCGTCACCTACCGTGAAGTCTAATGTCATGGTTGCTGTTGTGCCTGCAACTGAAAAGTCAACATCAACTTCAGCTTTTTGATAGTCGAGTTTAAACGGTGTACCAGATCCGGTGATGGTTGCTGCAAGCACTGCTTTGTTTGCACGTTTTTCGTACACTCTTAACTCTGTACCTGTGTGGTAGAGATAGATTGTTTCTGTTTTTGTACCTGCAACGTCAAAACCGTTTTTGTTCGTGTCAAATTCTAACACTTTTGCGCCGGAGACTTGCACTGTATTGTTTTGTACGTCTTCTTGGCTTGCATACAACTCTTTTGTTGTCGTATCTAAGGTGTAGGTTAGATAATCGTCTACCAATGTTTTTACATACGTAAAGCAAACGTACTTATTAGGTAAACAAAGAGAACTTCCTTCATACATTGGCTCTTCGTCAGGGTCGTCGATGTTTTTGTTAATGGTAATGCCTACCGTTGGTTGTGCTTGATTAAGGTTATCTAAGTCCCAGACCCAGAGTGGGTCGTCACTATCTTCGCCGAAATATTCTTCGCCGTCGCTTACTGTGGTTTGTGCGTCTTCGCCGATAATGATTGTTGCTTCATCGTATTCAAGACCTTCTTCGTTGGAAATGTCTTGTACTTTAATTTCTACACCGTTGACTCTTTCTTGTGCAGTGTCTTGTACCACTTCACGTTGACCGTTGACTTCAACGGTCACAGAACCCGTGCCCGCTTGCACCAATGTTACACTATCGCCGTTCACGTGCACCGTCTCTCCTGCACGCATTCTATACTTGGTTGGAGAAAGGATGGTTAGTGTTGTGCTTGATGCTGCAATGATGTCCATGTTGCGGCCTAAAAATTGTATTGTGATTGGTTGTGACTCTGTTGCGTCGGTTAGTCTGTTGCCTGTTCGGAGGTTTTCTTCAAAAATGTATCTGTACCGTACACTGTCTTCAAGAATCGGAAGGAAAATTTTATCAGCGAACTGATCGTCTTGGTTGAAGCTTAATGTGGTTTCTGGTTTGAAGGTGTCTGCTAACAAAATTTGGTCATGCACGCCGTAATCGCTATCGACATTATCAATGTCTATATCTAACACCCCTTCGTACATACCTTTGGTGTTATCTGCGTCCATGGTTGCAGAGAATTCATCGGCAATGCTTTGGTCAAGTTCAACGTCGTTTGTTTCTGTGTGTCTGTTTAGTGTACAGACTACTTGCTCTTCTATTTCTTGTGGTTCTTCTTCAATTTTTTCTTCTGCTACTTCTTCTTTGATTTGTTCTACTGGTTCTACACTGACAATCTCAGCGCCCGTTTCTGCAGATGGTTCTTGGGTGTTGTTGCAGCCTGTAAGTATGAGTGCTAGAAAAATGATGAGCATCAACTTTTTCATACATCGTTATTCTTTTTTGCCTATTTAAGCCTTTCTTAGCAAAAATTTAAATACCTCTATTCTAAAAATTTTGGTATGCGAAAAAAGGTGGTTGTTTCCGACCTTATGCAAGACCATTATGTTTATTACCGTACGGAACCGATTGGAAAAAATTTTGATAAAAACTTTACTCCTGATTTAACGCCAAAGCAGATGCTGCAATTAGGAGTGTTTGGAGGCAAGTATATGACTGATTGTCGTAAGGAGTTTCCAAAGAGTTGGTTTAGTCGTGCAAAACTTTGCTCGAAGTTTCATGACGATAAGTTAAATTACTTTAAGATTACAGCATCAAAATCGCTGCGTTATTGGCGAGAAAGAGGCTGGATTTACCATGAAGATCCTCGTGGATGGTTTCAGTGGTATTGCCGCTATTATATGGGACGCAGATGTCCTGACGATGCGCGGCAAATTAAACGCTGGCGGGCTATGCGGCGTCATGTTGCGCAAATCAAAAAACATTGTAAAAAAGGAGATGTTACTTGTAGGCCAAAGCAACGTCAAGCGTTGTTACATTGGGCCTATGATAGTCGAAAACTGTGATCTTAGCGTTATTCTTGCACTGGATGGGTATCATTATCGCGCTTGGGGCGGTGACGGTCATTGATACGCTTGGCTTTATATCACGAAAATCTGTACCTTGGACTTTTGTTTGTATACGAGCTCACCATATTACTATGCCATTGATATGGCTCGGTTCTCTGTTTGTTGTGTTTAGCTGGGTGTTTTTATATGATGGCTCTCATCTTGCACAACTAAAAACAATCTTACTTCTTATTTTAATTCTCAATGGGTGTCTTCTCTCATTGTATATTAGCCCCCGATTAGATCGACACTTGCCCTTGAAAAAAGTTTTACCGAAGGGTCTGCGAGTGCCGATTGTTATTAGTATGTTGATAAGTTTTTCCTGCTGGTGGAGCTTAGTTTTTATCACTGTGCTCTTTAGTAACCTTTAAGTAAGCACTTAAACGACTCTGTTGTATGTTTTGGAAACTTTTGGTGCTCTTTTTGCTTTTACCAGGGGTTGCTGCACAGCCTGTGAATGATTTTAACGATGTTGCTGAGCTTGACATTGATTTTACCCTTTCTTCTGACATTGACTTGGTGCCTACAGGTGATGGGGCTGCTGTGGAATTTATCATGGCTAACGTGAGTTTTTTTCCGCGAGATCATTTGTGGCAGCAAGTGTCTGGGCTTTCTGCGCATGCTGATGCTGCAGTAACTTCAAGTGAGCTTGATTACACGTTTTTTTGGGATGCGCCTAACTCTGCACGGGATATGCGATTTTCTCTAACCTCCCAGTTACATAACACCAACGTGTTACATCTTGTTGAGCAGAAAGTGCCGTTTCCCGTTACAGTAACTGACCCCTATTACACGCAACAAACTGAGTATATGGATATCACGCCGGAAATTGAAGCGCAGGCTTTAGCACTTGCTGCAGGTGAAGATGATTTGTACCAAGTAACCTACAACGTTGCTAATTGGGTTGAGAGTAACATTGATTATGATTTATCTACCTTAACTGCGGAAGTGGTGCAACCGTCAAGTTGGGTACTTGCTAACAGGCAAGGAGTTTGTGATGAGTTGACGAACCTGTTTATCTCTATGATGCGTTCGTTAGATGTACCTACTCGTTACGTATCCGGTCTTGCGTACACAAACACGTTACATGACTGGGGGCCGCATGCTTGGGCGGAAGTGTATTTTCCTAACGTGGGTTGGGTGCCTTTTGATGTTACCTACGGACAGTTTGGCTGGATTGATCCATCACACATAAAGTTGCGAGAAAGTGTTGATTCGGGTGATGCTACCATTAAATATTTGTGGCGCTCCACACAGATTGATTTTTTGCCGCAAGAGATTGACCTTGATGCTACTTTAATTTCTTCAACAGGGCGTGTGCAGCCGATGGTGAATTTAAGTTTAACTCCTTTAGTTGAAAAGGTTGGCCCGGGTAGTTATGTACCCTTTGTTGTTGATGTAGAAAATAGACAAGATTATTATTTACCCCTTTCTTTGTATGTGACTAAAGCGCAACAACTTGTTGAGCAAAATGTGCGCCGTGTTTTGTTGTTGCCACATGGTGCAGAGAAGATTTACTGGATCATGCAAGTGCCGTCTGATCTTGAAAACGGTTATTTGTATACCACTACTATTGAAGTGCAAGATACGTTTCATAGTAGCGTTTCCACCAACATTAGTTATGCGACCAATTATCCTGCCTACAGTCTTGTTGATGCGCAGGAGTTGCTTTCTGAGGCAGCAATTGCTGATGCACGTGTGCCAGCAGAAGGATTGCTGGTACAGTGTTCTGTGCCGAGTTCTGTCTATGCCTATGAAGAAGTTTCTTTAGACTGTACCTTGAAAAACTTGGGGGTTGTCGATCTTTCTTTATCTGTTTGTGCGCTTGATGATTGTGTAGATGTTACTGTTGCTGCAGCTTCACTTGAGATAGTTAGTCTAACCTTGCCTGCACATGCGCAGGGCACGCATACGGTTGCTGTTGATGTTACCGGTGATGTTGTTGCACGGGAGCAAGTCGTTTTTTCAGTTTTGTCTAATGTGGGTGTCGAACTCGTCGACATAGAATTTCCGCAAGAGCTCTCTTTTTCGGATGTGTCTGACTTGTCTTTTACCATTTCTGCGCAAGAACCTGTTGAAGATTTTGTAGGTTACTTTAACAACAAACCATTATTACATCTGGATTCTTTAGATGATTCGCAGCGGGTAAGTTTTTCTGCAGAAGGTAAACAGTTGTATCTAACTGATGGGATGAATGTCACGTTCTTTTTTTTGGATGCTTCTGGTAAAACGAACATCTTTTCTAAACAGTTACGCGTGGATGTCACTGATGTACCTTGGTACATGAAAGCGTTGCGTGTTGTATTGTTTATGAACCGGTAACTCTGTTTTCATAGTGGTTACAATACCCGGGCTTTTTTTTAGAAGGTTTCAGATAGGGAAGTTTACTAAAAATTTGTAAAAAAATCACCTTCCAATGGCGCATTGCATTTTTTACCATGTGTCAACGTGTTTATTTAGATTGTTTAATGTTCAGGTCTATTTTTTTGAACCACTTTGCACATGCGTTGTATAAAAGTGTGCCAATGATTGCGGTGATGGCCCCAATGAGAGCAAAATATAATGGCATCCCAATAAGTGCTCCAAATGCGAGTATCGTCCCATAACTTAACCCTGGTGTTTCAGAAGAGGTTATGTAACCCAAGCTTACCAATATGTCAATGATGAGCCCGCCAAAAGAATAGAGTATTCCTGCAGCTAAGCCTACAAAGGCGGCAATTATTGTTTGGAGTTTTGTATATGCGAGTACATCTATTTTGTTTGCTCTTTTTACCATGATTTCTATCTTAGGAGGAAGTTAATTAACTTTTTGTATGGCCTAAACTTTTGCGTTTTTGATTTTTCACAAAATGCTAAGTCTTTAATATTTTA
>CAYFPK010000043.1:0-4937 GCA_964344975.1 Candidatus Woesearchaeota archaeon
TGTTAGAAAGACAAGCAGACGTTGCCCTCTTAGCCCTGGTCCACCTTGCTACACTATTAGCTTTATGTATCTATTTTAAAAACGATTTTCTAAAACTTGTAACAGGACAAGCCAAAGGCCAATTACGCTACATCATCATTGCTTCAATTCCAATCGCAATTGTAGGCTTTTTCTTCAAAGAAACTATTGAAGCAACATTTCAAAAACCTCTGTACATAGCGGTATTTCTCTTTATCACAGCAATATTTTTGTACGCAACCAAATACGTGGACAAAAAAGGTAAACTAACTCAAAAAAACACGTTTTTCATCGGTCTCGCCCAAGCCGCAGCCGTTTTTCCAGGTATATCTCGTTCTGGAATTACTTTAGCAGCAGCACAATTGCAAGGTATTGAAAAAACGCAGGCAGCAACCTTCGCCTTTTTGTTAGCCATACCTGCCATAACAGGCGCATCTTTGCTAGAGTTACCTTCTCTTCAATTTAACACAACTACCATTTTGGCAGCCATAACTGCCTTTTTCACGGCATATTTGACGTTAAAATGGCTGATGGCATGGATAAAAATGGGCAAATTACACTATTTTAGCTACTATTGTGCATTTTTAGGCTTCATTTTCCTCTTTTTGTAAATGCTTATATATTTTTCCCTCCAAATATCTCAGGTATGGGCGCAATCCTTGTAATCCTACCCAGCGGCGTAGAAAAGACAGATGCAAATATCATCCGCCACTGTGAAGAAATTTTGCAAACAGAACACTTAGAAATTATCCTCATTTTAGAGACTGTTGATGATAAAGCGATTGAAAAATTCAAAGAAGAACTTACACAAAAAATAGAAATTGACATTCCTATTGAAACCTATGAAGAGGATCGTGTGGTACAAGGGTTAGAGCTTTTAGGCGTAGAAAAAGGAGACCGTGTACTCGTGGTCACTGATGAAGGCCACGAAGAAATCAGATTTGATCGAAACACGTTTGATATTTAATAATTATCAGTTCTAGTTAGGTGGTACGGGTTCTCATGTTTTTTTTGCGACATATGCCAGAGTATGTCTCCAATGTCAGAATCAGATAAATGTAATTTTGTTTTTTCCCGAATAAGCCTACAGCAGTGAATAGTGCACGCACGAATCGCAATCTCAGCAACAGAATCTTTTGCAACCTCTTCTCGATTGGCAATCTGTTCAGCAAGTGCATCAGAATAACTAAACAGACCAAGGTGCACAAGCATCTGTGGCAATTTATAATCAGCAAAAACAGTTAACTGGGTAGTATCAAGACGATACTTGCTACCTAAACAATTTGTTAGGGTATGGACAAATAACTGTGCTCGTTTCAAAAAAAGCACTTGTTTATTTTCATAGACGCTCGCATCCATGTATGACGGAAACCAGGCAACTAAATCAGAGATTAATTCTTCTGTAGTGGAATACTTTGATAAAAAGTTAACAACATCTCCAGAAAAATCTTCAACTAAAACTCGCCCGATATCCTGCAAAATTTCAACACGCCGCTCAAGTAAAGGTAACCGTCGATCACCAACAATAGCAACAAAATCATCAACAGTTAATGTAGACAAAAACTCTCCATCTAATTGCAACTTCCCATTACGATACGCTTCTAAAAAACAAAACATAAGTCCCTCTGAACCGTCCAGTTGCATATGACGTATTTTCGAATAATAGTTCCATTTTTCTTCTTTGGTCTTTGCCCAAAAACAAAATCCAACGGCATTAAAGACAAACAAAAAACGAGCAACCTCATTTTTGTCAGAAATGTACTTTAAAATTTGACGAAAAAAATGTTTACTCTGCTCCAAAAAAACAAGATCCTTCGCACTCAATGAAGCAGCAAACTCATCGACTTTCGCATGGTTAATAGTAACGAGCTTCTGATGAGCTACAACTGGCTCTACCGTCTTGTAAATCAACGTATTGGTAAGCATAGGCTAAGACCTCCTCAAAAGTTAATAAAGATTCCCAAGATTTAAATACACAAAACCAAAAAAGCAACCTATGCACAAAACGACCAAAACAGCTGAGTTAAAATTCTTACAAATCCTCAAAGAAGACGGCTCCTGTGACGACGCATTGGCTCCACACCTAACAGAAAATGAAATTACCCAAATGTACAAAGACATGGTCTTTGCACGAACATTGGACAACAAGATGCTCAACCTACAACGGCAAGGTAAAATAGCCACGTTCGCACAGGTCAAAGGCCAAGAAGCAGCACAAGTGGCAAGCGCGCACGCGATCGCAAAACAAGACTGGATCGTTCCAGCATTTCGTGAAATTGCAGTCTCGTTAGTCCGCGGTGTACCTGCTGAAAATTTACTCATTTACAATGGTGGACGTGAAGAAGGCAGTGTAACACCGCAAGGCACAAACATGTTTCCTACAAGTATCCCGGTCGGTACACACATGCTACACGCGGTAGGTTTTGCCTGGGGTAAAATGTTACAAGAAAAAAACATAGTAGTTCTAACCTACTTTGGTGATGGTGCAACGTCTGAAGGCGACTTTCATGAAGCGATGAATTTCGCAATGGTATGCAACGTGCCCGTGATTTTTATCTGTCAAAATAATCAATTTGCTATTTCAACAACAGTAAAAAAACAAACCAAAGCAGAAACGCTTGCACAAAAAGCCTTTGCCTACGAAATGCCCACAGTGCAAGTGGACGGCAACGACGTCTTTGCTGTCTACAAAGCAACAGCAGACGCGGTAGCTAATGCAAGAAAAGGTAAAGGCCCAGCATTCATTGAATGTGTTACGTACAGACTTGCTGATCATACCACAGCAGACGATGCAAGAAGGTACAGGTCTGACGATGAAGTAAAACAGTGGGAGAAAAAAGATCCCATTCTAAGGTTAAAAACATTTATGGAAAATAACCAATTATGGGACAACGCAAAAGAACAAGCAATGGTAGCACAAATAGAAAATAAAATTAAAAAAGCACAAGAGATCTTTGAAAATTTACCTAAAGCGCAACTCAAAGACATGTTCCAATTTACATTCAAAGACATGCCAAAAGAATTACAAGAACAGCAGCAAGAGATGATACAAAGCGCAGAACAGTGTAGCGAGGATGAATTGTGGTATCACTAAACATGGTGCAAGCTATCAACTTGGCACTCACACAAGAGATGCAAAAAGATGACAAAGTGATAATCTTAGGCGAAGATGTTGGCATTGACGGAGGCGTATTTAGAGTCACAGATAAATTGTTTGAAAAATTTCCAAAAAGAGTCTTCGACACGCCACTCGCCGAATCAGGCATTATAGGCACAAGTATTGGTTTAGCAATTTCCGGCATGAAACCAGTTGCAGAGATACAATTCTCAGGATTTCTCTACCCAGGCTTTGACCAAATCATTTCCCACGCAACACGAATCCGAACACGTACCAGAGGACAAATGAGTTGTCCGTTTGTGATCAGAACCCCATACTCTGGCGGCATTAGGGCACTCGAACACCACTCTGAAAGCATGGAAGCGCTGTACATGCATACCCCAGGGCTTAAAGTGGCCATTCCAGCAAATCCGTATGATGCAAAAGGGTTGCTAGTAAGCGCCATACGAGACCCAGACCCTGTCTTATTTTTAGAACCAAAACGGGTATACAGAGCAATTAAACAAGATATCCCTGAAGAAGAATATATGTTACCCCTAGGTCAAGCACACATTGAACAACAAGGAGATGATATTACAGTTATTACCTATGGCGCCATGCTTAAGGTAACTAAAGATGCAATTAAAGAACAAAAGGCCACAATAGAAGTAATTAACTTGCGTTCAATTTTCCCCTTGGATACACAAACAATTATAAATTCAGTAAAAAAAACCGGCAGATGTGTTATTATCCACGAAGGGCCACGCACAGGCGGCGTCGCAGCAGAAATTATCGCACGTATCAACGAAAAAGCACTCTTTTCGCTGAAAGGACCGATTAAACGAGTCACTGGTTACGACATTATTATGCCATTATACCAAAGAGAAAAAGCATACTTGCCGAATAAAACAAAAATTAATGCAGCAATACAAGAGGTGATGCAGTACACATGAATGCAAAAAAACTAGACAAAAAAATAATTAAAACGCTACAAAAAATTCACTTTCCTGTTTTACAATACAGCTTAGCTATTGTCTTTATTTGGTTTGGCGCGCTCAAGGTGATAGGATACAGCCCAGCAACAGATTTAGTTATACACACAGTATATTGGTTTAACCCAACATGGTTTGTGCCCTTTTTAGGTGCCTGGGAAATGCTCATCGGCATGTGCATGCTACATCGAAAATTAATTCGGGTTGGTTTAGCACTACTAGTACCGCAAATGCTAGGCACGTTCTTACCCTTGGTACTTTTACCGCACATTGTTTACAACGGCGGTCCATTATTGTTAACTGTGGAAGGCCAATACATTGTAAAAAACATTGTGCTTATCGCCGCTGCAATAACGGTTGGAAGCGAAGTGTCTAAATAAAATCAAGGTCTGTCGATTTCACCACAACGTCTGCTTTTTGGTAAATACTTTGATACTTTTGCTCAATAGTTTCTTGTTTTTTTTCTGCTTTGGCAACAATAAACGCTTCGGGGTTAAGCAACTTTGCTTTGTTAATGTTTACTGCACCGCACTGCATGCAAGAAAAAAACTTCCCGTACTTACCATCACGCTCATCAAGCCACTCTCCGCAAGAACACTTGCAGCCGCCAACTTGTGCAGTTTTATGGGTGGGACAAACAATAAAACCTTGAGAGTTCTTTGCATACGCAGATGTGCCACAAAAGACGCACTGCGGCGTTTGTGAAGATCCATACTCTTTTCGTCGAGCCATAAACAAATCAAAAATAAAGGCTATAAGAAAGTTTCTAAAAAAGCGCCCCCGCCGGGATTTGAACCCGGGTCTTCGCCTCGAAAGGGCGACATACTTGG
>CAYFPK010000044.1:0-4925 GCA_964344975.1 Candidatus Woesearchaeota archaeon
TTTTTAGATGCTTCAGCTTGTGACTCAGCTGGCGTTGCTGCAGGGTTTTTGCTTATGAAACGGGGGTGTCGGTTGGTGCTGTCTGAAGATATTCCTGCATTGCATGTGTTTGATGCTGGGTTGTCTGTGGGTGAGCAAAATGATTTAGATTTGGCGGTGAGTACTGTTGATCCTGTTGCAGGGTTTGTCTTGCAGCCGCTAGTTGGGTATTCTGCTGATGAGCTTAAAGCTATCTCTCGGACTGTTTTGCGGTGTAGCCAGTTGTGAATTCTTTTTGTAGTATCTGGATACTACACTCTAGTATTTGAAAATTTTTTCATATTCTTTGTGATTGAACCATCCTAGGATGATGACTAGTATATTCTCCTTGTCTCTTTTTACCGTGTATATTAACCTTTTTCCGTTTGGAAGATTGTGCTTCCAGAGGTTGTCTAGTTGTTTGTACTGTCTTGGAAATAATCTCTTTTGAATCTGTATGGCTGAAAAGGCATTCTCTTCTAGTTTATCTAATGCTTTGTTTATTTGTTGCTTGTCTTTGTTGTCTAACTTTTGCAACTTCTTCTTTATCTTTATGTTCTCGAATACGATTTTTGCTTGCATTTATCGGGCTAACTCTTTTTTTGCAAGGTATTTTTCAACACCTTTGGGGTCCCAAATCCAGCAAATCTTTCCCTCGTTGTCTCGTGCGATTTTTTTTGAATCTTCTAGATAGTTGAAGATTGTACAGAAGGTTTGATACATCATCCTTTTGGGAAGGCTTTCCCATAATGCTCTTTTTTTGAACTCTCCTCCATGTTCCTTTATGAAGTTCTCAACCATTAAAATCGTATTTAATTGCGGTTGGTGTATTGTTTTCATGTTATATAAATCCATATAACTTTTTGTATATAAGGGTTTTGCTTTCATGGTATTTTTTCTTCTTTTCTGATGTTTATATTATCTTGTACCTTTTTTTAGAAAATCTTTTTGTTTTTGTTGGAAAAATGCTTTTCTCTATTAAATACCAGCGAACTCTTTAATTTTTTCAAAAATAGATTTGTCTTGGTCTTTATCGACCCCTTTGAGTTCTTCAAAGAGTTCTTTTTGTTTTTTTGACAATTTCTTTGGTGTGACCACATTAGCAATAACGTATTGATCACCTTTTCCATACCCGTCCATGTAGGCAATACCTTTGCCTTTGAGCCTAAACTTTGTTCCTGTTTGGGTCCCTTGTGGAATCTTTAATGTTACATCTTTTTCTAAGGTGGGAATGTCAATTTCATCACCTAATGCTGCTTGTGCAAATGAAAGCGGTAAGTCTACATACACGTCGTTACCTTGCCGTTTGAAAATGTCTGATGGTCGTACATGTACTACCACGTATAAATCTCCTGGGGTGCCGTTGTGTGGTGCTGCTTCACCTTTACCTGACACGCGGAGGTGATTACCATTGTCAATTCCTTGCGGAATTTTTATAGCAATGGTTTCTGTTTGTTGTTTGCGTCCTTGGCCGACACATGCGGTACAGGGGTTGGTAATGGTTGTTCCTTTACCTTGACAGTCTGGGCAGGTAGTTACTTGGCTAAACATACCAAACGGTGTTCTTGTTTGTCTTTGTACTTGGCCTTGCCCATGGCAGGTGCCACAGTTTTTCATCTTTCCATCTTCTGAGCCTGACCCCTTACATGTCTCACAAGCGGCTAGCTTTTGTACTTTGATCTTTTTTGTGACGCCAAAGGCTGCCTCTTTAAACTCAATTTCGATGTCGTAACGTAAATCTTGACCTCTGTTTTGTCTGCGTCCTCTTTGACCACCGAAAAACATGTCGAAAATGTCGTTGATACCGCCGAATCCTCTGAAAATGTCTTCGTGAGAATATCTTTGATGGAACTCAGCATCACCGTATTGGTCGTAGTGCGCTTTCTTTTTGTCGTCTGAAAGAACTGCGTATGCTTCTGAGATTTGTTTGAACTTTTCTTCAGCGCCGTCTTCTTTTGCTAAATCTGGGTGATATTTTTTTGCTAACTTTTTATAGGCCTTTTTGATCTCCTCTTTAGATGCACTCTTGCTTACTCCTAATGTTTCATAGTAATCTTTGGCCATACTCTAAAAAAAGTTGAGAAGATTATTTCTTCTCTTCTTCTTCTTTTTCGTCGACGACTTCAGCTTCAACTACATCATCTTCAGGCTTTTGTTCTTCTTTTTGCTTGGCCTGCTCGGCTTGCGCTTGCGCAGCCATTTCTTGATAGACTTTGGTTGTTGCTTCTTGCACGTTTTTCATAAACGCGTCAAGCTTTTCTCTGATCTCGTCTTTGTTGTCGTTTGCTAACAAACTTCTGAGTGCTTCAGCTTCTTTGTTGAGCTGCTCGATTTTTTCTTTTTCAATTTTGTCACCCATCTCGCCTGCAACCTTTTCCCACGCGTAAATTTGGGTGTCTGCATCGTTTTTGACTTCAATGAGTTCTTTTTTAGCTTTATCTTGCTCAGCGTTTGCTTGCGCTTCTTTGACCATCTTATCAATATCTTCATCAGATAAGCCAGATCCGCCTGTTACGGTAATTTTTTGCTCTTTACTTGTACCTAAGTCCTTTGCTGACACGTGCACGATACCGTTTGCATCAATGTCGAAGGTTACTTCAATTTGTGGAATCCCTCGCGGTGCTGGCGGGATACCTACTAAGTCAAAACGACCTAGGCTTTTGTTATCTTGTGCCATTTCACGTTCACCTTGCAAAATGTTAATGGTTACCGCGTTTTGGTTGTCTGCAGCTGTTGAGAACGTTTGCTGTTTTTTTGTTGGGATTGTGGTGTTTCTCTCAATTAACTTTGTACAGATACCACCTAGCGTTTCAATACCTAGACTTAATGGTGTTACATCTAAAAGTAACACGTCTTTAATGTCGCCTGCTAAAATTCCTGCTTGAATTGCTGCACCTAAAGCAACAGCTTCGTCCGGGTGTACAGACTTGTCGGCTTCTTTGCCTGTGAGCTCTTTAATCTTTGCTCTGACTGCTGGAATTCTTGTTGATCCGCCTACTAAAATTACATTTTTTAGGTCACTTGTATTTAGTCCTGCATCTTTTAATGCCTGTTTTGTTGGGCCTACTGTTCTTTCAATTAAGTCTTTAGTTAACTCATCAAACTTTGCTCTGGAGAGTGTTACGTCTAAGTGTTTTGGACCGTTTTGGTCTGCTGTGATGAACGGTAGGTTGACGTTTGTTTGTACACTTGTTGAGAGTTCAATTTTAGCTTTTTCTGCTGCATCTTTTAGTCGTTGTTCAGCTGTTTTATCTTCGGTTAAATCGATACCGTTTGTTTTTTTGAATTCTTGTGCTAAATATTCAATAATTTTATCGTCGAAATCGTCACCGCCGAGTTTGTTATCTCCAGCGGTTGCCTTTACTTCAAACACACCGTCGCTTAATTCTAAAATAGATACGTCAAATGTTCCACCGCCTAAATCGTAGACTAAAATGGTATGGTCGTCTTTTTTATCTTCACCGTATGCTAACGAAGCTGCAGTTGGTTCGTTAACTAGTCTGAGTACTTCTAAGCCTGCTATTTTTCCTGCGTCTTTTGTTGCTTGACGTTGCGCGTCGTTAAAGTATGCTGGAACCGTAATTACTGCTTTGTCGCAGCTTGTTCCTAAAAATTCTTCAGCGTCTTTTTTTAATTTTTGTAAAATGAATGCGGATACTTGTTCGGGTGAGTATTTTTTGCCTTCAATTTCTACCTTCTCTTTTGTCCCCATTAGGCGTTTAATACTTCTAATGGTATGTTTTGGGTTTGCAATTGCTTGACGTCTTGCTACTTCACCTGCTAAAATTTCGTTTCCTTTAATGGATACGACGGATGGGGTTGTTCTGTTTCCTTCAGCGTTGGGAATTATCGTTGGTTTTCCTGCTTGCAGGACTGCGACTGCACTAAATGTGGTTCCTAAATCAATACCTATTACTTTACTCATTTTGTTTCTCTCCTGCTATGATCACTTTGCTGTGACGTAGCGCTTTGTTGTTTCTTATATACCCTCTTTGTATTACTTCGATTATGGTGCCTTGCTTTTCTTCTGCTGGTTGTTGTGCGATGACGTCATGTAAATCAGGATCTGCTTGACCCTTTTCGTTAATTTCTTTGACGTCATACTTTTTGAGCATGGCTTGTGCTTGTTTGAGTGTGAGTGTGAGGCCTTCCTTGAGGTTGTCTTGGTGTTTGAGTGCTCTTTGGAGGTTGTCTATGATTTCTAAGGTGTCTTTGAGGACGTTGTTTTGTGCTTGCTCGATGTTTTGTTGGGTGAACTTTTGTGTCTGTTTTTGGTAGTTCTCAAACTCTGCCTGGAGCCTCTGGAGGTGCTCTTTGTAGGTATGTTCTTGATCTTGTTGATCTTGAGTCGACATGATCATGGTATAATCGACAGCTATATAAAGGTTTGTGTTCCTAGGTTTAGTATGAAAATTACTTTGGCACGGATTCGTAAGCCTGCTGTAAAGGATATTAATGCAGATTTACAGTGGTTTGGGACCTCTTTAGGGTTGTTTGGTGATCGTGATCGGGAAAAATCTTGTTTTCGGATTTTTGTTGCACTGATACGGGCTACTCGCATGCGGCGTCCTTTATCTTCAGATGAAATTGCTGCACATACGCATCTTTCTCGGGGGACTGTTGTGCATCATCTGCATAAATTACAGGAAGCTGGGTTAGTTGTTTCAACGCAAGGTGGGTATCTTCTTCGTGTAGATTCTTTGTCAGAGTTAGTTGATGAGTTGCGTATTGATGCGTCTCGTCTTTTAGATGATCTCGGTAAGGTTGCTGTAGATTTAGATGAGCAGCTTGGTTTAATGCGGTCTAAGAGTCGTCGTGTTGTTGAGTAATTTATTTGCCGTTTCTTTGGTGGTATTCTCTTTTAAAATCTTCCCAAATCTCTTCGTGTACTGCTTGTGCGTCTTGTG
>CAYFPK010000045.1:0-4554 GCA_964344975.1 Candidatus Woesearchaeota archaeon
CGTCTGCTTCTGCAATTATGCTTGATGATACGCAAAAGGCTGTTGTTTTAGATTTGATCTCTGCTCTTAAGGACAGATCTTTTGATGCGCTGAGCTTGCATGAGGAGTTTTATGTGCTTATTGAGCGCTATAAATTACAACCTTCTGACTTCTTTTCCCTAATCTACCGTATCTTAATTTCTAAAGAAAAAGGGCCTAAATTGGCTAGCTTTATACTCACTTTGGGTGTGAATCGGGTCATAAAGTTGCTACAATCGGCTGTTGGTGTGTAAAGTGTTTACATCCAGATGAATGAACCTGGCCTTTGTCTACCATCTTCGGTTACTCCAATTGCAGATGGGGATCTGAAGTATAGGTGTGGAAGCATTTCTTTTATTTTATCATGTCTTGCATCTCTTTTTGGTAATCTGTTTAATGCTTCTTTGTAATATCTTTCTGCAAAGACGACGGCTCCTTTGTTCCTGAGATAGTTTGCAAATCTTATGCGAATATCTGGATCCTTTGGAAGTAACTCGCATGCTTTCTCTGCTATTTCTATTGCTTTATTGTAGTTATCTTCTTTTAGGAATTCCTGTGCGTAACTTACTTTGCAGTGTGCTAAACTTTTATTAATAGTTTTATCTTTTGGGTTTACTTCTCTTGCTTGTTCAAGAAATGCAATCCCTTCTTTGTACCTTTTAGCACGTACAAGTCCAACACCTCTATCTCCAAGCATATCTGGATTTTTTGGATCGAGCTCCATTGCAACGTTGTAATATGGTGTGGCAGACTCTATATCTCCCTCTATTTGATGTATTAATGCCATGTTGTAGTTTGTTTCTGCTCTTTGTGGAGCCTCTTCATAAACTCTTTGGACAAGTGTTTTTGTTCTATCTAAGGCTTCCTCAAACTCTTCACTTTCTCTGTTTGCGAATAAAAATGCTATTTTTTCTTCAATTTCGTCTAGGAGGATCTCTATTAAACTCATGCGTTTGTTCTGCTCTCTGCCTTTAAAAAATTATTTCTTTTGCTTTAATTTTCCCTTTTTTTGCTCTTTTTTCCACAAGCTTTATATATGTCTGGTTAGTAAGATCCCTTTAGAAGCTAGTTAGAGCGGCTCTCGTGGCTGTTTTGCTTTGATATTGAGAGGGGGAAAAGACATATGTTAGTTGTTCGTAGTAAAGTTAAGGAAGTTGCTAAAGGTATGCATGTAGCTGGCGATTTTGCTGACTCTTTGAGTACTGTTCTTGCTTCTTTAGTTAAAGATGCTGAAGCTCGATGTACTGAGAACAAGCGAAGTACGGTTATGAGTAAAGATCTTGCTTATGCATTCGTTGCTGGTAAAAAAACACCTGATATGCTTATTGTACGTAGTAAAGTAAAAGAAGCTGTCAAAAAGTGTAACGTTGCTGGTGATTTTGCTGACACCTTGAACCGCGTTGCTTGTCATTTAGTTAAAGACGCTTGCCGTCGAGCTAAAGATAATAAGCGTAGTACTGTTCAATCCCGAGATCTTTAGATCTTATTTTTTTTCTTTTTTAGTTAGTTTTAAATAGTTTTTTTCTTGTTGTTTGTTATGCATTTTAAGAAGGAACCATTTTCTGCTCGTGTAAAAGATTCCCTGTATCTTTTGAAGCACTCTTTTTCAGTTATTGCCAAGGATAAAGACATCTTGCAACCAATGTATCGTATGCTTGGCTTTTCAGTGTTTTTTGTGTTTTGTTTAGCTATCTCCATTGGTTTGTTTTTTACGCCGCTTCTTCCTTTAGGGTTTTTAGGTTTACTTTTTGTGCTCTTTGTGCTTTTTCCGTACAGTTCTTTTTTTTACACGCGTATGAAGGCTTGTCAGAGTTGGATTGTGTATCAGACCATTACCGGTGGAGATATTGATTATGCGCAGGCTAAAGCTCACGTAATTACTCAAAATAAAAATATTCGTTACCTTGCTTTTATTGATTTGGTTGTACGTGTAACGCTTTCTCAACGTAAATCTAACCGTAAAGGGATTATAGGTGTTTTTGTTGCTATTTTTCTTGCTGCACTTTTAGAAGTGTGGGATTTGTTGCAGCATTACATGATTCCAGCAGTTGTCATTGAGCAGAAACCTCTTAAAGAATTGCTTGTTAAACTTAAGGCGTTGCAAAACAATGTGCCTGCTACCTTAGTTGGTGTGTTTGGTATCGACTTTGTAGGTAATGTGCTTGGTAGTTTAATCTTTACGCCAATCTTTTTGTTTTCTCTTCTTCTTGGGCTGTTTTTGACTTTTACCTTTAACGCTCCTTACATTGTTTGGACTGTTGTTGGAGGAATCTTAGTTTCCTTTATGATCAACGTACTGTTGAATCCTTTAGTGCAGTCTGTGAAAACCATTTACTTTACCATCTTTTACACTGCTCTTGTACAGCCTAAAAAGATTGATAAGAAAATGCGTGCTGAGTTAACTCGGTACCTTAAGTTTGGGAAATAATTACTTGATTCTGCTCCACATTCTTTCATGGGTATAGTACCAGAAGGTCTTTGCTACTGTATCAATTCCGCCTACTACTAATGAAATCTTTAGATTTTCTGTAAAGAGAAAAACAATTAGAGCTGTTATAAGAATTGTCGAGATTCTGTATGTTATTGTTTTTGCTATGCTTCTTTTTGGTTTTTCTTTCATGTTACCAGTCTTTTAATTTTACTGCGTTGTTTACTGGGCCTACCAAGTATCTCCAGATTGTACCGTAGAGTAGTGGTACTACGACAAGAGGTGCGTAATAGGAAAGTCCTTGTGCGTTGAAAACAATCTTTGGTAAGCCAATTATGAATACACCTACTAAAGCTAACATGAGACCTAAGGTTGCTCCGTGTACAAAAAGCCTAGGGCTTCTTGATTTTATTGGACATTTTTTTCCTATCTTGAAATAGACTATATTCCATAGGCCATAAATTATAGGTAAAGATAAAGGTAGAAACTCAATGGGTGTTGTTCTTACGGTTTCTGGCCCTGTGAAGTATAACGTTGCGTACACAAAAGGCATCAGTGTTGCTGGGACGCTGAGTCCTGCGATGAATTCTTTTAGGCACATATGCTTATTTTGGAAATTTGTGTTTATATGCTTTTCTAATTTTTTTGCTTGCTTTTGCGGAATTTTTTGGTGAAGATATTTAAACTTCTTTGTTTCTTTTCTTTGTATGCTTCGTCGTGAGACTATTGTTCAGATATTATCCTTGCTTTCCCTTCTTGCTGGTGTCTCTGCTCTCTTCTATGCTAAATATAGAATTTTTTTAGCTGCTATTGCTATTTTTGGTTCTCTTTTTTACGTTCTTGATGATATTTCTTCTCGATTTTCTTCTATTGAATCTTCTCTTATCTCTCTTGGGGAAAAACTTAAAAGGCAACAAGAGCTTGCTGATGTTAAGGTGGATGTTCGTTCTTTGCAACGGGAGGTTTTTCGAAAGTGACTGAGGTTATTACTCCTACCCACCAGTTTGTTCGCATTATGTTTTGGGTTTGTATGGCTTTGCTCGTGTATTTTATTCTGAAGTCTGCTTCAGGTTATTTCGGCTTTGCTCTTCCTTTTTGAATTTATATCTTTTGAGATCTATTTTATTTTCTTGTATTTTGATGCCTTCTTTTCTTAACAGTTGTTTCTTTTTTTGTATCCCTGTAGCAAAGCCTCCCAATGTGCCGTTTGCTGCAATAACTCTGTGACAGGGTACTTGTGGTGCGTATGGATTTTTGTTGAGCGCTTGGCCGACTGCTTGGTATGCCTTGCAGTTTAGTGCATGAGCTGTGTCTTTGTATGTGCTTACTTTACCTTTAGGTATCTTTTTTGTTACTTTGTACACCTTGTTTTGGAACTCTGTTGGCATGGGTTACCTTTATATCTGTGTCTTAAATAGATTCTGGTATGAGCACGAAACGTAAAGGGACTAGAGCTGAGCGTGAACTGTTGCATCTTTTTTGGCAAGCAGGGTGGGCCTGTACACGGGCTGCAGGCTCAGGTAATGTACGTTTACCCTCGCCTGATCTTTTAGCAAGTAATGGTACTTTGTCCTTAGCTTTAGAGTGTAAATCTATTGCTGGATCGCAGAAGTCTTTTCCTGCGGCTGAAATTGCAGATCTTGAGGAGTTTTCTAGTCGTTTTGGTGCACGGGCTTTTGTTGGCGTACGGTTTGATCGTTCTGGATGGTTTTTTTTGCCGACCACAGCACTTAAAAAGACTGCATCTGGTAACTTTTCTGTAACGCTGAATCATGCGCGTGCAACGGGCGTGTCTTTTGCGGAACTTGTGGGGGAAAGCAATGGAGACTAAATTTCATTTTGATGACAATGTTGTAGATGAGGATCGAGCGGATTTTGCACGTCTTTGTGATCGGGAGTTGTCTAAAATTTTGCGCTTTTTTGATGATGTACAAGAGGTTGTCTTAACTTTGAGAACTTATGAGCGTGAAGGTGCTCGACAAAAGTATTCTTTTCACATACGGGTCTTTACCGGTGGAAAGCCTGTTGTTGCTGAGTATGCTGATTGGAAGCTAACTGATTGTGTGCATAAGGTCTTTGCTTCTTTACGTGCGCAGGTAGCTGAGTGA
>CAYFPK010000046.1:0-4443 GCA_964344975.1 Candidatus Woesearchaeota archaeon
GGTTAACTTTTTAAAAACTTGTTTAGAATCTTTTTGTTTTTTGTGTCCCAGACTAACGCGTGTTTGATAACTTCTTTGATGTCTGTCACTGGAATTATTTTTATTGCTTGTTTTTGTGCTGTTGAGAGTACTAAGTCTGCTTGATTTGCTTTTGGAATAATAACTTGTTTGATTCCTGCTTCAATTGCTGCTTCAACTTTTGCTGTTACCCCGCCAATTGCTAAGACTTCTCCTCTTACCGACAAAGAACCAGTCATTGCGGTATCTTGTCTAATCGGAACTTTTTTTAGTGCTGAAATTATCGCTGTTGCCACGGCAATAGATGCCGAGTCGCCTTCCACGCCTGTACCTGCTGTTTGGACAAACTGTACGAAGATATCGTTTTTTTCTTTGATGTCTTGGCCGAATGCTTTAAGCACGATTGCTGAGACGTTTTGAATTGCTTCTTTTGCAATGTCACCCAACCCACCTGTTGCGATTATTTCAGCTTTTTTTCCGCCTGGTGTTACTTCAGATTCAATCGGCAATACAATGCCTGAATGTGCTGAGCCTGAACCTAAGACTGCTAGACCGTTGACTCTGCCCACTTTTCTTCCTTTAGTTAAAATAACTTCGTACTTTTTTTTGTTTTCAATGTATTTGTCTGCAATTTGGTGCTCTAATGTTCTTGAGAATTGTTTTGCTTTGATGACGTGCTGTCTTTCTACGCTTGGTTTGTTGTTTTCTAGTGCGACATCTCCCGCTGCCCTTATTAGTCCGCCTAATTCTCTAAGCCTTACGGTGAGTTTACCGGCGATGCCTGCCATCTTTCTTGCTTCTCTTATGATTTCATCAACGGCTTCTTTTTGAAAGTGAGGAATTTTGCCGTCTTTTTTTACTTCCTGTGCGACTAATTGAATTATTTTGTTTTGGTTTTCTTTTGAATCGTCCATGGTTTCGTTCATGTAGATTTCATACCCGTAGCCACGTATTCTGGACCTTAATGCTGGGTGCATGTGTTTAACCGCTTCCAAGTTTCCTGCTGCGACTAAAATGAAATCGCAAGGTACTTCAGATGTGCGTACCATCGCACCGGATGATCGTTCTGATTGTCCTGTGATAGGATATTTTTTTTCTTGCATGGCTGTAAGTAAGTCTTGTTGTGTTTTGGGTTGCAAGGTTCCTACTTCGTCAATGAATAATACGCCACCGTTTGCTTTGTGGATCATACCAGGTGAGACTCGCTCGTATGCTGGTGTGCCTAGGCCTCCTGAGTTTTTTGCTAGGATATCATTTACTATCACATTACCTGACTCTGTGGTGACGTTGTAGACGTAGTCGTCGTGTTTGATTCGTTCTATTTTTGTGATCTTTTCTGTTTTTAGTTTTTGCATTCTATTGTGTATGTAGAAGAGTTTATATGGTTTTCTGGTTAGAAGTTGCAGCAGATTACACCTTGCAACCCAGTTACGTGTTCTTTTTCATAGTCAAAGGCTGTAATTCCAAGACCAGTTGATTTACAGGTGCCAAATGCGTTCCCCCGAAAACTACAAGTATTAAGGCTATTTCGCCCATTATGGAAAACAGGAGTTGAACATTGATCATCTTCAAAGTAATTTGTTCCATCATAGAAATCTCCTGCAACACAATTGTTGAAAGTTAGTGCTTCACATGCTTCATTCCCGTTTGGATTTGACCCGAGACCAGGTAGATTTTCAAATGAATCACTTCGGAAATATTTGCACCCTTGGAACGTAGGATAATTAGGTAAAATTTCTACTTCACCTAATGGTGGAGGAGGTAATGGTTGTTGTCCTTTAGGAGATTTTTCTTGTACTTTTGGTGCTGCTTTTTTTGCTTTGAACATATCTAAAATACCAAAACCGGTTGCAGGTGTTGTGGATTTTATACCTGAATTCTTTTGCCAGGCTTTTGCTTCATCAAATAAACCGCCCGCGGTTGCAAGACCAATAACGAGTAGGGTTATTGCCGTGAGCATGAGGAGTTTGGTTTTCATTGCTTTGTTTTTTTATTTAGGTATTTATAATCATTTACCCCCCCTAACATGTATGTTGGAGAGGTTATGTTGTGGCGACCTCACACCACTCACCCTCTGTTTCGCATTCCCAGAGTTGCATTACTTCTGGGTCAATCCCTAGCTCTTTGAGTTCTTTTTCTGCTTGTTCTTTTGTTATGTCTTTTCCAAAGTTAAGGTCGTATAAACAAAGTTCATAATCCCAACCTTGTGCAATGAGTTTTTGCATAATGTCTGCTACCTCATGTAAATGTTTTTGTAATTCATTGCCTCGCTTTCTTAAAACGTCTGGACTAAATGAATCGTCCTCATTTGTCTGTATGTCCCATTCTGGTTTTCCATGTATGTGTATGCTTGCTTGTATCATTGTTTTATACCTCCTAAGTAATTATGTACTTGCTGCTTGTTTTGTTATTATCATGTAGTTTGTTGGTTGTGTGTCTTGTGGCCACTCTGCATGGTGTCTTTCGTATAAATGGTTGAAGTCGAGCTCGTGGTTGATGATGTAGAACACTGCTTCGTTTATGTTGAGCAACTTTAAAATATGTTTGTGACTATACTCTTCGGCTTGAAGTTCTTTATATCTTTGTAATTTTATTTCGCCAAATTCGTGTAACGTGTTAATGAGCTTTTTTTGTTTGTAGATGCAATACCGAATTTTTGTGTGTGTTAATAGATTTATCATATTTTCAAATTTTGTTGAGATGAGTAGTTTTGAAATGATTGATTCAGGATCTTTTTTATTTAGTGACCTAGAAATCTTTCCTGTTTTTACTCCAATTAAAGTTAAATACCTTCGGACTTCATTAAGAAAATCATGCCGGTTTTGTTCAAGTGCAGGCGTACTTGTAATTCCTATTGCGCATGCGTCAAGAGACCTCCTGTCAATGTGGATTTTAGGTATGCCTATTTCTCCTCCTAAAAACGCGCCAAAAAATTCGTCTGCAACCTCTCTTCTTGTAAACACCCACTGAGGTGCGTGTAATTCTATTTCCTTCTTTTTACCAAGAGGTGTGCCGAGTGCTATGAAAAAACGAATAACGTTGCGGCTGGTGCTCCACCTACACCATGAATGACCATATTCTCCTCCTTCATTGAGTCTTGTGTTTTGCTCAATTTCTTTTCCGAAGACTTCAAGAACGTCGTAGAAAAACATATCTGTTGCGTTGAGTTCAGAACTTGAAAGATAAACTCCGTTTAAATTTTCAAAAATGCCCCCATCACCAATCGTAGCGCCTAGTATGCGTGCTATGAGGGGTAGTTTATGATGTTCTGTTGTTAAGGGTAATAGGCCCTTTTCTGTGAGCCATTCTGCTGCCTGTACTGGTGTTGGTTTGTGTTTGCCTTGATGCCACCAACGTGTTTTACCAATCTTTTGTCCCATCATTTTTGCGATGCGTTTGTAGCCAAACGTTGGATTTTCTTGTTTGATTTTTTTATGTTGGTAATAGAGTCTGCATTGCTCTTGTTGTCTTTTGTTGTATGTGTTTATGATGTCTTGTTCTGTTAAAATTATGTTTTGCATGTTGCCACCTTCCCATTTTTTCCCCTACTACATTTATTTTGGAATGGTTGTTTATATGCGTTACGCGCGGTTGGCAAGTGTGTCAAGTGCGGCTATATTGTGTAGTGTGTATATTGTAGAAGGGAGACGTTTTACACGTGTTACTGTGTTGTAAATAGTTTTTGTTTTAGTTTAAATTTATCTGCGCGTTTATACTTCTTTTTGCCGAAAAAAGATGTTGTTGCAATTTTATGTTCTGGAGTGGTGATGATTGTTTTTCCTGATTCTGTGGTTATTTTGATTAAATCACCTGTGTATTTGTATCTGTTTACCGAGAGTACTTCAACTTCTTGAGGTTTGTTGTTTTTTTCTGCAAGAACAACTAGATCATCCTTGTTTGTATGCACTGCTTCATATGTATCTTTTGTTATGAGTTTGTTTTTGTACTTTTTTAATAATTTGTTTACTTCACTCGCTAGCGTTACTTTTTTACCCCCTTTTTTTCTCACCCTGTTACTACTTTCTAGTGACTGAAGCGGATCATGAAGCACATCACCGAGAAGTGCACCCGCGTGTGCGCCGGTTGCATCTAAAAACGGTGCTTTCTTTTTTTCTGCGTTGTCAATTAAGAGTTTAGGTACTCTGAGTTTGTTTGGTGGGCCCATACGTTTTGCTAGGTTCATGAAAATGACAAAGGCTGCTAAAAAAATCATGGAGCCGATTAAAGATGCTGCAGCCATGATATCGCCATATTGTTTTCGCACCCACCAGGGTGTGATTACTGTTATGATTATTAATGCGAAGAAAATTATGTTTTGTGCTTTAAACGATGTTGCGTTTTGTGCTTTAAGTTTGTCTGTTAATTCTCTGCCTTTACCTTTAGGCATGGTTCTTACTAACGGTTCGTTTTCTTCACGTTCGTTGT
>CAYFPK010000047.1:0-4045 GCA_964344975.1 Candidatus Woesearchaeota archaeon
GGCATCATTTTACTTCCCTTCATAAACAATACTACTTTATGTTCTTTGATAATTTTGTCTATCTTTTCTTTTATTTCCATTACTCTTGTACCTCTGTTTTAATTGCTAGCGCGTGTAACTCCTCTTTTAACATTTCTTTGAGTGGTGCATACACCATTTGGTGTTGCTCAATCAACGTTTTTCCTTGGAACTTTTTTGATTTTATATAGCATTCTACATGTTTGCCATCAAAGGAATTGACTTCTACTTTTCCGTCGGGGAATGCCTGTTTGAGGAGTTGTTCGACTTTTTCTAGGTTCACCATTTTTCTTGTAAGGACAGGGAGGGATTTGAACCCTCACTCTTTCGGGCTGCAACCGAATGCCTTACCGTTTGGCCACCTGTCCAGTGGTGTTGTGCACTCGGTGTGCGTATATAAATATTCTTACTTGAGAAATTTAACGTTTTCTAAATCTTTGAATTCTTTGTCTCCAGTGAGGAATGGGATGTTCCAAGCTTTTGCCATAGTATACCCTATACAGTCAATGTAGGAAAGCTTTCTTTTCTTCATTTTATATCTAAACTCATTACTTCTAGGAATAATTCCGGCTGGAATTTCTTGTGTAAAGGGAAGTAATGCTTTGAAATATTTTTCCGCGGCCGCTTTTCCTTTTCTTGCAAAGATCCAGTAGTGTAGCTCCATAAGATTCATTTTTGTGGTTACAATTGCGGCATCCTTTACCAACTCTCGATAAGCTGGGTTGCCATCTATAATCTCGAAAAAAGCATATGAATCAAAAAAATAGGCTCCGTTCATTTGAACTTTTTTTCCTTCCAGCCTTTTCGCACTTCATCTTTAAACTGTTGCCCTGTTTTTCCCATCTTTAATGAACCAAAGAGAGATGTGAGGTTTGCTCGTTTTGCAACGGTAATAACAAGACGATCATTCTCATGAAGGCTTCCTTCTTGCACGAGGTTTTTTGGTAAGATCACTCCAAGGGAATTCCCCCATTTTTTTATTTTTACTTCTGCCATCATAATGAATTATACATTTGTCTAACTTTATAAGTGTTCCGGATATTTTTTCGCAAAATCAACTAAATTAGTAAGAGAAATAAGCGGGCCTAGCAGGATTCGAACCTGCGATCTATTCAGCTCCGCGAAGAACTTCTTTGCGGATCAGCTTAGAAGGCTGTCGCATTATCCAAGCTATGCTATAGGCCCTTTGTAAGATAAGCACATACCCTGTCTTTTTAAAGATTACTTGCAACCACCGAAATCTTTTTAGTGCGTCAGTTGATTTTTGTTGCATGGATGATTCGTATAAAATAACGTTTCTTGGCGTTGCTGGTGGTACTGAAGCGTGTGGCGCACAATTAGGTGGTGCTGGCGGTTTTGTGCTGCAGTTTGAAGGGACGCAAATCCACGTTGATCCGGGGCCTGGGGCGCTGTTGCAAGCGCAACGTGCAAACATCAACATACGGGCGACTAACGTATTGCTTGTTTCTACCAATCGTTTACACGCGTGTAACGATGTTAACGTGCTTATTGATGCTATGACGTACGGTGGGCTTGATCGTACGGGTTTACTTTTAAGTGCAAAATCTGTCGTTGAGCGTTCCGAGCAAGAGCGGCCGTACATTACCCGGTTTCATAAAAAATGTATTCAAGAGTATCGAGCTCTTGAAGCAGGCGCGTCAGTGAAAATAAATGATATGACGCTTAAAGCGTTACCCACTCGTGCACCGGACTATGCCGGTCTTGGTTTTCTTGTAAAAACAAAAGAATTTACTTTAGCCTACACTGGGGATACACGTTACTCTGATGATCTTGCTGATGCGTATGCTGGCTGCGACATTTTAATTGTCAACAACCGTCACGGTTTTTCTGAAGAAGTTTCTGGAGATTCTGTACTGTGTAGCGATGAGACGCTTAAATTAATTGACCGTGTGCAACCTACCCTTGTTTTGTTAACTGGGTTTGGTACTAAGTTGTTACAAGCAAACCCGTTGTACGAAGCGCGGGATATGCAACGGATTTCTAACGTGCATGTGCTTGCTGCACGGCCAGGTATGAAGGTCTCGCCGACCTCTTTGTTGCAAAGTCTTTCTGCGCAGCGGTTGTATTAAGCAACCCCAATTTACCTCCTCTCTTCAATCTCTGGTAAAACTTTGCTAGAGTGCGGTTCCGCCAGGGAGGATTGCGGAATCATAATGTTTTGCCCCAAAAATATCTTCTACCTCTAGTACTACTTTACTTCCTGGAGGGTAACGCCACTCATGGAAGTACGCAAATTTTCCAGATTCAGCTGAAATTGCCTCACTCTCAAAAAGGTTGATATCTTCACCGCTTACAGGTTTTATCCAGAACCTATATGTAATTGGGTGACCATCGAGATCATAACTTTCTCTGAAATCAAGGTGGATATAGCGAGGTGTATTCTCGGAGAGTTCATAGGGCCCGCCGGCTTTGGCAACAGGGGAATTATTGTCTTGTTCATCCCCGAGACAAGATATGTCCAGCCTTCCTGTTAGTGCAGCTAGCCTCCCACAGATGTACTTTTCGTTCAAATAATCAAAGTCTTCTCCGTTTCGTGCTGACCGCATTATCGAATATTCGGTCGGGCGAATATTCTCCTCTACATACGAACACCCTTGTGCCCAAATCCCTGAATCCCAACCCAATAACTCAGCTCTCTCTTCAGACTCAACGCAGTTTACATTTGGAACAGAACTCCCACTCTCCTTAGTATACTCATCTCCGATGCCTCCTATCATGTGACCTATTTCATGTATTGCTGTGCGAATATTTTCAAGAGATGTGTCGTCTGTTGACTCTGGTAAAGGGAACTCAACCACTGCAGAATTTCCCCCTAAACTTGCGTAGCTAAA
The DNA here is from genome assembly GCA_964344975.1 of Candidatus Woesearchaeota archaeon. GTDB lineage: Archaea > Nanobdellota > Nanobdellia > SCGC-AAA011-G17 > GW2011-AR18 > CAYFPK01. Next base: position 2,871 of record CAYFPK010000047.1, read on the forward strand.
CCCACATTCGTCGTTTATGAGTCCAACTTGATGGAGAGATGGGGCCGGGACTGTACAAGCAGTAGAAATCACAAAGGGACAATAATCTTCTGAATGAAACTCTATTTTTGCTGGTGTTCGTGTGTACCAGAGGTTGAATAAGTCTTTATTCGAAGCAAATGGTTCTTCGCTAAAGAGCCCCCCTTTCGAGTGTCTTCCTTCACCGTTAAGGTCCAGGAGATCTGGAAGATATTCTTTAAACTCCGGATCACCCTCTTCATTAAATTCGTACCCCGACCCGACAAAGACTAAGTCTATTCTCCCTTCAGAAACCGAATTGTGCCCAGGATATACCTCCCTTAGGTGAGGACACAGGGATGTGAATATTGCTTTGCCTCCAGTGTAGACCTCTGGCGTTCCTTCGACAATCTTTCCCGTCGCTTTTACTTTCTCTTTTTTGTCTGATGGAAAGAATACCTTCACTTCATTCGCAGAAACTTCCCTGAAGGTGTCGTGAATAAAAATCTCCTTTTCTTTTATGATGGCTCCTTGTTTTTTGTCAATTATCTTTGTTTTAATTTTTTGTCCACTTTTAACAAGCCCCTTAGGAATGTTTATTCTTACTTCGATCTGATCAAGGGATTTGTAATCAACTTCATTAGCCCAAGAACCATCTTTGTTCTCGGATTCAAAGATAATTTCTTCAGTGTATATAAGTTGCTTCTCGAAGAGATGATCACCTACTTCTACCTGAAAAGTATTTCTGTTTTTTGCAGCACCCTCTGGAAATGGTTTTTGTGCGTTTATCGCGTGTGCAGAAGGAGATTGATAAATAGCTTCCAGCTCAAAAGTGGTTGGATCTAAATAAAACACATGCGTGATGTAGTTTTCTTTGCTTGTTGTTTTAGGAAGTTCCTTACTTATTCTTGGTGACTTTTTCTCGATGAAACTCTTTACTCTTTTGTTGAGAGCACTCTTTTGGTTGTTTTTTGTAGTATAGCTTTTTGCTAAGAGTTCTTTGGAAGAAGCTTTTTTTGCTTTAAAGGTGAACTCTCCAGTCACTTCATCGAGAGAGCCTGTGCCTATCTGTGTGAGCAATAATGCTGCGCAGATAAGAATTACTGCGCAGACGAGAGGAATTTTTACATTTTGCATCATAGTAGTTTTTATTTTACCCTTTTTAAGTTTTCCTTGGG
>CAYFPK010000048.1:0-3968 GCA_964344975.1 Candidatus Woesearchaeota archaeon
CTCAAAAGAAACATTAGAGCAACAGAGCGAGGTTACAGAATAGGCGGCGAAGAGTTTGCAATAATTTTTACTGGCGAACCACAAAATTGGACACCAAAAAAAGCAATCATACGTATACAAAAAGCAATAACCGAAGAATGTAAAAAAAAGTGTAAAAAAGTTATCACCATCAGTGGTGGTACAGCAGCCTTCATCGGTAAAAAGAGAAAAATAGATGTAAAAAAACAACGAGAAAAGCTAAAAGAACAAGCGGACAAAGCATTATACAAAGCAAAAAAAGCGGGAAGAAAACAGATTATATTCACAGATAAAACAAAAAGCGTACTTAACGTGTAAGCAAAAGATCTTCAAGTTTATGTAAATGCCACTTCACCGAATCAACTTTTTTTCTCAACTCAGAGTTACGCAAATCAAATTGTAAAAACTCAGCATACAAAGCACCTAAAAAATTCTTTATAGAAACAACAGAATCACGTTTACCAGCCAAAGAATCATGCACCGCACGACGTACTAATTCCCCAGCAAGGTCACACAAACCAAGCAAGTACGCCTCAGCAGAAACACCAAGCTCGTCAGGCGTTACTAAACGCTGCTCAGTTAAGTAATAGTAATAAGCTAAAGCCTCCACATACTCTTGAGCAGCAACAAGCCCCATGGAAGTTGAGCGTGATTCAGGCAAGACCGACATTTTCTCTCGAATAGAAGTAATCATATCAGCAACATCCTCTCCCCGATGTAAAGCGTAAATAATTCGTTTAGACAGCTGTATAATCTTACGAGAGGATAAAATCACTTGTTCACGCTGTGCATCAGCAGCAGCGACCTCCTCGCGCAAATGAGTAAACATATCTTTGTTAATCATAAAATACACAAGAGCACAAAGCATAAAAGCCTATCTAGAAAAGTTTAGCAAACCAGGCCTTAATCCAACCAAAGAAACCTAAAGCATCAGACGCTAAAGGGCGACACCACCCGTCATCACAAGTACCGCTTAAACAAGCAGCATCAACTGAACACTCCCCTGAGGAAAGTTGTGCAACAAGTTCAGTACCAAAACAATAATGTCCAACACCTTGCACAGAGGTCACTTGACCGTTAGTCAAACACTCAGAACCAACAAGACAACCAGTACAGGTAGGCGTTGCCGGCGCAACAACAACTGCAGGATCTTCAACTGGCGCAACTTCTTCAACCACAGCACCAGGCAAAGTATACTTTTCCCCTGAAAGTTCATGTGAAGAATGACGTACAGCTAATCCAAGCTCACGTAAAGTATCATCATTAGAAGCAACAACAGTAACAACATTTTGTTCACCATTTGGCAAATAATAGACACCGCTTCCTTCTAAAGTACAACCAGCATCAGGGTAAAAATGTTTGGTAACAGCATTCACACACGGCCCACCTATTAAAACAAAGTCAGTTGAAAAATCACTCACTTCATTAGCAAGACGCATATTAATTGCTTTTTTATCATACCCCGTTAAGGTAAACATAATATCTGTTGCAGTAACAGAATGTAAACCTGGCACATCAGAACCAACAACTACTTGGATTGGCTCAGAAAACATAGGATAATCAGAAAGATCAACAGCACTAGCTACAGATAAGGAGAATAAAAAAACCAAAACAAATAGAGTTCGTCGCATAAACCACTTAAAAAATGCGAGTATATAAAAATTTCGTTACCGGGTAACAAGCAAAGGCATACCGTTAGTCACATCAAGCACAGAACTAAGTGGTTTACGACACACGCCATCGACAACAACAATATCCACCATAGCCAAAATTTCCGGCGGCAGCTGTGTGGGATCAGCCAAACCACGCCCAACAAGAGTGGTATCAACTAAAGCAAGTTGCGACTTAGCAAGCGATTTAACAAATTTATGGTCCGGTAAACGGACACGATAGGTCCCTCGTAAAGAGAGTTGCGCAGAAACAACCGCACCGCCACGCGGCAATACAACAAAGGTAAAGGGTCCAGGCAGCTTCGCTAAAAAAGAAGCCGGCAAAACAAAATGTTTTTTCAACCAAACTTTTGAGGGTGCAACAAGACCTAACGGTCGAGAAATACCAGGCAAAGATTTAATCAACCGCACCGCCCGCTCATTAGTCGCATCACACCCGATACTATAGACGGTATCTGTAGGGTATAAAATAATCGCTCCTTCAGCAAGACGCTCAAGCAACTCCGCAAAATCCAAATCAGCATACTGTACAAACCGTGCCATACAAAAGGCGACAAAATATGCCTATATAAAGTTTAGCTATGTCAAGAGAAACAAAATGTTAGCAAGCTTCTCAACACCTTCTAACTCAGACAAAAGCAAATCACGCAAAGAATCATCTAATGGACAGTAGCAAATACCACAAGGAATTTTTCGCACTTCGTAAACACAAACATCAGAAACAGCATAAACTCTCGAACCATAACCAAAATAATCAAAAACCATGATAATAAAGGTGAGCAGCGAATCGCAGTTCCCGTTCTTAGAACAGTACAATGCGATACGTCGGCTTGCTTAACTTCCGTGTTCGAAATGGGAACGGGTGCACCAAGCCACTATGACCGCCCAGAAATGAGCAACGTGAATTGTTTATAAATCTAACGATAAACGTGCAATCTCAGAAATTTTATGCATCAAAGCAGGCGCAGCAAACGGCTTAGCCAAATAATGCGGCGACGTCCAATCAAAGTTCCCACCACTGATTTGCAAAACAGGAAGGGTTTTGTCACGTTCTTGTAAAAGTGTAGTTAACGTATGCCCATCAAGCCCAGGCATTTGAATATCGGTGACACATAAAAGGCCCGGCAAACCATGTTCCTCAACGACACCAAGTGCTTTATAGCCATCCCTAGCATGACGCACAGAAAAACCATTACGTTGCAAAAGGTCACAATAAAACTTAAGCAAGCGAGGTGCATCATCAACAATTAACATATCATAACCAGGCTCACGAGTAGGAATCGCTGGATCTTCATCACGAACATAAGAACCTGTGCGCACTAAAGGATACGGCGCCTCACGGCGCGGACACTCGATGTCAACATCAGAAAAAACCATAGAAAACGCAATAAAATACAAAAGTTTATAAGCCTATCGAAAAAAAGCGACAAAAACCTTTAAGTTTAGTCAAAAAAAGCAAAAGATATGCAACAAATACTCAGAATCCTACAAAAAACCTACCCAGACGTCACCTGCCCACTCAAGTACACCACAGAGTTCGAACTGCTCGTAGCAGTCATCCTCTCAGCCCAATGTACAGACAAACGAGTAAACCTCGTTACCCCCCAACTGTTTAAAACATACCCAAGCATAGAAGAGTACGCGAAAGCAGACTTAAAAAAACTAGAAGAATTAATACACACAACAGGATTTTACAGAAATAAGGCAAAAGCAATTAAAGGTTCAGCTCAAAAGATTATACAAGAGTTCAACGGCAAAATGCCAAACACCCTCAAAGACCTCACAAGCCTTCCTGGTGTAGGCAGAAAAACTGCCAACGTCACCTTAAATGAGATTCATAACAAAGACGAAGGCATCGCAGTTGATACCCATGTCGCACGGGTTGCATATAGGCTAGGACTAACCAAAAACAAAGACCCAAAAAAAATTGAGCAAGACCTTATGCAAAAAATCCCAAAAAAGAGGTGGAGCAAAGTACATTTAGAATTAATCTATCACGGCCGAGCAATTTGTAAAGCACGAAAGCCTCATTGTACAAAATGTCCACTAAACAAAATATGTCCAAGAGAAGAGGTAAGAAACTTTTATTAATGAAAGGTTAAAGGAAAAAACAATGGCAAGAGTACTAACTCTACAGGACATTCTAGACCACCAAGAAAGATGGGGAACAACAAAGGAGGTTTTTCCAAGCTCAAAATGGAAAGGCCTAGGGCGCATCATATCAGGCAAACCTTGGATAGAACATTCAACAGAAGAAAGAATCGCAGAACTTTTCAAAGA
>CAYFPK010000049.1:0-3861 GCA_964344975.1 Candidatus Woesearchaeota archaeon
TTAGGTAGCTTAAAATGAGGAGGAAGATTGACATCTTGCGCAATAGCTAGTGCTTTGATATTACATCGAAATAGCACCATATTGAGAATTTTTGCCATTAAATCGGTTTCAATGGTCTTTTTACTCTTCCACTCTTCGACGATTTTTTTAGTGTTTTCTGGCGTATCTACGCTGAGTACAAAGCCTTTGAGGGTTGTTGTGCCTGCATCTTCACCGTAACTAATTTCAAACTCAAAGCTGAATTTTGCTGCTTCTTCAGATTTACCTACCGGCAACTCTTCATGATCCACGTTCATGATGCGCATATCGCTTTTAATGCGGTCTTGTGGGGTCATCTTGCGATTACGCACGGTGTGGAGTTCTGTGAAGTTGAATCCTACAATTGCCATGCCTGTGGGCCTTGTTGTTGTTTAATAAAGGTTTCTACATGGCTGTTGGAGCTTCTATGTGGAGCAGGTGGAGCATATCTTTGAGGGTTTGTTGCACTTTTTTTGTAAGTGCTAGGCGGGCGTTTGTTTGCTTTTTGTCTTCTGTGAGGATTTGATGGGCGTGATAGTACTCATTAAAGGCTTGTGCGAGATCCAAGCAAAAACGTGCTATTGTGGCTGGTTTGTTGTTTTGTGCCGCCTTTTCTATGGTGCCTAACTTCTGGTTGAGGATTTGTGCGATCCTTTTTTCTTGGGGTTGGCTGAGTTGGGTATACTCTACGGGTTCTTGCGGTTGCTGTTTGGCAAGAATTGATGATGCTCGTGCATGGGTGTATTGGATGTACGGTCCTGTCTCTCCTTCAAATGCAAGGGATTCTTTAGGGTTATACGTAATGTCTTTATGCGTGTCTACCTTGAGCATATAGAATCTAATAGCGCCTAAAGCGATTGCTTTTGCACGATCTTCTAAATCGTCTACTTTTGTGTGGCGAGCGATAATTTCAACTTTTGCGAGGTCTGTGATCTCTTTGATGAAGTCGTCAGCGTCGATGACGGTTCCTTCACGAGATTTCATCTTGCCCTCAGGTAGATGTACCATACCATAACCAATATGGCTATTTGTATATGTGTAGCCCAACATTTGCATGATTTTTGCAAGCTGCTTAAAATGTAAATTTTGTTCAGTGGCTGTAAGTACGATTGATTCGTCTGCCTTAAAATCGTTGTATTTTTGTATCGCTAAAGCAATGTCCTGGGTCATGTAAATCGCTGTACCGTCTGATCTGAGTACCACTTTGTCTGGCAACTCTGGTTCGAGCTTTGCTATTATTGCCCCTGTCTTGTCGTCGATGGTAAAGGTACCTTTTTTTGCCTCTCTTTTTACTATTCTTGTGCCCTCCTCATATACATCTGATTCTTTGTAGACCTTTGCAAACTCTAGATGAAACTGTTTGTAGCTTTGCTCTATACCCTCTTGCACCCAGGCGTCCATCTTCTTCCATAAGGCCTTGACCTCTTTGTCTCCTTGCTCATATTTCTGTAAGAGAATCTGGGCCTCCTTTTCGAGATCAGGATTCTTTTTTGCTTCTTGTGCGAATTTGATGTAATATTTGCCCACGAAATGATCCGGCTTTCGATCTGGCTGCTCATTATTGCCCCAGCGTTGATAGGCTAACATGGATTTACACACGGCAATGCCTCTGTTGTTTCTCAGATCCACTTCAATTATCTTGTTTCCTGTTGTTCGTTTAAGACCTACAAGCGCTTGACCGGTAACGATATTTCTAATGTGCCCTAAATGTAGCGGCTTGTTGGTGTTGGGAGAAGGGTATTCAAAAATGATCGTCTTGTTTTGTGCCTTAGGTTTTGTTGTGTTTGTTATAGCCTCTTTTATTAGTATTTCTTGCTTTATGAAGAAGTTGAGGTACGGTCCTTGTATATTTGTAGTTTCTATGAAGTCTGGGAGTTTTAGGGTGTTTTGTAGCTCTTGTGGGGAGATTTTTAACTTGTATGCATGGATTGCATAGTCGCCGAAGTCTTGGTTCGGTGGGATTTCTAGTTGGATTGCTTTGTTGAGTTGGTCTTGCAGCGTTTTTGTTAGTTGGTCTTGTATACTCATTGATTTTTGTGTTTTAGGGGTTCTTTTAAGGGTTGTGTAGATGTCTATGAACTCTTCTTGGGTTAAATTTATTCCTGCGTTGGTGAGTGCTTTTGCTAAGTTTTGTCCTGGCTTTGTTTCTTGCTTTTTGTGTGTATTTTGTAGTTCCTTTAATGTGTGATTACAGATGTAGCCGTCGTTACATTTTATTGCGATGGGTTTGTTCTTTGTGACCTTATTTGTTTTTAGGTTGATTGTGATGTTTTTGTGTTTGAAGATGTGTTTGCTTGTTTGTATAAAATTAAGGTTATGTAGTTCTCTTTGGATTGCTTGGGTGATTGATGAGATGTGTTTTGGTTTTTCTTTGTACGGGAGGGTTATTAATGGTCCTAGGTACTTTTTTACCTTTTGACGTTTTTTCTTTGTTTTTTTGTTCCATTTGCTTTGCACTAAATATGCGTAGGGTTTAGCTTTGATTTTTTTTATTCTTATGAACATTTAGGCACTCCCTGTGTACAAGCTTTTTTATAGCTTGCGCTTTTCTCTTATTTATGGTTATTTTGTTAGCGCCGGCAGGGGATTTTGCCAGCTTACGTGCTGCTATTGGCGCTGGTGCTGATGCTGTCTACTTTGGTGTGGAACATTTGAACATGCGTGCACGTGGTGCGCGTAATTTTGCTGTAGATGATTTAGCAGAAGTTATGTCGCTTTGTCATGCTGCTGGTGTTAAAGGGTATCTTGCTTTGAATACGGTGCTGCACGATCATGACATGAAATTGCTTGATTCTATTTTGTCTGCCTGTGTTGCAGCTTCTGTTGATGCGGTTATTGTCGCTGATCAGGCTGCTATACAAAAAGCTCGGTCGCATGGGTTATCTGTACATATCTCTACACAGTTGTCTGTTAGTAACTTCTCTTCAGTGCTGTTTTATTCACAGTTTGCGGACTGTATTGTTTTAGCGCGAGAGTTAACCCTGGATCAAGTTGCTGCAATTAAGCGACAAGTGTTGGAGCAAAACGTTCGTGGGCCTTCAGGGGAAGTTTTGCAAATTGAATGTTTTGCTCACGGTGCCATGTGTATTGCTGTATCCGGGCGCTGTTTTATGAGCCTTTTTGAGAAAAACGCGTCTGCTAACCGAGGTGCGTGTCATCAAACCTGTCGCAAAGGGTTTCGCGTGACTAATGAAGAAACTGGTGATGAAATGCGTGTTGAAAATAAGTATGTTATGAGCCCTGAAGACCTTTGCACAATTCCGTTTTTAGATCAGTTAGTTGTCGCGGGTATTGATGTGTTTAAGCTAGAAGGGCGTGGTCGCTCGCCTGAGTATGTGAAAACAGTTACCTCGTGTTACCGTAGAGGTTTAGATGCTATTTCCTCTGGAACTTATGATGCTTCATTAGTTGCTGAGTTGATGTCGTTGTTACAGATGGTGTATAACAGAGGGTTGTCTGAAGGGTTCTACTTAGGTAGATCTGAAGGACAATGGAGTCGGGCGTATGGATCCAAAGCGACGCACCGTAAAGCTTACGTTGGGCCTGTTTTAAAATATTATAAAAAACCAGGGGTTGCTCTGATTAAACTTGAGGCGCGCTCTTTATCTGTTGGAGATAAGGTGTGTGTTATTGGTAATACCACCGGCGTTGTTGAAGGTGAAGTTAGTGAGCTGCGTTGTGATAATGGTGCAGTTGTACAAGGGTGTGAAGTAACCCTGCCGTTTGATTTTGTTCGCCCTGGAGATCGGTGTTATGCGTTTGTCCCTGTCTCTGAAGTTGGTGCACAGGGTTAACTTTTTAAAAACTTGTTTAGAATCTTTTTGTTTTTTGTGTCCCAGACTA
>CAYFPK010000050.1:0-3716 GCA_964344975.1 Candidatus Woesearchaeota archaeon
TGGGTCAACGGATCCAAAGTCCGCTATACTTGGCCGCTATACTACGGGGCTGTATTGGTTGTGTTGAACGCCCCTTCTTTTAAAAGCTTTTCTTAGGCTTTTTTCTTATATCGTCCGCGCCTTTGTACTTTGTCTAGTCTGTTGAAAATTTCTTTTGCTTGCTCTTGGGTATTTTTGTATTCGGTGAAAATAATCTCTAACATTTCTTTTGCGATGCTGTGATGTTTTGCACAAAATGCTTGCTCTAATACATGTAAGTCAACTGCTTTGTGTTCTGCTTTGTCGTTTATGAACCCTAAACCAAAATCTATGACGTGTACATCGCCGTTGTAGAGCATGTTTGATGTGGTTAAATCTCCATGCACCATATCGTTGTTGTGCAAAATTGCAATTTGTCTGCCTATTTCTTTTGCTACTTGTTCTTGCTCTTGTTTAGGTAATGATTCTAACACCTCTGCTATTTTTTGTGCATTAATGCATTCTATTTCGAGAGTTGTTTGTGCTTCATCTATTTTGATTACTTTAGGTGCGTTAATGAGTGTGTTTGCCTTATTGAGCAATTTTGCTTCTTTGCGCATTCTATGTAGGCGTACCTTTTTGTCAATATTTTGATGCCTGTATGCTTTTTTTTCTCTTATTTTTAGGATACTTGTACCTGTTTTGAAAATTTTCGCTTCTGCGCCTTGAGCTATGAGTTGCATGTTCTTGGAGTGTTAGAAATGTTCTTAAAGATTTGCTTGTTGCCACGCACGTCTTCGTGCTTCTTTTTCTGCTAATTTTGCTAATTTATCTTCAACTGTTTGTGTTCTTTGTCTGTAATGATCTAGATTTTCACCTACTGCAAAATGCATGATCTCTTCATAGGTTGTGCCGTTGATGCCTTTTGCGATTAGATAATGTGAAAGGGCCCGTGCGTTTGGCGTTGTCATTTTGTCAGATGCAAACCAGATGCTTTCTGGGTCTCTTTGTTTGTGCACCCATGCATCTGTCTGTTTTTGTTCATTTAGCCTGCGAATGAATGCTTCAATGGTGTCGGGACCTTCTCCGTTAAGTTTTACGAATACTTGTTCGACTGTTGGTAATGTCATTTTCTTTTACCTTTCATTTGGTCGTCAAGGTATTTGTTTCTGCGCCTTTGCCTTAGAGCGCTTTTTACATCGAAAAGGCCTAACGTGAAAAATGTTAGCGCTGCTGTTACGCTTGCATAAAATTTTGATTCTTCGTCAAGTGATATTGATGGACTGTATGCATCCCATGCTTGTGCTTGTTCGGCTGTGTTAAATGGATAAAATGTTGCGGCAATTCTTTGTAGGGGATTTCCTTTCAATTTTTCTACGCGTTTTTCAAGTTTTTGCTCTTTATCTGTTATTTCTTTGATTCGCTTTACTTGTCCTTTATTTACTCGGCAGAGCTTATCTTGTGGGTTACATTTGCTGACGAGAATCTCGTATTCCTCAAGGTCCATGCCTTGCGCTCTGATAATATCTCTTTGGCTTTCTGCTTCTTCGTGCACTGTTGCGTATCGTGCTTCTACGCCTCGTTCTACGACTCTTTCATATTCAGGGATCTGCGTTGCTGCAGCTGCAGTTAGTCCGCCTATGAGGGCGTATTTTGCCAATTTATCTGTAAGGACCATTGTTACTACTAAAGAGTAAGTATTGTTGTTTAAAAGTCTTTCGGTTCTGTTGAAAAAAGTGGGGCCGCCCGGATTTGAACCGGGATCTGAGGCTCCCAAAGCCTCGATGCTAACCAAGTTACACCACGGCTCCACGTGAGCTTTGTGACTGTGTGTCCTTAATAAACCTTACTTCTGAATTTTTGTTTAAAAACCAATGGCTAATCGGTTGTCAACTTAATCTTCTGTAAATTCATATGTAAGAATTCTTATGAGGTGATAGAATTTTTCACTCTGGTCTTTTACGCTTCTTGGATCTAAATATAAAAGCTCTCTTTTTTCTGAAAATATAGCTCCAACCCTCTCATCAAGCCAAACATGAATCAGATCATTCATTTTAAATTGCTCTACTGCATATTTTGGGATGATGTTTTCTTTCTCGATGCCAAACAAACCATCTAAACTCCCGGAGTTTATGCCATCTAAACTAAGAAGAAGAGTCTCTTCATCAGCACTTTCCTTGGTCCATCTAATTTTTGCTGGTCCAATTCCCATATTGTTGTGTGTTTGAAAAAACTTATAAGTGTTTTTGCAAAAAGCCTCCCCCGAGAGTCGAACTCGGGACCTCTACCTTACCAAGGTAGTGCTCTACCACTAAGCCAGGGAGGCATAGTGCAGTGGATTGTTGATTTGTTTTTAAGTGTTATCATAAAAGTGCGGGGGACAGGGTTCGAACCTGCGTATCCACTAAGGAACAGGATTTCTTCTCAGTAATCCTATCAACGGAGCTCATCTTAAGTCCTGCGCGTTTGACCACTCCGCCACCCCCGCATCTTGTTTGGAGGGATGAGTCTTGTTTTATAAGTTTAATGGCCGAATAAGGTCGTTTGTTTGTTGCCTTTTTGTATATCTTCAAACTTGAGATTGTAGAATGTTAAGATCTGATTGGCAAGTGGTTTGATCTGTTTGTCAATGTAGTGCTTGTAATCGAGTGGATGTTTTTGATTCTGAATCGGTTCAGGGCCGTCTGTTGTCATAACGTATTGGATCGTGCTTGTTTCTTCATCTATTTTTTCTAATTTACGTGCCGCTTTGACGTGGGGAGGTGTGGTTTTAGTATATTCTTCAGCTGTTTTTCGCATGGCTTTTTGATACACTAAATCTTTGTCCATCTTACCCTTTTCTAAATCTTTAATGAATTTTATTATGAATTTGTCCACCTCTTGTTTGTGAAATACTTTGTCGAGTAACCCTTTTTGAAATTTCTTTGCTGCTTGTGTCCAATCCTTTCGCACGAACTCTAGTCCGACAAATTCTATATGTTCTTGTTTGCCTTTTTTAATTAACCCCGCGTAGCGTTTTTTTGCTCCTTGTGCTTGGCCGCGTACTTTTGGCATTAAAAATCTTGTGTAACATTTTTCGTATTCAAGTTCTAAGTAACTTTTTACCTTGTACTCTTTTTTGATGTGTTTGTCGTAGTATTTGTTTATCTCTTTGGTGAGGGTTTGTCCAACCTTGTTTGCTTGTGTTTGGCTTGTTGCCTTCGTGTTTATGAAGATGGAGTCTGTGTCACCGTAAATGACGTGATACCCTTTTTTTTGGATTTCTTTTATTGTTTTTTTAATAAAATGTTGTGCGAAATGTGTGATTGCATTACCAATATCTATATTGTAAAATCTGCAGTTAGGTGATGCCATCACGCCGAAAAAAGAATTCATGGTAATCTTGAGTGCGTAGCTTGCTGTTGTGTCTTTTCTTTTTTTTGCTAATTCTCTTTTGTTGTGAATCTTTTCTAGGATGCTTGGTAGTATGGATTCTCCTCTGGTAAAGTGTGCACCGTTGGGTGCTTTGATGCCTTTGCTTTTTGTGTAATTATATGGGTCTATATTGAACGTGCGCATGATGGAGGGGTATAGGGATTTGAAATCTAACACAATGATGTAATCATAAATTCCTGGTTCTGAAGATTTGACATACCCGCCCAGAATTCGTTGTTCACGACTATACCCTTGTACCGATGGGGCGACAACTTGTTTTTTTTGTGCTTCTTGTAAGTACATGCTGTCCAGTGATGCAATCGATGCATTGACTTTGTCGAGTA
>CAYFPK010000051.1:0-3077 GCA_964344975.1 Candidatus Woesearchaeota archaeon
AGACTATTATACGCCAGAGTAGGCACACCACACTGTCCAGAATGTAACGCGACAATCCAACCACAATCAGCACAAAATATTATTGAGCTGGTCATGGCAGAAAAAGACAAGACAAGAATCATTTTAGCACCAATAATTAGAGGAAAAAAAGGAACATATGAAAAAGTTTTTGAGCAATTAATCAAAGATGGTTTTGCAAAGGTACGAGTCAACGGCACCATATACAACTTAGACACCATCAAAGACGAACTCAAACTCAAACGCTACGAAAAACACTACATTGAAGCAGTGTTAGACAAAGTAACAATCACTGAAGACGAAAGAACACGAATCAGTGACGCTATTGAGCAAGCAATCACCTACACTAAAGGCACAGTCATTATTACACAAGAACAAACTCAACAAGCACAAAAAAAAGGGGTAGGAAAAAACGTAGGAGAAACAATTTACTCCACACATGGCGCATGCCCAAACCATCCTAAAGTTGTCTTTGAAGAACTGCAACCACGCATGTTTTCATTCAACTCCCCCTTTGGCGCATGCCAAACATGTTTAGGTTTAGGCGTACAACAAAAATTTGATCCCGACCTCATTCTCCCCGACAAAGAATTATCCATAGCAGACGGCGCGATTAAAACCTGGAAGGGTGCATTTACTTCTTGGCGTATCCAGCAACTCGCCCCCGCAGCAAGAAAATACGGCATAGACATATTCAAACCCATAAGAAAACTCAAAGCAGAACAGCTAGACGTAATCCTGTATGGCACACCAGAAGGAACTAAAAAAAGACAAAGCTGGGAAGGCGTCATCAACATGACAGAAAGACTGTACAAACAAACAGATTCAAACTCACGAAAAGAATTCATGCAAAGATTCCAAACAAGCCTCCCTTGTCCAACATGCAAAGGTAAACGATTAAACAAAAAAATTTTAGGTGTAAGAATTGCAAACAAAAACATCATCCAAATAACAGATTTGAGCATCAAAGACATTTTAGAATTTTTCAACCAACTAAAACTAACACAAGAACAAATGACCATAGCAAAACAAGTACTCAAAGAGATTAAAGAACGAGTCGGATTTCTCTATAACGTGGGCGTAGGATACTTAACCCTCTCACGTACAGCAGCAACATTATCAGGCGGTGAAGCACAAAGAATTCGTTTAGCAACGCAAATTGGTGCAAACTTAATGGGCGTGATGTATATTTTAGACGAACCATCAATCGGACTCCACCAGCGAGACAACGAGAAGCTCATTAAAACTTTGCAAAAACTCAGAGATGTAGGCAACACCGTCATTGTCGTAGAACACGACGAAGATACAATGCGCGCAGCGGACCACTTAATTGACATGGGCCCAGGAGCAGGACGCCACGGCGGCCACATTGTCGCGCAAGGAACACCGCAACAAGTAACAAAAAATAGTAAAAGTACCACAGGCCAATATCTCAAAGGCCAGCGAGCAATACGCTACAACGATAAAAAAAGAGCACCTAAAGATTGGATAAAAATTTATGGCGCAAAACAAAATAATCTTAAAGATGTAGACGTAGAAATTCCAACTGGCGTCTTCTGTTGCGTAACAGGCGTATCTGGATCCGGAAAATCAACATTGATTAACGAAATTTTATACAAAGGCCTAGCAAGAAAGTTTTACAAATCAAAAGATCGACCAGGGAAACACAAAAAGATCACAGCACCAGTGGATAAAGTCATAGTCATTGACCAGTCACCCATTGGACGCACACCACGATCAAACCCAGCAACCTACACCAAAGTGTTTGACGATATAAGAAAATTGTTTGCACAGACAAAAGAAGCTAAAGCACGAGGCTACAAAGAAGGACGGTTTTCATTTAACGTGAAAGGCGGCAGATGTGAAAAATGTAGAGGGGAAGGACAAATTAAAATCGAGATGAACTTCTTACCCGATATCTACATCAAATGCGAAGAATGTAAAGGGTCAAGATACAACAAAGAAACCATGCAAGTAACCTACAAACACAAAAATATTGGTCAAGTGTTAAGTATGGATGTCGAAGAAGCACTTGAATTTTTTGCAAACATTCCCAGCATAAAAAGAAAACTCCAAACATTATTTGATGTCGGCCTAGGCTACATTGATTTAGGGCAAAGCTCAGTAACACTCTCTGGCGGTGAAGCGCAACGAATTAAACTCACACGAGAGTTAGCAAAAGTAGCCAAGGGCAACACATTATACATCCTCGACGAACCGACAACCGGCCTGCACTTTGAAGATGTGAACAGATTATTAGGTGTACTCAACAGATTAGTCGAAAAGGAGCACACCATTCTTGTGATAGAACACAACCTCGATGTCATAAAAAACGCAGATTATATTATTGACATAGGTCCCGAAGGTGGAGAAGAGGGCGGAGAGATCATAGCACAAGGAACACCACAGCAAGTGAGTAAAAGCAAGAAATCCTATACAGGACAATTCTTAAAAAGAGCTCTTACCTAAACAAAAGTATGAAACAAAAAGAGCTTATCAAAAAAATAAAGAAGCTACAAAGATACGCAGGGTGGGCAACACTACCGGCAATCCTATTTCCCTTTTTTGACAACAACCTCCCTTTATACTGGTTTTTACTGTCACTAGGAGTATGGTTTTTTTGTTTAGGCCTTAAAGGATATCTAGAAAAACAGATAGGTGGCTTCGTGGTCGCACAAGACGTAGAACTCAAAGGCAAAACAGCTCAAGGTATCGCAATACTAGCAATGATCCTCGCACTAACCTTACTCATTCTCCCAGGACTCCTAGGACTAATACAAAGCATAACATGATACCCACTCAACCAGGTGTCTACCTGCATAAAAATAAAAAGAACGAAATCATCTACATTGGTAAAGCCAAGAACCTCAAAAAAAGAGTTCAGTCGTACCAAAGAAAACAAACACATCCAAAATTACAAGTACTGCAAAAAGCAATTACAAAAACAGACTACATTATTACCAACAACGAAACTGAAGCGCTACTTCTAGAAAATAGATTAATCAAAAAACATTTACCAAGGTACAACGTGCTATTAAAAGATGGTAAACAATACAGCT
>CAYFPK010000052.1:0-2810 GCA_964344975.1 Candidatus Woesearchaeota archaeon
GGTCCGCGTGATCTTGCAAATGATTCTGTTGTTGCTGTACGTCGTGATACCGGTGAGAAGGTTTCTTTACCTCTTGCTCAGTTGAAGAAAAAGGTTGATGAGCTTCTTTCAAGTATGCAGCGTGATTTGTATACGCGTGCAAAAGAGCTTTTAGATTCCTCTATTGTTGCTGTTGCTACTTGGGATGGATTTGAGCAAGCTATCTCTGAGCAAAAGCTTGTTTATGCCCCTTGGTGTACACAGGCTTCTTGTGAGGAACATATTAAACATAAGTTAGGTGGTGTTAAGTCTTTGAATACACCTTTAGATGCTCAGCTTACTTCTGAAAAATGTGCTCATTGTGGAGAAAAAGCTCTGGCTATGTTTTATTTTGGAAGAAGTTATTGATGTTGGTTCTACCAACAAAATGGCTATTTTTTTCTTTTTTTGTTTGTCTTGCCAACTTTGTTGGTATGTTTAACCAAAAAGTTTAAATAATCTTCTTTTGTTGGTATTGTTAACATGGATGCGGAATTTAAGGCACATATTAGTCAATTTCTTTCTTCAGCAGAGCTTGTCTTTTCGACTGGTGATTATACTTCTGCGACTATTCTTTATTTTAAAACTGTCTTTGTTGCTCTTGACTTGCTTATTTTTCAAAAATTGCAAAAAACACCTAAAGATCATGCTGAGCGTTTTAGAATTCTTGAACACTCTTTTTCGCAACATTATGCTTTGCTTGATAGTCATTATTCTATTTATCGTAGTACTTATTCTGTTTCTGTTGATAAAGCTACTTGTGAGGAGGTGCGTGCTTATGTCCTTAGCGTTACAAAAGAAGTTGGGCTCTAAATGTAAAACATTTTATACACAGCATAAGGATGTCCTTCTTGATATCTTTTTGTTTGGCTCTTCTGTTCGAGGAAAACGTACTCCTGATGATGTTGATATTTTAGTTGTCTTTAAGGATAAACGAGACCGTCAGTTGGCGTATACTTTGAGAAAGGAGTTGGAAGCACTTGTTGATTTACCTGTTTCTGTTACGGTGAAAACTTATGCAGATCTCTTTAGTAAAAATTTTTCTGCTCGGGAATCTCTTCTTACTGAAGCGTATAGTCTTGTTCGTTCTTGTGGGTTTTCTTCTGGTTTGGGATTTAGTACTCGTGTGTTGTTTTTGTATGAGCTGAAAGGTAAATCTAAATCAGAGCGTATGCGTTTTTATTATAGTCTTTATGGTCGGAATTCTGAAGGTATGCTTTCATTGCTTGGTGCAGTTAAATATGCTGATCGTTTGATTCTTTGTCCTGTCGCTTCTCAGGATAAAATGCGTGCCTACCTTATTAGTTGGCAGCTTGATTTTCGTGAAATACCTCTGCTTATTCCTTCACGTTTGCTTTGATTGCCTTTGCTAACCTTTTGTTTACTACTTGTTCTAACTCTTTTGTTGATGCTTGCTTTATCGCTTGTACTGATTTGAATCTTTTGAGTAGTTTAAACTTGGTTTTTTCACCTATGCCTGGTATCTGATCTAACTCTGATTTCTTGTAAGATTTTTTGTGTTTTTTCCTGTAAAAATTAATTACGTGTCTATGTGTTGCGTCTCTTATTTGGATTAAAAGTTTGGAGCTTGCAAGTCTTTTGTTTAGTTTCTTTTCTTTTTTGTCTGGAAATATTAACGTTTCTTCTTTTTTTGCTAATCCGAATATAATTGGTGGTATTAAATTGAGTTCTTTAATTGCTTTTAGCGCAAAGTCTAGCTGTATGTGTCCGCCGTCGATTATGATGATGTCTGGCAGTGGGAATCTACTGTACCTTCTTTTAACCACCTCATGCATGGATCTAAAATCATCTTGGCCGAAGTTTCCTTTAATGTTGTAATGCGCGTAGGCTGCAAAGTTTGGTTTTCTATCTTTAAACTGGATACAAGATCCGACTATGTTTGATTCTCCTAAATTGGATATGTCAAAACATTCAATGATTCTTGGCGTAGTATCCATGTTGAGTTTTTCTTTGAGTTCAATTAATATCTTGTCCTCAGTATCAAACTGTGCGTACGCATTAGTCTTTGCTAACTCGAGCAGTTTTACCTTATGTCCTCTTTCTGGTAGGGTTATAGTCAGTTCTTGCCCTTTGAGTTTTTCTAAATAACTTTTTATTTTTTTGTCTTTGATCTCTTGAATGATTATTTCTCTTGGTAGGCTATTTTGTGAGTAGTACAATTTTATGAAATTGTCTAGAATGTTTTCTTCAGTGTCAAATATGAAGTCCTGTTTTTTGAGGATTACACCTTTTTTTATGTTAATTAAGGTAATTGCTGTTTTGTTGTTCTCTGTGATTTGTGCTATTACATCCTGATTGTATGTTCTTTCTAATTCCACGTTTTGCTGCTGTTTAAGCTTTTCTAGTGCGAACATACGGTCTCGTGCATCTTTTGCTAACTCGTACTCTTTGCGTTTTGCATGCTTTTGCATATCTTTTTTGAATGCTTTAATGTGTTTGTCGACTTTACCTTTCAGTAATTCTTTTGCGTTACTCACTTGTTGCAGGTACTCTCTTTTTGTTACCTTTTTTTCACACGGGCCTGTACAAAGTTTTAGGTGGTAGTTTAAGCAGACTTGTTTTGGTAGTGTTTGGCAGGTTCTTAGCTGGAACACTTGGTTTATTGTGTGCACTGTGTGTTTTACTGTGCTTGTGTAAGGTCCAAAAAACGTGTCTTTCTTGTTTTTTCTTCTTGTGGTGATAATCTTTGGGAAGTTTTCTTTAGTGAGTTTAATGTAGCTGTATTGTTTACCATCTTTTAATAGCACGTTGTACCTTGGTAAATGTTTTTT
>CAYFPK010000053.1:0-2617 GCA_964344975.1 Candidatus Woesearchaeota archaeon
TCCAACGAATCAATAACATTTTTTCGTGTACGCGCATCTTTAATGTTTGACGCAGTCCCTTGCTCTTGACCTAAGTGTTGAATTATTTTATTCAGATCATACCCTGCAGGAACAAACACACTCACTAATTCAGTGTGTCGCCCACGCACACCACCAACCTCAGCTAAAAACTTTTTAAATTTTACTCGTTCTCGTCTATCCATTAGAAGCTTACATGCAACTCCCCTTCTTGAATGTTCTGCGCATGCACAACAGCAACAAGATCATCGCGAAGTGTAAGCAATTTCGCATCACAGCTTAATGAAGCAATTTCCGCTTTTAAAGATAATTGTTTAAGGCTTTTCTGTGCACGAACATAACCAACCGTCTCACTGAAAAGATCACCAAGCGTAACAACAGTTTCATCAACAAGCGAAGCATCATACACAGGCCAAGAACTTACATGAACACTCTTCGCATCTTGCGTTTTGGTAAAAAATAATTGGTAAACTTCTTCAGTGATAAACGGCATGATTGGTGCAAACAGTTTAACGCAGCTAAGTAACGCATGATACAACGCATACTGCGCAGATAAACGAGCATCATCTCCGCGAGTCTCCGGGTTATACAACCGGTCTTTAGCAAACTCTAAGTAATTGTCACACAACACGTCCCAAAAGAATCTATCAATCGCTTTTTTTGCCTTAGAGTACTCGTTAACTAAAAAAGAATCTGTGACAACTTTAATCGTCTGATGTAACCTTGCAAGCAACCACGCATCTAAAGGGTGTACAACATCCGGTTTTTGTACCCCGTCATAATCAGATAAATGCATAAAACTAAACTTCGCCGCATTCCACAGTTTAGTAACTGTTTTTTTCCCGGTAACAACATCTTTTTCTTGGTACGGAAAATCATCACCTAACTTAGAACCTGCCGCCATGATGCGAAACGCATCCGCTCCATATTTGTGCATAACTTCTTGCGGTGGAACACCGTTCCCGCGAGACTTACTCATTTTGTGACCATCTTCACCTAAAAGATAACCTGATATGACAATTTCTCGCCAAGGAATAGTCTCATGCATGTACGCTGATTTAACGATAGTATAAAACGCCCAGGTACGAATGATATCATGCGACTGTGGACGCAAAGACAGAGGAAACAATCTGTTAAACAACTCCGGCTTGTCATGCCAATGCGCACAAATTTGCGGCGAACAAGACGACGTCGCCCATGTATCCATCACATCCAACTCAGGCTCCACCTGCTCTGCAGTGTATCCTTTTGGCAAATCTTTTGTCGGGTCAACAGGAAGCTCATCAACTGCTGGCAAGATCACTTTACCTGACCCTTTCTCATACCAGACAGGAAAGGGCACACCATAATGACGTTGTCGAGAAATACACCAATCCCACTGTAAACCGGAGATCCAATTTTGATACCGTACAGCCATCTTCTGCGGAGACCACTTGACTTGCGCACCATAATCAAGCAACATCTCTTTGTGGTTCATCACATCAATAAACCATTGTTTGGTTTCAAGAAACTCAACTGCAGTTGTACAACGATCGTGCACATTAACATGGTGCGTAATGTGTTGTTGTGCTAAA
Source organism: Candidatus Woesearchaeota archaeon (assembly GCA_964344975.1). GTDB lineage: Archaea > Nanobdellota > Nanobdellia > SCGC-AAA011-G17 > GW2011-AR18 > CAYFPK01. The sequence goes on from CAYFPK010000053.1 coordinate 1,593, forward strand.
AGTAATCCTTGCGCTTTAAGGTCTGCTAAAATTTGTTTTCGCGCATCTTTTATTTTCAAATCAGCATAGGCCCCAGCATTAGCATTTAATGTTCCTTCTTTGGTAAATACAACACGCGGAGTTAACGAATGTTTCGCAATCGCTTCTACGTCGTATTTATCACCCCAAGAACAGCACATAAGACAACCGCTTCCTTTCTCAGGATCAGCAGATTCGTCTGCAAAAATCTCTACCTCATGACCAAACAAAGGAACTGTAGCTTTTTGTCCAATTAACTTGGTATACCTTTTGTCATCAGGATGTACAAAAATAGCAACACACGCACCGAGTAATTCAGGGCGCGTCGTTGAAATCACCAGAGACGTACCGTCAGCTAAACTAAACTTGACATCATTAAACGTGGATGCTAAATCAACACTTTCCAGGTCAGCCTGCGCGATTGCCGTTTGACAACGCACACACCACATGGTTGGCGCGTTATGACGGTAAATCTTTTTCTTTGTATACAAATCAATAAACGATCGCTGCGACGTGGCAACAGAATGTGGGTCAATGGTTGAATACACTTCATTCCAATCGCAAGAAATGCCTAAATCTTTCCAATCTTGTATAAACTGTGCACGCATAGCATCAACTTCCTGGTTACATAGGGCAACAAACTCATGCCGAGGCATTTTCGCCGCTAAAACCTTATGCTTTTTCTCAACCATGTGCTCGGTCGGCAAACCATTATCATCAGTGCCAAACGGATAGAACACATTTTTGCCCAGCATTCTCTGAAACCGAACTAAGATATCTTGGTGCGTATAGGAAAACGCATGACCTGCATGCATATGTCCAGACATGTACGGTGGCGGCGTATCAACTGAGTATACTTCAGCATCAGAATCAGGATCAAAAACGTAAACTTTCGCTTCTTCCCAAAAGTCTTTCAACTTCACCTCAACAGCTAAAAAATCATACTTTTTAGGAATGTCACTCATAGCAATGGCAATCTCAAAGTGCTTTAAAAATCTTTGCCCCAA
>CAYFPK010000054.1:0-2559 GCA_964344975.1 Candidatus Woesearchaeota archaeon
AAACCAGGAAAATTCTTAATCAGGTGGTGTTGGTCAAAAACGCAAAAGTTTAGGTTTAGTAACCCCCAGGCACTAAAATACTTTATAAAATTTCTTAGCTTTACTATGTCTTTAACCTCATTTATTTTTCTAATCTCTTGGTAAAATTTTTCTTGATCTTTATCACCTCCTAGAAGTTCTGAGATGCCTGAAAAAGTAAAATCAAGCACAAATGGGTCTGTAAGAATTGATTGAAAGAAGTCATCTAAGGTGAACAATTCAACAGAAAAATAATCTCCTTGAACTAGCATATCTTTCATAAATCCGATTAAAATACGGTTTTTCTTAAGACGTTCCGAAAAATCCTGATCTTTGCTTTGCTTTTTGTCTAGGAGTGCAACATAATCAAGAGCACCAAGTGGATACATCTTTTTTATATATGTCATGTGATCTTTAAACTCTGCTTTTATTCTCTTGTGGTATTTTGATTCTTCTTTGGCAGCATATTCTATAAATCTCTGTATAAGAGTACCCCAATTTACAGAGTATAATTTTTCTTTTTTCTCTGCGTGTTTAATGAGAAGGCCCTCTTTGATTAATTCTTGTACTTGGTAATGTATAGCTGTTCTTGTTTTACCGAGCTCTTTGGCAAGATATGTTAGAGAGACCTTTTGCTTATTAATAGCGTAAAGAGTTCTACAATAGACTGGGTTCTTAAGTTTGTTCTCTACCAACTCTTTTGATGAACGTGGCACGCTACAATACACTCCAATGTGTAAATTATTTTTAACTTAATAAACATTTGTGTGGCAGAGGCTTCATACGTTACTGGCCTCTTGGAGCGATGTCTTTTTTAGGAACAGATTCTCGTCATTTCTGGGTTTTTGCGATGAGGACGATGTTTTGGACCGAATTGATCTCCCTGATTGTTTTGGCAGGGTTGGCTTTGTTTGTTGATCCAACAGAGGCTACGTTTGAAGGAAAGGTAATCTTCTTTGCAATAGTAATGGCTATTATTTTTTTTATTATAATTCTAGACCTTTATAATAAGATGGAACAAAATAAAATAAGTATAAGGCTTTTTGATCAAAAGATACATTTAAGAGATAGGATATCTCGGTTAGAGGATTGGAGAGATGGTTTTGAAAATACCAAGTGAAAAAGGGTTTATTGATCCGAGAATTTTATTACTCCTTGTTATTCTTTTTCTAATCTACCTTTACCTTAAAAGTCAGTCTTAACTAACTCACACCATACACAGGTTTCTTTTGGACAATCACTTTCAAGCGTGTTAATTGCATCTGTAAAGACTTTTTGTGCGTTTTTCACATTTACCTTCATCTTCACCAACTCTGTGTCAAAGATAACTTCACCTGTTCTGGTTACTTCTTTTGGATAGTAGAAAAGGAGGTAAGCGTAGTTTTCTGTTTTGTATCCGTTTTTTTGCAGCAAAAAGGTGTAGATGTCCATCTGTGTTTGGTAATGTGCTGCGGTATCTTCTTTTAGTGGATATCCTCTTGTTTTGTAGTCGAGGACGATTAATTTTTCTTTGTTTTGTAAGAGATTGTCAACTGCACCTCTTAAGAGTACGCCTGAGGTTTTGTCCTTGTATTGTATGCCCTTGAAGTTGTTTCTCCAAATGTCCAGTTTTGCTTTGTCACTGAAGAGCTTGTAGCCGTTGTTTAGCCCGTGTTCTTTTATTTCTGGCGGGAGTGTTCCCTGTTGCATGAAGCGGTCAAAATGTGTTTTTAGGACTTTGTCCATGCCGCCGGGTAAAGATGGGAAGATGCCTGCCGGTCGACCCCATACCTTGTGTAATTTTAACCAGAAGCATCGTTGACATTCTAGAAAGAGGTTGAGTGAGGATGGAGAGAGTTTTATTGGTTTTGCCATTATACTGTCGATAGAGGAGGTGTTTTAAGGGTTTTGGGATAGGTTTTTATGCCTTATGCGTTTTACCCCTCTATGCTTTTAACCAAGTCCAAATACATGGCTGGCCTTTGCTGCCCCAAATACTTGTGGATGATGTTTCACGATTTAGACAAAATTCCCCCTTTAAGTTTGGCAACTGAGCATGTTATTGCACAGGGTAATGCCGTAGGTAAACTTGCCTGTACGCTTTTTTCAGATGGCGTGTATGTCTCAGAAGAGGGTAAAGATTTTGCCTTAAATATTAAACAAACTCAAGAGTTGATTGCTGCGCGTAAAACCATTTTTGAGGCAGGTATTGTTTGCGGCGAATTATATGCTCGTGCTGACATTTTAGTGCCTGTTGGCGATGATGCGTGGGATGTTATTGAGGTTAAAGCGTCCATGCGTGTTAAAGATGAGCATGTACATGACCTTAGTTTTCAAAAATACGTGTATGAGCAGTCTGGTTTATCCATTCGCAACTGTTATTTGATGCATATTAACAAAAATTATGTGCATACTGGCGATTTTGATGCTGCTGCTTTTTTTGTGCAAGCGGATGTTACTTCTGCTGTTGCTGCTATTGACGGTGTTGCTTCTCGCATAGCTGACATGATGGATATAGTCAATGATGCAACACCTCCAGAGGTTTCTTTAGGTAATGGATGT
>CAYFPK010000055.1:0-2493 GCA_964344975.1 Candidatus Woesearchaeota archaeon
AAAGCTACTTACCACCCACTGCAGCGCGCAGAGCAGCAATGGCAACGGCAAGTTGATCACTATCAGGTTCCCGTGTGGTTAAACGTTGCATCAACTTGCCCGGTAAGACAAGCAGCCCTAAAAACTGCTCAAATTTTGCAGCTAAACGAAGCAACTCATAACTCAAAGAAGCAATCACGGGCAACAGTGCAATACGTAAACCAAGCTTCGCCCAAAATCCGTAAGCTGAAGGAATAAAAGTGTACACCAAGATACTCAAAAGCAATACCAAGAAAATAAAGTTCGTACCACACCGTGCATGAATCGTGCTAAACTTTGCCAAATTTTTCAAAGTTAACTCTTTACCTGCTTCATAACAATTCACCACCTTATGTTCAGCTCCATGGTAGGCAAACACGCGGCGCATATCTGCCATCAACCCTAACAGAGCAACATACCCTAAAAAGATACCAATTTTTACAAACCCATCAACCAGGTTATACACTCCGTAAGAAATAGCACTGACACGAGAAACACCTTCAGCGGCAAGTAAAGGTAAAAATTTGAAAAGTGCAAGAGCAAAGATAAAAGAAAAAACAATGGTAAGCCCCATCCAAATGTTTGACGATTCAGTTTTTTCCTCTTCAGGTAGTGCAATTGAACTTGAATAGTGTAACTCTTTAACCCCTATCCATAACAAAAATATAAGATTCACAACACCCCGGATAAAAGGAATCTTTGAGAAAGGTAAATTCGTAACCGTCGTTTTAGAAACTATTTTTCCATCAGGTGCTCGCACCGCAACACCGACTCGGTTTCCTGCCTTAATCATCACACCTTCAATAAGGGCTTGACCGCCAATCGCTTCCATACAAAAAAAAAAGACAGATATGATTTAAAGCTACCGGACAACTGAATACTTCTTTTTACGTTTAGCAGCAGTCATAGTTAACCAACGTCGAGCAACAGCAAAGTAGCCTTCCTGCTCATAACGCCGCGTAGAGACAACAACAACACAAGAAAGAATTGAAAAACCAACCTTTTTTTTCAAACGGCGAACAAACAATCCATCTTCTCCTTGCTGTACAAGAGGAAAACCATCAAAAAGATCTTGGCGACAAAGAATAATCCCGTTAGAAACACCAAGCCAACAATAAAAATTGTTTTTCAACCACATAATTAAACGGTGAATAAAAGCTGTGTTGGAAGGCACACTGCGACAGGTTCCTAAGGCAACACGTTTTTGAGCAATAATACGCAAACAACCAGGACTAAGGTGCACATCCGCATCTAAAAAAATTAAATAATCACCGGTAGCTTTTTTCGCACCAGCATTTCGAGCAACAGCAACACCACTACGTTTTTTGAGTCGTACCAATGTAACGTTATTTTTTTGAGCAACCGCAACAGTGGTATCTGTTGAACAGTCATCAACAACAATAATCTCATAATCAGAATAATCTTGAGAAAAAACAGCATCTAAGGTTGCTTGCAAATATTTTTCTTCATTAAAACAAGGAATAATTATAGAAAGCATAGCACTATCGCCCTCCTCTTGATTTAAATAACTGCCGAAACAACCCGTACACGCTAACAAGCCCAACAAACGCAACACCTACTACATAAAGTTGTAAAGCAAAAAATCCCATCATTAAAGTGCGAGAATAATACACAGTTTTTTGAAAATACACATAGACTAAGTTATGTACAATATATACCCCAACCACAACAAAGGCCCAGGGAAAAAGAAAAGCTACCTTCAAAAGAAGTAACAATTGTACAACTCGGTCAACAGTAAAATCAAACCATTGACCAAAACGACTTGTTGTTTGAGTATACCGGGCAAGACCCCCATCACACACATCAAAAAATAAATGTAACAAACAAAAAAAAATAAACAAAAAGTGATTAACAAACAAATAATATGCCCCAAGACAACCGCTCACTAAACCTAAAAACGTATACACGTTCGGACTAAATGGTAAACGCGAGAACAACCAAGATAAATTAACTTGTTGTTTAAACACATCAAGTTTCTCATGTTCAAGAATCGACATAAAAAAAAGACAAACACAAACGCTTTTAAAAATTTCCCTCTTAACAAAAGGCATGATTACTCGAAGAGACGCACTCAAGGGCCTTGCCGCAACACTAGTAAGTCTTCCTGCAGGCATACAAGCAAGACAAACAGAACTTGAGTCAGGCTTATACCTAGTTTCTTATTACGGCACACCAAAAGATGGCTTTGGCTATGAATTAGGAAAAATGATTACCGCTTCAGGAGAAATTTTCAATCCAAATGAATTAACCTGCGCACACAAGACCTTGCCGATGCACACACGGTTAACCGTAACAAATCCTCGCAACGGCAAAAAAGTAAACGTGCGCGTCAACGACCGCGGACCATACATACCTGGACGAGAACTTGACTTAAGTTACGGTGCTGCAAAAAACTTAAATTTTGTACATGATGGTCTACTGCTAGCGCATATTGAAATGGGTAAGTGGTGTTAA
>CAYFPK010000056.1:0-2459 GCA_964344975.1 Candidatus Woesearchaeota archaeon
TACGTAGAAAACCTGAACACGTAACAAAATTCTTACTCAAAGAACTAGCAACTCCTGGTAGATGGGACGGACCACGATTTAGCTTTGCGCGTAAACTCACCGGAACTTTAATCAACACAAAAATAAAAAAATACGCAGAAACATATGTGTTATGTTACGAGTGTCAAAAACCAGACACAACCATCGTTGGTGAAAACAAACTCAAATGTGCCGCGTGCGGTGCAACAAGCACAATAAAAGGCTAATGGCAATCTATTCTAACGACCAGTATTTTGAAGGTAAAATACAGATCAGACCAAATGATGAAGAAGTCATTAAAGTACTTAAAAAACTAATCGACCAACGCAACGATATTTTAATTGCAAAAGAAGTACAACAAAAAACCGGTATGGATTATTATATCACATCAAACAGAGCAGCAGCAAGCATAGGTAAACAACTCAAAAAAAGATTCAAAGGTGAACTTAAAATCACAAAAAAACTATTCGGTCAAGATAGACTAACAAGTAAAAAACTTTGGCGGGTAACGGTCCTATTCCGGCGAGCACCGCTTCCAGAAGCTATATAAAGCTACCAAAAAACCCTTTTTTTACATGGCACCACGAATAAAAAAACGTAAACTGAACAAAATAAAAGCAGAACCAGAACAAGTAACAAGAGTACGCCTACCTAGAGGCAACGAAACGCTAGGAATTTTAGAACAACGTTTAGGCGGCTCAAGAATGACGGTAAAATGTTTAGATGGTAAAACAAGAATTTGTCGAGTGCCGGGAAGATTAAAGAAGCGTCTTTGGGTCCGTGAAGGAGATATCTTAATCATTCAACCGTGGGAATTCGGTGGCGACGAGAAAGGCGACGTTATCTTTAAGTACAGATTAAATCAAGTAGACTGGTTAAGAAAACACGGCCATCTTGACGAACTTGAGGACCTTGAAGAACTCTAAATGGGTAAAGAAAAATTTAAAACATACCACAACGTATTTGATCAATCTACTCTAAGAACATTATTCAAGTTAGAATCGCAAGGATACTTCCAAGAAATAAAAAGCCCCATCTCTACAGGCAAAGAAAGTAACGTTTTCTCGGCACGAACAAAGGGCAAAGACGTGTGTATAAAAATTTACAGAATAAACACAGCAGACTTTAACAAGATGTACCGATACATGAAAGCAGATCCAAGGTACACGTGGTTAAAAAAACAAAAAAGAAAAGTCATTTACTCTTGGGCAAAAAGAGAATTTAGAAATTTACACCGAGCAAGAACCGCAGGAGTGAATGTACCGACACCCATCGCAGTACACAACAATGTGTTAGTCATGCAGCTCATTGGCAAGCCAGCACCTCTGCTAAAAAAACAACCACCAAAAAATCCAAAAAAGTTTTACAAACAATTACAAAAAGAAATAGAACTACTGTACAACAAAGCAAAAATTGTACACGCAGATTTAAGCGAATATAACATTTTAAACCATAACGAGAAACCGGTTATTATTGATTTAAGCCATGGGGTACGACCGAATTATCCTGACGCAGAGAAACTGCTCAAAAGAGATACAGGGCAAATCGATAAGTACATAAAAAAGCAAGGAGTCCCACCAGAGCAATGGAATTTCAATACGAAGTAAAAGTACCTATGCAAAGAGTTGCTGTTTTAATAGGTAAAAGAGGAGAAATTAAAAGAAAATTGCAAAAGGAACTTAACGTAAAAATTGATATTGACTCAAAAGAAGGCGACGTAATCATTCAAGGCGAGGACAGCCTCAAATGTGTATTAGCACAAAATATAATTAAAGCAATAGCAAGAGGCTTCACACCCAAAGAAGCGCTAGAAATGCTCAAAGAAGATATAGCGTTTGAACTCTTAGATATTACAGATTTTGTCGGTAAAGAAAAAAACAAACAAAAAAGAATTCGAGCACGAGTCATCGGCACCGGTGGTAAAGCACGAAAAACTATTGAAGAATTGACAGATACAAAAATAGTCGTATTTCACAAAACAGTAGGCATCATCGGCGAATTTCAAAATGTCTATTTGGCAAAACGAGCATTAGAATCTATTCTAAACGGTAGCCAACACAAAGGCGTCTACTTGTGGTTGCAAAAGCAAAGAAAAAAACTATTAGAAAGATAAAGATTTATAAAGAACCCTAAAAGTCCCCTGTGCGATGGCAAAAACCCACGCAGAACACATTGCAAAACAGCAAAAAGAAATTTCCATTGCAGAGTTCTTCACCAAAAACAGACATTTGTTAGGCTTTGACAGTCAAAGAAAAGCAATTCTGATTGCCGTAAAAGAGGCTGTAGACAACGCATTAGACGCGTGTCAAGAAGCAAACATCTTGCCAGATATAACAGTTGAGCTCAAACCAGTTAAAGGCAAAGACGACAGGCTAGTCATGGTCGTTGAAGATAACGGTCCAGGCATTGTAAAAAAGCATATTGGTAACGTGTTTGGAAAA
>CAYFPK010000057.1:0-2285 GCA_964344975.1 Candidatus Woesearchaeota archaeon
AAATACCCCGCAGCTTGCTGCGAAGTGAGCGAAAGCGAACGATGGGTTGTTTATTCGCGCCATAATCGAACCTCCACGACATAAAAGAAGAGACCTAAACTAAACAAAAAAAGGAATGGATGTGTTATAAGTCTTTCGCTATAAGAAAAAAGAGTTTCACCGATAAGTATTGTAGAAGCAAGGCTGAAAAGAAGGCTGTATCCCAACGGATATTTTTTAAACGGCAAAAGTAAACGCATACAACGCTTAAGGAAAACTGTTTAATAACAACTCACCAAAAAATGTCGAAAAAACAAACAACGCAGCAAGAAAATCAATCAAACATAGAAAAGACGTTGGAAGGAGGATCTTTTGGCGGAGGGTTTTTCTTTTGATAATCGTGCCGCTGTTGCTGTTCATTTTCAGAGGCAAACTTCTTCTGCATTCTATTGCGGAAATCTTTTATGTCCGCTTCAGACGCAACACCATACTTGTACTTCGGTTCACGCTTTTTACGAGACTGAATCTCAGCTTTTTTCTTTTTGGCTTCTTGACGGTCACGTTCACGGTCCTCTTCTGAATACACCTGCGCATAATCAGGATATGTATCTTCTTCACCATCGGTTTGCTTTTTGTAAAAGAAGAACACAAAACCAAGTAAAGCCAAAGCGACAAGACCGTAAAAGACAAGTCCGCCTAAAGAGCCACCTGAAGAGCCACTTGTCGTATCAACAACAGCAGATCCAGTAGATGAACCACTAAAGACTTTAGAGATACCACGACCTAAACGCGTAAACACACCAGGTGTATAGATTTCAACAGCATTATAGACCTCACCAGTTTCAACAACAGTAACCGTATAGTTACCATCAGAAAACAACTTAGCTAAATCAACAGTAGTTGAAGCATTCACTTCTAAGGAAACATCGGCAGAAGCAATAGCACCATCAGCATCAAAGTTAACCGGAGCATCCCACGCAATGTTACCCACATTACGCACGGTAACTTCAGATCCATCTAACACAGTCACTAAAGCCTGTTTAGGAACAACAGTAACAACAACATCATCAAAAAGATCTTCAGCCTCAACAGTCAACTGCCACGGGCCAGGCGCTGCAAAAGTTTCAAAAGCTACATCGTGCGCTTCGTTACTGAGCACAGAAGAAGAAAACACCTGCTCATCTTTTGGGTTCAAAAGAGTCACGGTAACACTATCATCATACAAATCTCCTGCCTGATCTAAAAACACTGCTTCAAAACTCACAGAAGCACCAGGGTCAACAGAAAACTCATCAACATCTACTTGTAAACTGGTGGGCACCTGCACAACACTGTAATGACTTGCGGAAGTGCCATAATTGCCATCTGCATCAGATGCAACAACTTCAACATTATACGTCTGTGCGCGGGCGGTAAACGGTACACGATATTCAAAATCAAAAGAAGCACCTAAACTTTGTTGGGTAAAAGTTTCATCACCAACGCCAAGCGTTACAAGAAGGTCAGCAGGAACAGAACCAGAACGTGTCTCCACATCCCCACTAAAAAACACACTTTCTCCAGGCAAATAATCATCACGAGATAATGCTAAAAAGACAACCAATTGATCATCTAAAGAAAAGAAAACAGCCTCAGCAAAGGCCTGTGAGTTGCCAAGTGAATCAGTCACCGTAACATCGACATGGTAATCACCAGAAGGAAGTAGGCTCAACGTGTGTACATGATCTAAAAAACCATCCCGAACCGCAACATGTTGCGTCATAACAGCAGTTGTACCACGAACATAGGTCAACGTCGCCATACCATCAATAGGTGTGCCATCTAAACGAGTGACATCACCTTGCAAAACAAAAGAATCACCAAGTTGAAACGAAGTTCCAGGCGTACTAAAGGTGCCAGTCAACGAATTACTCACAGAAAATGCAGAACCTTCTACAGTATGTAGAGAAACAAAATTATTGTCACGTAACGTAGCTAAGACATGGCAGCTACCTGTAGCACTTTCAGTTAACGTCACAAGCTCAGAAAAACTCTGCGCAACATGCGCGTCAAGTGCAACCAAGGTGGTCGTCAACGGTGTAACAACGGTATCACAAACTAAATCTAAACTAACATAGCCACGCAAATCTGCAGTATGACTCGCAGTACCGCTTACCGAGAGGACATCACCCAAATTGTAGGTGACAGAAGAGAGTGGGTCAAGCGTAATGTCTGCTGCAACAAAAGGAACGAGCAGGGCAAATAGTAAAATCACCACGCTCTTTTTAGCAAACATGGCATAGTTTTAGAATTGATCATTTATAAAG
>CAYFPK010000058.1:0-2223 GCA_964344975.1 Candidatus Woesearchaeota archaeon
AATGCTACATAGAATCCTTTTGTCATTATACTACTATGTCAAACTTTATTTTTGGATGTGGATCATACCCTTTAATTTTTGTTTGCCTTGCTCTCCACTCAAAGATGGATGTGAAATCTTCTGTTTCAATTGTTGGTAATGGTCGTGGTTCTCGTGCTAATTGTTCTTCGAGTTTCCCCATGTGTGGCTCGTAGATATGTGTGTCGCCCAAAAAACCCGTTAATTCTCCTTCTTCTAAATTTGCTTCTTGTGCGAGTAGGTGTAATAGTAACCCATACCCTGCAATGTTGAATGGTAATCCTAACATGCTGTCAATGGACCTTTGATTCCACATTAGATCTAAAAATCCATCACGTACCAATACTTGAAAACTGTAATGGCATGGTGGTAGTGCCATTTCTGCAATCTGTGCTGGGTTCCATGATGAGACTATAATTCTTCTGTCCTCAGGTTTATTCTTTATTTTATCAACCATTTCTGCGAGTTGGTCAACGCCTTGCCCTGTGTAATCTACATCATACCCTCTATACTCTGCGCCAAAATGGCGCCACTGAAATCCGTAAATGGGTCCAAGATCTCGCTCCTCTGCCATTCTTGCTTGAATCTCGGGATCTGTACTGTATGGAATAATTGCTGGTGAACACCACTCGTCCCAAATGTGTACTCGCCTCTCTTGCAGCCATTTTTTGTCGGTGAGACCTTTAATAAAAAATTCGTTTTCGACTTTTACACCGCGAAAAAACATCTTTTTTGTTGTGAGCAAAGGAAACCCTTCTGCCATGTCGTGTTTGAATGTTGTTCCACTTACTGAAAGCGTTCTTGTGCCTGTTCTATTGCCTTTCCAGGTTCCTCTATCTCTAATTTCTCTGAGAATGTCTAAATATGCTTTCATGTGTTGCGCTTTTTATTCTTGTCTATAAAAAGACATAGTTACTTGCATATTTGTTTTTGAGTAGGTATTGTGTAACTTGCTAGTGATGCTACCACTACCTTTTTTAATGCGTCTTTTGTGAATGTTGGTATGGCTCTTGATGATCTCTGTCTTGCTTCTCAAGATATTGCTGCTTTAATTTCTTCTGGGCAGTTAACTACAACTGATGCTCGCATACAACCCTCCTCGTTTGAGCCGCGGCTTGGTGATAAAGTGTTTGTGCTTGATGCTGAATCTGGCGTGCTTCGTCCTTCAGGGTCTGATACGGTGTATCGTAGTTTGTTGCAATTACCCCGTCGTCAACGACGTTGTGTGGATATTTCTGATGGGTTTGTTGTGCAAGCAGGACATAGCTATTTGTTTCCTTTAGAAGAAACGTTACGTTTTGGTGGCTTAAATTTTCTGGAGTCTTCGCCGAAGAGTACCTTTGGTCGTTTGTTTTTACACAGTCGCATGATGACTGATTATAATGCATCGTTTGATGTTGCCTTAGCTCGTGATTCGCCAGATGTTGCTTTACGTATGTGGCTTTTAGTGCAACCGCGGGTGTTTGATGTTGTTGTCTACCCTGGACTTTCATTAAACCAGTTACGTTTTTTTACGGGGCCTGGTGCAAAGTTGTCTGCATCTGAAATTGTTGATGAATGGCAACGTAACCCTTTACTTTATCAGTTAGATGATACAGGAGAGCTTGTTGCGACAGACCCTATACTAGATTCTCGCGGGTTGCGTGTGCATTTAGATGTTTTAGGTCGACGAACGCATGGTATTGTCGGGTTACGTGCACGGCGTACACCGTTTGCCGTGGATACTGCTAGGCTAGGTCATTATGATGCTGAAGATTTTTTTGAGCCTCTTGAACAACAAAATGGTCGCGTTGTTCTTGAACCTGGTGAACATTATCTTATGTCTTCTCTTGAAGTTTTTTCTTTACCTGCACATTTGAATATGCAGTTGCAACGTCACTCGCCTGTGGGTCTTGCTGGTTCTGTTGATGATGCTGGCTTTATTGATAATGGATTTGTGGGAGATCTTGTAGCTGAAGTTTCTTCACATGAAAAAGGTAAGTTGGTGTGTTCTCACGGAGATCCTTTTAGTGGGGTTGATGTGTTTCGCACGCCTACTTCAGAGATCTTGTATGGTGCTGAAATTGGTTCTCACTATGCTGGACAGGTTGGTCCGCGTGTGTCGAAGTTCCATAAATCGTTTGATTTTGCTCGGGCTGCAAAAAATTATGGTAAATTGGATCGTGATGTCTTAGTTGTTCCTGCTCGTGAGCTTACTTGTCTTCG
>CAYFPK010000059.1:0-2011 GCA_964344975.1 Candidatus Woesearchaeota archaeon
TAGAACGCAACACAACAGCAAGCCGCGACAACAACTCCTCATACAGCTTTAAGCGAGTTACAGGACTTATATGAATACCAGGAAAATAGGGACGAGTAACGACACAATCAACCGAATCTGCAGGAACTTTCAAATCAATCCAACTTACATCTTGGCGACTTAGTGAAAAAAACGAATGCACACCGGCAAGTTTACTGTTCACTTGCACTGCTTGCAAATGACCAAGCTGCGGGTCAAACCCTATAAACTGGCCAGAAGGTGAAACTTCAGGCACAGAAAAATCAAGGTCAAGAAACTTAAAACATTGTAACAATTCTTCAAAACGTAAAGCAGAGGGAATAGAACAAGAAGAAAGGCAAGCCTCAATCAACGTAGCCCCATCACCTACATACGGATCAAACACAACACCCTCACCAGCATACCCAGCGTAACGCAGTGCACCATATACTAAACAGGCATTCAAAGATTGCGCTAAAGTTTTAACGCGCCATTCACGTTTTTGCAAAGATATACGTGCAAAGTCAATACCAAACAAACAAACATCATCAACAATGTCAACAAGCACAACGGTGTGTGGGTCTTCAAGGTCAACAGAAGTAAGATACTTACCAGCAAGATACGCACCAACATGCCGCTCAACAGTAACTGAAGAAAACTCATGAGTGCCACGACGTAAACAACGCACTTTAAAGGTTGCATCCATGTAAGGCACATCAACAGCAGAAAACGCACTTTCCAAAGCAGCAAAACTCACCTCACAAGAACCTAAAAGTAGATACGACCCAGAGATACTACGACAAAAATAAGTAAACTGTGCAATCTGCTCTTCAGTTGCATCATATAAGACACGCCCAGGCGAATGCACATGACCGGTAACGCCTAAAATTTCAGTTAAATCTTGAATCACCACAGGTTCAAGACCCTTGTAGGTTATAGCGATTGCTTGCATAGCAAGAGACAGAAGAATAAGGTATATAAACGCAGCGAAACAAAACAAGGAGATATGAAGAAGAAAAAAGTTGCAAAAACAGCAGCAAAACTTCTAGCAGCAATTCTAGCCCTACAAGCAAGCCTCGCAACACAAGCCCAGGCAACAATACAACAAGAACCAACAATCAACACAGGGACATTAAGACATTTTCAAAGAGAAATTGCATTCCACCAAAGGGAACTAGAAAGACAAAGATCTGTTTTAGACAAAGAAAGCTTCCCTCAAGTTGAAGAAGTAACCAGAATGCTTGAAAATTTACTCTGGATGAAACAGGAAGTAGAGTTATTAGAACAAGAGTATGAAAAATCTCGCATTCCAAAAAGGAGCCAACCAAACTTCAAACAAGTAACAAAACAGGCAGAAGCAACCATGCAAACACTAGCAATAGAATATATTGAGAGAATTAAGTTAGAAGTTATGTTTTTAGAAAGCAACAACAAGCAACGCCAAACACAAGCAGCAAGAGAGTTAATAAAATTTTTAAGAGACGTAGAACGGCTCAGAGAGCTCTACATTGCAGCATATGCAACGACAGAGAGAAGCATGATCGCACACGCAATAGAGCTACTAGACGCCACTATAATAGACATTGGAAAAAAATTAGAAAAGCCAGAATAAAAAAGAAAAAAAGAAACCTAGCGTGTTCCTGCTAGGGCATAAATTGCTTTTACAGACGCTAAAAGAGCCGCTGGAACAACAAAGATAACAATGTTTGCAAGCATATTCGTTAACCAACCAGGTAAACCAACACTTACAGATCCAACTACAATTAAAGCGATTGAAGCAACTAAAAACGGAACGATCTCTTTATCGGTAACATTCAAAAGACCAACCAACAAACCAAGCACTAAAAGTAGTGTAGTTGCCGTGTAGCCAAACAGCCCTAAAACAACTGCAAGAACAAGACCGACTAAAAAGGACCATACACCGACTGTCTCCATAGAAGAAGCTTTTTTCTTAGCCATGTATGCGCACCTCCATAATCATATAAAAGAGATTTTAGCAGAAACGCTATTTAAA
>CAYFPK010000060.1:0-1987 GCA_964344975.1 Candidatus Woesearchaeota archaeon
CTGCGTCAAACATTAAAGATGCGCGTACACGAAAAAATGTTATTGATTCGTTGGAGCGTATGATTCGTCATTTGCGTTTGTATAAAGCAACACCGCCAAACGGTCTTGCTGTGTATGCGGGAAATTGTTCTGCAACCGAGAATAAGATTGATATCAAAGTGTTTTCGGTTGAACCGCCACAACCGTTGAACATGCGTCTGTATCGTTGTGACCAATATTTTCATGTTGAACAGTTGCAAGGGATGCTTGAGAGTGATGAAATTTATGGCATGATTGTTATGGACAATCGAGATGCGATTGTTGCCATCTTACAAGGCACTGCAACGACAGTGTTAAAACAAATGCATTCAACCGTTCCTGGTAAAGTGAAGGTTGGTGGGCAATGTTTGGCTGCTGCGGATAGCGTTGTGCAATTGGCTGATGGGGGTCTGGTTCCTATAGGTTCTATGCATAATCCTTTAGTGGTGAAGAGTTTTAATTTTGGTTTAGAAGGTTTTGAAGATTCACCTGTTTTAGATAAATGGGACTCTGGATCTAAAGAAGTTGTTAAAGTTGTTACTAGGACTCCTCGTTTAGAGATTGATTCTTCAGGTGATCATACTTTCTTTGTTTGGCAAAAGGGTGCAGTTTGTGAAAAGTTGTGTTCGGATTTAGTTGTCGGTGATCATTTGCTTATGCCAGAAAAAATATCTATACAAGGTACACGACATGCGTTGTGTACTGATTATTACCGCTCTTATGTCCTTAGTGAAGAAGGTCGGGCGTTGCTTAAGTCTTTGCGTCTTGAAAAAGGCCTTTCGCAAAAAAAGCTTAGTGCTTTGGTTGGGAAGTTGCAACAAGACATTTATCAGTATGAGTCTGGACGGCAACGGCCTGCTATTGCCACATTGCGCAAGATTTGTTCTGCTCTTGACCTAGATTATTTTTCTTTTGTTGCTTCGTATACGACCCCTTCTGCTTCTCTTCGTTTACCCGCTGTGCTTGATGAGCGTTTAGCGCAATTTTTAGGTTATTTTACAGGTGATGGTTCGTTTGATAATGCGCGTTTGGAATTTTGTGAGCAAGATGAAGCAGTTGCAGTATATTATGAGAAACTTGCCCAATCGTTATTTTGTGCGAACACGAGTTTGCGGTTTCGTGCTGACAAAAACTATTATGAAATGCGAGTTATGGGTAAACCTCTTGAACGGTTTGTTCGTGGTGAATTTCCTGCGTTAAAACAGGCGCTTGATACGCGTACACCTAGCAAAGTTATGACGTCCGTTGATTCTGTTGTTGCAGCATACATCCGGGGTCTTTTTGATGCCGAAGGGTATTGTACTGACGATGAGCTTGCGATTGGTATGCACAATAAATTATTGATACGAGAGTTGCAGATGTTGTTGCTGCGTTTTGGCGTTATTTCTTCATTTTGCATATATGATAACAAAGGTAATCCTTACTCTGATAATGAGCGTTATACTTTGCGTGTTACCGATAAAGTTTCTTTAATGTATTTTTCGCAACAAATCGGTTTTACACTTTTAGCTAAGCGTAAAAAATTAGGTGCATTAATTTTGAAGCGAACTAAAAGGAGTTATGTTCGACAAATTTTTGCATCAGGTTCTTCTATTCGTGCTGTGCTTGAGTCCTACGGTATGCGTGTCGGCGATTTTTCTAAAGTTTCTAACTTTTTTAACGATGGGCGTATGATGAGTAAAGGAACTTTTTTACATTCTGTGCTTGCTGAAGTTTCTGACGATGATTTGCGCAAGGAATTGGTTAAGCATCTTGAGTATAGCCTTATCCCTGTTAAAATAAAACAAATTGTACGTACAGGTGAGAAAGTTCCTATGGCAGATATTTCTGTTAAACGCCAGAATTTTATTGCTAACGGGGTGCTTGTGCATAATTCCCAACAACGTTTTGCGCGTTTGCGTGAGATTGCAGCGCACGAATTTTATCAACGGATCGCTGAAGTGGTGAACAAAGAGTTTTTGTCTTTAGG
>CAYFPK010000061.1:0-749 GCA_964344975.1 Candidatus Woesearchaeota archaeon
TCACGCCATCATTGCTGATCGCGAAGAAGATCGTAAGCGGGTACGCCGAGAGCCTTAGCCAGCTTCTCGATGTTCAGCAGGCTGATGTTCCTCTCGCCACGCTCGACTGATCCGATGTATGTCCGATGCAGATCGGCCTTCTCGGCAAGCTCCTCCTGGGAGAGCTCCTTGTTCAGGCGGGCCTCTCGGAGATTCTGAGCAACAACCCTTACTAGCGGGCTTTGTAGTCTTCGTTTCCCCATGGGGGAGCATATAGCTGGGAAGGTGATTATAGGTCTACGGACTATAAGTAGCATTTAGTCGACGGCCTCAATGTACACGCACTGCGGTGAGGCCCAACAGATGGGAGGGAGTACGATGCTGGGTATCCTGAAGGCCGTATCGCAAGGACTCGAATGGCTTGCTGCCGCACTGTTCATCATGGCGGTGCTGGGACTGATTAACCCACGGATTACGTTCAGGTTCTGGAAGCTCCAGACTCGAAAGACCGTGGTGACCTTCTACATGGCTCTTGCGCTTCTCGTTGGAGGGCTGAGCCAATCAGCATTCGATGCCTCTCTCACCACAGAGGAGAGGCTAGAGATCGAAAGACAGGCAGAACTCCGAGAGCAAGAGAGTATTCAGCGAGAAGCGGAGAGGCGGGCAAAGGAAATCGCCTCGCTGCTCGAAGAAGCCCGAGCCCTTCCAGCCTCCGAGTATTCAGCGAACCTGGATGCCTACTCCAAGTTGCTGAAGCTCGACCCCGGGAA
>CAYFPK010000061.1:882-1138 GCA_964344975.1 Candidatus Woesearchaeota archaeon
GCCTATCGTCAAGCGCTACCTGAAGAGCATCGCGAATGACCCGGATAGCATCAAGTACGAGCGGTGGGGGGCATTGCAGTACTCGGAGACCGATGGCTGGATCGTGACCTGCGACTGGAGGGCGAGGAACGGCCTGGGAGGGTATGTCAGGCAGATCAACACGTTCGTGATCCGGCACGAGCGTGTTGTGGAGATGAGATGATCGGCTAGTCCCAGTTCAAGGCGAGCTTGGATGCGACCATCTGAGTATTGCATC
>CAYFPK010000061.1:1148-1966 GCA_964344975.1 Candidatus Woesearchaeota archaeon
GGGCCATGGCTTCCGCCAGCGGATGAATGAGTGGTTCTCCGAAACCGGGCAACGGATCCCCGTCAAGTTGCCTCGAACACGTCCATCCTCCTGGAGAGCTTCGTCCGGAGTCTCTTCAGCGATGGCGTCGTAGAGCCTCCGGCAGTCCCGGCAGAGGATGGTCTCGATGACAGCGATCATCCCGCAGGAACGACCGCCAGCGACGGTCTCTGCGTAGCTGCATGATGGGCACCGGTACTTGCGCATTTGGCCCATTGAATCTCCTTTCAGCTGCTATGCCCTCGCATCGATAGGACAGAGCAGCGCCATGAGCTTCGTGATACGTGCTCGCGAGACTCTACACGCTCGCGAGGCTTCCGCGTAGTTCTCCCATTCTCCGGTCAGGACCATCTCGTTGATGACCAGTGCCAACGCGATCCAGCGGAGACGCTTCTCTCTGCTCGGGGTCTTGTCTGGACGACCGTTCACCGTCGCGGGCTCTGGTGGTTTCTTCGTCTTCCGGTGAAGATCGACATGGACTTCGATCCTCATGCCGCGCCCTCCCGGTCGTCTCGGATCTCTGACGCGAGCAGCTCGGCGCCAGCTGGATCCAGGTCGAGCCCCATGGTCCGGGTCTGTTCCATCGGGTAGAGCACATCCCAAACTGGGTCGAATAGGCCGAGGGCCTTCTCCAGGCTCACCGGGTCGGGTGTGGTTGCCACGAGAGCGCTCCTCTCGGCCCCCAGGCGGTCGACCTCGACTGCCTCGGCCGTCAGCTTGCTCTCGAGGTCGGCGAGCCCCAGGGCTCCAGCATGGCCGTTGGCCAGGGCCTGCAGCAG
>CAYFPK010000062.1:0-1812 GCA_964344975.1 Candidatus Woesearchaeota archaeon
GGAAGGCTGCACAATGAAGCAAGTCTTGATTTTGCGCTAAGTCATGCAAAAAAAACAGAAAATTGGCCAAAAGCACTAGCTTGGCTCACAAGAGCAATCCTCTTAGACCATATATTTGAAGAAGGAAACAAAAGAACCGCTGCACTATTGATAAAAACATATGCAGAATATGAGGGATACCAAGTATATGATGACAAACTAGTTAAATTAATAAAAAACATTATAACAAGAAACACGATCAGTATAAGAAGAATAGAGGAGATGATTAACGATGGCATCAAGTAAAATTCAAAAAATAGCAAAAAGAATTGTAAAAGAAGATAGAGAGTTATTCGAAACATTAATGGAGTTCGAAAGAACAAAGAAAATAAGAACAAAGCAAAGACTAAACTTCACTATAGACAAAAACATTGCTGTAAATTTCAAAAAAATGTGTAGAAAAAAAGGCTATAACATGAGTGCCAAAATAGAAAAAGCAATGCAAGAAATGCTCAAGAAAAATTAGGCCAAAAACTCAAGTTCCACTTCAAACAAATCATAGGTAGGCATTTCTTCAACAATGGCAGGAATAAGACCTAAAGAGACAATCTTATCAGCATGTTTTTCAACAATTTTTCGAGAACAAAGTAAGCGATATTTAACGTCATCAACAATGACATCTGATTTAGCAACACGTAACGTCTGACAAACTACAGCACGCAACTTACGCAAACGCCGAACCTCAACGTCTTTATCCTTCAAAGCCAATTTCTTCCGATAGCCAAACGAAGGTTTTTCTTCATACAAAGCCCCTCGTATAAACGTCCCTTCATCAGTGATGTGATCAAACGGTTGTGCAACAATGTTACCACGCCGTTTAACCCGCTCCATTAACTGCACACCATCTTTAGTTGCAGCAGAACAAAAATGTGCACGTAAGCGTTTAGACTGACAATACCGCACCATTTGCCGAGCAAACGCAGCACTACCGGCAACACCATAAGAAAACTCGTCTTTAGTTGTATACCCATCATCTAAAAGAGTACTCAAAGAATTGTCCGCAACTTCAAGCTCGTTAAAGTTAACAAAGGCAACTTTATCAGCAAGAAAGTCTAACATTTTTTTTGTTTGCATCTCTTTGCCAGGAATAGCTGGAATTTCCACACCAACAACCCAATCGTAAGCTAAAGCAGCATGCACATGATCCCAATGCACCTCATCATCAAGATCAAAATGTAAACGAATCTCATCAAGCCCAGCATCATACAATTTCTGCATGGTATGTTTGTTAACTAACTCTAAAGGAGTGTATAAATGAATATGAAAATTCCCCCCATATTTTTTTTTCAAAGCAGTGATATACGCAACACAACGGTCCACGCGACATAAAGGATCACCTCCGGTTATACCACAACCTAAAGCAGCACAAGAATCAACCTCAGCAGAAACATCAGCAAAAGAGGTAACAGGCCGCTCGTTAGCAAAAATCACATCAGAGCCAAACTTATGATCACCTACAGGACAATAAAAACATTTACGCGAACACATCCCAGTGATAAAAAGTACTAGTTTCTCACCACGTACACACTGTACGCAACCTTGGGCAAGAGCACCACAGTGCACATCATTGTTCAAAACAGCAAGTTCCACAAAAAAAACAATATAATAACAGCTTTAAAACTTCCGCAAACAGTTTTATACAAGAAAAAAAAGAAAGAATCATGAAAAAAGAAAATCCACTTAAAGAGCTTTTCGGAGCATTCAAGGACACCCCAATAACTCAAGAAGAATTCAAAGAGTTCAGAAAAATGCTAGAAAGCAAATGGCCCTAAT
>CAYFPK010000063.1:0-1791 GCA_964344975.1 Candidatus Woesearchaeota archaeon
TTTAGTTTTTCCTTAAGTTCTTCACTAACCTGAATTGTAGTTACCATAGTAAGACTATAGTCGCACTATAGTATATAAAACATTCGTTTTTTGGTAACTTTTTAGCTACTCCAGTAGCTAGGTAGCTAAACAGTTACGCTAGATAAGAATCTTTATTAAGTACACATAACCACAAAGAAGAGAAAGGAGAAAACAAAGATGACAAAAATTGCAGACCTTACAGACAAACTAAGAAAATTAGCAAATGAGATGGAAGAGCGGGGATATCAAATAAAATTCTCAGAATCAGCATATAGTTTCGTGGCAAACGCACAATTAGCAAAAGAGATAGATGACAACTTGCGAGGTTTAAAACTCGGAGAAGTAGTCTTAGTAGAGAATTGTCAGATGCACGGTAATTCCGGCATGCGACGAGAGGTCTATTTAGGCGAGTTTGCCGGTTATGAAAAAGGGACTATTACAGACAATTGGTTAGGTAGAGGAGATCCAGCAATCACCGTTGCTTTAGATTCTGTTAAAAGTTTAACAATTTATGCAGGACAAGGTCAGGCAGGCTTTGGCAGAACACATGTACTGCAAAATGCAAATGTGCAAGAGGCTTTAGGTCTTAAAAGAATACTGCAAGAACATCCTGAAGTAAGATTAGGTCTAAACATTCGAGACGCCTTTGTGTTTACAGGTCCCACCATGATCAAGGCACGACTACTTCTAACAGATAGCGAATTATTAGAATCATATCAAAGAGATTCAGAAGAGAGCTCAACAAAGCAAAGTGAATACGCCCCAGCAGAAGCAGCACCTCAGTACTTAGGATAAAAACCGTACTACTAAGCCCGCCCAGCATTATCCACAGCAACAGCAACCCGATGCACCATCCACACAGGTTTTTGCGAAACAACAGTGACAAAACGAGACAAAAATTCTAAAATCTCAGAGATGTTAAACTTCTCAGGCAATTTACGGTCATACTGCAAAGCACGAAACTGCGGCTGTACTGTACAAGAAAAATCATGCAAAGATAAAAACACACCCAAAGCATCACTCAACTTATAGGCACCATCCACTTCAGCAACATAATGTTTTTTCTGCAACTGCTTAACAACATCATAAAGCTCAGAAAATTGTAAACCAGAAGTAGTGAAGAGAGCTGCCGGTGTAAATGGTGACGGCAATCCACAAGCGATACGCATAACCTTTTGTTCCTGCTCAGATAAAGGACCAAGAGAGTTCAAAATACTTTGCCCTCGACGCGAATCAACAGACGTAACAAACTGCGCTTTCTCTAAATCAACGAGCAAATGAAAATGGGTATTCCCTTGCTGACATTCAAGTAAACAACAAGGTACAATGTCGGTACGAATCTCAGAAGAACCACTACGCAACTTAAAATCATCTAAAGATAAAGAAGGCAAAATCACTTGCAACACTTCGCGACCATCATCCCCACCTAAATCAGCAAAGGTTTCCAAGATATCAACAGCTTCCCCGCCGTGTTTGGTCATACGCGGACGAATGTCAACAAACAGGGGCAGATCAACCACACCGACAACCATAGCAGTGCCAATAGGCAAATTTTGAATTTCTCGTTCAGTCTCAGAAGTAATCCCTTCAACAGAGTTAGAAATGGCACGTAAGTCGTTAGGGTTAGTTAACTTCAAGATAATTTGCGTAGAACACTGCGAAATAACGTTTTTGTCAACGCGCGCTGGACGTTGCGAAATAACACACATCCCCAAACCAAACTTTCGCCCTTCAGCTGCAGTCTGACGCAAAATCCGAGAACTTTTCGCC
>CAYFPK010000064.1:0-1698 GCA_964344975.1 Candidatus Woesearchaeota archaeon
AGTTATAAAGATACACGACTCAAAACAAAAGTAAAAAGGTTATTCAATAAAGGCATCAAAACAGGCGATGTTAATAGAACCCTGCTAATGAAATCCCACTACGAATAATGAAAATAACAAAACTTACTGCACGAGAAATTCTCAACTCCAGAGGACTACCCACCGTTGAAGTAGACCTCAAAATAGGAAATTGTTTTACCCGTGCAAGTGTTCCAGAGGGAAAATCAAAAGGTACTTACGAAATGCCCACCGTACCCGCAAAAAAAGCAGTACAGATAATAAATAAAAAAATTTTCCCGCTGTTAAAAAACAAAACGTTCACACAAAAAGAACTCGATACAGTCTTAATTGGTTTAGACAAAACCAAGATAGGCGCAAACACCACCTTGGCAATTTCTCTAGCACATTACAAAACCAAACAAAAAAGATCCACACACCAACCAGTCCTAATGGCGAATCTTATCAATGGCGGTAAACACGCAGGCAACAAATTAAAAATACAAGAACACATGATAGTCACAAAAAAAATGAAAGCAATCACAGCAACCTATCACACTTTAAAAGCAATGCTTGAAAAAAAATATGGACGACAAGCAACCAATGTCGGTGATGAAGGCGGCTTTGCCCCACCAGTAAAAACAACAGAGCAAGCGTGCGAATTCTTACAAAAAGCCCTAGAAGAAAACGGGTATCACAAACAAGCAAAAATAGCTCTAGACGTGGCAGCATCAGAGTATTACAAGAAAGAAAAATATCATCTAGACAAGAAGTATACCAAAGAAAGATTATTGGAATATTACAAAAGCTTAGAAAAGAAATTCCATCTCTATAGCATTGAAGATCCATTTGAGCAAAATGACTTTGCAAGCTTCACAAAATTAACAAAAGCACTAAAAGCAAAAGTGGTTACAGACGACTTAACGGTAACCAACACCTTACGACTACAAAAAGCAATTAAACAAAAAGCAGGTAACGCCATAATTCTAAAACCAAACCAGGTAGGCACAATAACAGAAACCCTGCAAGCAGCAAAAATAGCGCAAAAAGCAAAATGGACAACGATAGTCTCCCACAGATCAGGTGAAACAAACGACACAAGCATAGTGCAACTGGCCCAACAAACCAAGAGTCACCTTAAGTTAGGCGCCCCTGCACGAGGTGAGCGTATAGCTAAGTATAATGCCTTGTTAAGAAACTTTTTATAGAAGTAACAAGTAGAAAATAATTTATGCCGCTCGAAGCAAGAGTTGAAGAAACAGACAACCAATTGGTAGCAAGAACAGTTGCAGGAGAAACAGAAGCGTTCGCAGAAATTTACAAAAGATATAGAGTGCATTTGTATGCCATAACAGTACCACATATAAGAGATAGAGATGAGGCAGAAGATATTGTCCAAGAGACAATGAAAAGGGCTTTTGAAAGGTTACATACGTACAAAGAAGCAAATTTTAAAGCGTGGATATCCACCATAGCACGTAATCAGCGAAAGAACCATTACAGATTCAAAACAGTAAGAAGAGAGAAAAATCCCCTATATGCAACTGAACAAACAACAAAGGGAGATCTCAGAGAAGATATCAGAAGAAGAGAGTTACAACAAGAGGTGGGACAAGCAATAAGCAAACTACCTACAGAGCAGAGAGTTATTATAAAAATGCGCTATCACTGGGGATCAAGCTTTAAAGAGATAGCAAGAAC
>CAYFPK010000065.1:0-1683 GCA_964344975.1 Candidatus Woesearchaeota archaeon
AGCTATTTAGGCGACATTAAAGATTTAGCCAAAAGCGGCATGACCTCTATACACATTTCTGAAGAACGGTGGAAAGACCTCAACAAACTCAAAGCCGGATTATCTAAAAAAGATCTTAACGAAAACAGAAAAGGTTGGGACTGTGTCTTAGACCTAGACAGCAAACACTTACCGTACGCGTTAACCACAGCAAAATTCATAATTGAAGCACTCAAATTTCACAATGTAACAAGCTACGACTTCAAATACTCAGGCAACAACGGCGTACACATAGCAATACCGTTTGAAGCATTCCCAAAAGAAGTCAACAACATCGAGATTAAAAACTTCTTTCCGGGTGGAGTGAGAGTCATTGCGGAATATATTAAAAGTATGATTAAAGAACACTTAGCAGCAGAATTACTCAGACACGAAAGTATCACCCAGATTGCACAAAACGCACAGACTACTGAAGAAAAGTTGACACCAAACGGTCATTTTGACCCATTCAAAGCAGTAGACATTGACAGTGTGTTAATTTCAAACAGACACTTATTTCGATGCGCATACTCCATGCACGAAAAATCAGGACTAGTAAGCATACCCTTAAACAGTATAGAAGAGTTTAACAAACAAGATGCAAAACCAGAAAATGTAAAACACATCAGACCATTTTTAAACAAACCGGTTCCAGAAAACGACGCGTACGAACTCGTCGTGCAAGCACTCGACTGGCAAACAAAAAAAGCACCAATAGTAGAAGAAAAAAAAGAATTCAAAAACGTGCTACCTAACGAACCACTCGGCGAGCAAGTCTTCCCGCCGTGCATGCACAATATCCACAAAGGCATCCCAGACGACGGCAGAAAACGTGCAGTATTTCTCTATATCAACTTTTTAATTAACATGGGCTGGAGTTACGAGGAAGTAGAAAAAAGGTTAGAAGAATGGAACAAGAACAACCACGAACAGCTAAAAGAAGGCTACATTAAAGCACAACTCGCCTGGTTTAAAAAACAAAAAGACACCATTTTACCACCAAACTGTACCAACGATATGTACTACAAAGGTATAGGCGTGTGCACCCCTGACGGCTTGTGTAAAAAGATTAAAAACCCGGTACAGTACGCAAAACGAAAGGCTTTTCTAAACACAACGTTTAAAAAAACAAAAAAGAAGAAAAAAGCACATGACTGAAAATTTTGACGTGATAGTAATAGGCGGCGGCTCAGGCGGCCTTATTGCAGCGCTAGGAGCAAACAGCTTAGGGTGTAAAGTTGCTTTAATAGAAAACGAAAAGTTAGGCGGGGATTGTCTCAACTTCGGCTGCGTGCCATCAAAAACACTGATTAAAGCAGCAAAAGTAACTCATTTAGCAAACAACGCAGAGATATACGGTGTGCAAGGAACAAAGTTACGAACAGATTTCAAAAAAGTACTCAAGTATGTGAAAAGCGTGCAAGAAAAAATCGGCGTACATGATTCAAAAGAACGTTTTGAAAAAGAAGGCATCACCGTCTACTTCGGCACAGCACGATTCATCAGCAAAAACGAGTTAACCATAAAAAACAAAATTCTTAAAGCAAAAAAATTTGTACTGGCAACAGGATCTTCAGCACGTTTACCAAAAATTGAAGGTATTGAAAAAGTACAGGTACTCACCAATAGAGAAATCTTCTCTCTAAAACAAAGGCCCAAACATCT